>JADHNJ010000067.1 GCA_016779565.1 Pseudomonadales bacterium
TAACCCAGTGCTAAGTGCGCCCTCTACCGAATCAACAGCTGCAATGTGGGCGTCCTCACTTACATCTAAGAATCTCGGCAAAGCCGTTGCCGCCAAAATTCCAAGGATAATAATTACGACCACCAGCTCGACAATGGTAAAGCCTTTCTGAGTATCTCTTTTTAAATGGTTCATCTCTTCACTCCCTGAGTTAACGCTTTAAGTTTGTCTTTCTATTGGGCTCAATTCAAGTTCAGAATTGAGCTATTTTGTTAATTTAGTTACTTTTTGTTTCAAAAAAGCATTCTTTTTGTCAGTTTTATAGGCCTTGCATAGACTCTAGCCCTCGCCGATCCTCCACCTGAACCTCGCGCTGGGATTTATGTTAAGACCAACCCATACCCTCAGCAAACGTCAACTTACCGCGCTGCCGCACCCAAATCCCAAATCGGTAAGAACACGCCCAATGCCAGAATCAATACTAGCACCGCAATAAACATAATGAGGATGGGTTCGATGCTAGCGGTCAGCCGGCTTAAATCATATTCAACCTCGCCATCATAAAAGTCGGAGACTTCATCTAATAGTTCTGGCAAGTTTCCGCTCTCCTCACCGACTGCGATCATCTGTAATACCAGGGGTAGGAAAATTTGGCTTCGTTGGGCCGTTAAATACAAAGATTCGCCTCTTGCAACCCCTGCCCCCATACCCGCGATCCGCGAACCGACAAATTTATTGCCTACCACCTCGGAGACCACATTGAGCGACGTCACAATGGGTACACCAGAACGGCCCATAATCGCAAAGGTCTTCGCAAAGCGGGCAAGGGCAATGCGCTCAAAAATCGTCCCGACCAACGGGATTTTTAATCGGAACCGATCCCAAATTAGGCCACCCCTCGGGGTCCGCACCCAAAACTGAAACCCGCCGTAACCGATGATTATTAGCCCTAGCAATAATGGCCAAAAACCCACAGCAAAATCAGATGCTCCGATTAGGGCCCGGGTTTGCCAAGGCAGATCCGCCCCTAACTTTTCAAAAACGCCCGAAAAGGCCGGAATGACAAACACGGTAATGACCGCGAGCGCGCCGGCCATCGCCATCAACACAAATGTTGGGTAACGAGTCGCGCTTTTCAATTGTTTGCTGGTAGTGCGCTCAATCTCCATATACTTCGCAAGATCTTGGAAAGCGAGATCGAGTCGACCGGTGTTTTCGCCGACTCTTACCAGACTTAAAAACAAATCACTGAACACTTTCGGGTGCAAACTCATCGCTTCAGATAATGTGTTGCCCCGCTCTAACCCTTGCGCCACCGACTTTAAAACAGCACGCATGGCGGGATTGGTGAGCGAGCCTTCTAACCCGCGAATCGATCGATCGAGCGGCAAACCTGCCTTGGTCAAATTATACATCTGCCGAGAAAACGTGATTAGCTCGATCGGTGTGATCGTCTCTGGTATTAGAATTTGTTTTAGCGACCTGCCGCCTAATACATCGTCTTCAGCGGGTTTCAGCTCTATGGGTGTAATCCGGCTGCCCAATAGCGTGTCGGCTGCCGCATCGATATCGGAGGCATCTATTACACCATCTACCAGGCCGCCTTCACCGTTCCGCCCCTTGTAAGCAAACGCCGTCATTAGCGCAGAACCTCAAGGCTAAAGTCCGCGGGCGCCATGTCTTCAGTTGCTCCCGAGGGCGCTGTCGATAGTGGATCTGGGGTGCCTGACATTGCTCCCTCTAGATCGGATGGACCAGCCGATGTGGTCGACGGTAAGGCGGTCTCTTCAAATTGCTGGGCCACACGCAAGACCTCACCAAGGGTGGTGACGCCATTGACCGCCTGCTCAAGGGCATCGACGATTAGCGGCTTGAAGCCAGGTTGCGCCTTAGCCAATCGCACAAAATCCGCTGAATCGCCCCGCCTTAAGGCATCTGCGATATCGTCCCGAATGGTTAGCATCTCAAAGACGCCTATCCGCCCACGAAAACCCGTGTGATTACAATGCTGACACCCCTCTGCCCGCCGAATCGAGGCGGATGCGATTGTCGCTGCGGGCAAATAACGCTGCATCCAGCTGGCTTCTATGTTGTCTGGCGTATGGGGCTTTGCACACTCGCCGCAGAGCTTGCGTACCAAGCGCTGGGCGACGATCGCCCGCAAACTTGATGCTGCCAAAAAGGGTTCAACCCCCATGTCCATCAGCCGCATAGCCGATGAAATCGCATCATTGGTGTGCAGCGTCGATAGCACTAAGTGCCCAGTCATCGAGGCGCGAAGCGAGATTTCTGCAGTCTCCACGTCCCGGATTTCCCCAACTAAAATAATGTCGGGGTCTTGACGAAGCGCGGCCCTTAAAACACTGGCAAAATCTAGCCCAATTTTCGGGTTCACTTGAACCTGGTTGACCCGAGGCAATTTATATTCGACCGGATCTTCTGCCGTGATGATTTTTTGCCCGGCCTGATTCAACTCGTTGAGCGCGCCGTAGAGGCTGGTGGTCTTACCACTACCGGTCGGTCCAGTGACTAAAATAAGCCCAAAAGGCAGATGAATCATACGCCGAAATTCGGCCAACATTGTTGCTGACATGCCCGTTTCTTCGAGAGTTGTCAGCCCCGCCGTTTGATCCAAAACCCGCAGCACGCAGCTTTCTCCAAACTCAACGGGCATCGTCGATAACCGCACGTCTAACTTTCGGTCGCGCACTAGCAAGCTAAACCGGCCGTCCTGGGGCAAGCGTTTCTCGGATATGTTGAGCCCAGCCATAAGCTTAAGTCTTAACACCAAGGCCGCGCTGATTCGGCGCTCTTTCATCACTTGCTCTTGCAATACGCCATCGACCCGCTGACGAATTCGCAAAACCCCATCGTCAGGCTCTATATGGATGTCTGAAGCGCGCACTTGTACGGCGTCTTCGAATATCGACTGCAGCAACTTAACCACCGGGGCTTCATCATCACCGAGCCCCGTCTGCAGACCTTGAAGGTCAAACAAGTCCTCTGAGACCTCGCTGTCAAGCGCTTCGGCATAGTGTTCAATATCGCTGGTGCGTCTGTAGATGGTATCTAACGTATCCAGCAACTCACTTTCTCGAACGATGGCGATATCAATCGTCTGCTTAAGTAGCAAGCAAAGTTCGTCGTAGGCAAAAATATCCAAAGGGTCTGCCATGCCTACCTGATAAATGCCGCCCTTATTTGCCAATACAATCGCTTTATGGCGGCGGGCGTAACTCTCATCTAATCGATTGACCAGTTCAATATTAAATGGAAATTGGCGTAAGCCTACAAATGGCAGATCTAACTGCTTAGACAAAACTTTAAGCAAATCATCTTCAGACAAGGCGCCCAGCTCTATCAGTACCCGCCCCAGCTTTTTGCCAGTATCTCGCTGCGCGGCTAGCCCAGCGTCCAGTTGTGCAGGCGAGATAACGCCGGCTTCTACCAGCAAATCGCCAATGCGCACTTTTTTTGGGGCGCTCATTCCTTTGACCTCAACGCTTTCAACCGAAGACGATTATAACGATCAAGCGCCGGGTCTCCGAGCCCTTGCCGGTTTGCCGCGCGGTGCGCCGCAAGCGCGTCTTCGGTCGCGCCAGTTGCTTCTAGGGCTACCGCATAAGCCAACCAAAGCTTGCCAGAGGCTGGGTCCATCTGCAGCAAACCTCGGTATATCGCAAGCGCTGCGTCATAACGGCCCACTTGCTGCAATAACACTGCGTACAGCTCGAAATAATCGGGGTCTTGCTCCAACGTCGGCGGTAATTCATCAAGCAGTGCCACCGCAGCTTCAGGGTCTACCACCATCACCAGCCTGGCATAGAGTTTTTTAAATCCGGCGAAATTTGGCGCTAGCGCTAATCCTTGTTTCAGGGTCGCTTGAGCACTGGCGGCGTTACCGCTGGCTAATTGAATGGTAGCCAGGGTTTGGCGGCTTTGATGCGCTGACGGCCTCTCAAGCAAAAAACGGCTCAGCAAATTCATCGCTTCATCGATATCGCCAGAATCGATCAACTCCAAGCCCTTTTGAACAGTCATTCGGTCTTGCTCGTCCGACGTCATGACTCGCGCGCTTCGAAGGGCATTGTCAGCAGGCAGGTCAATCACGGACTGTTGCATTTGTTCTGATTGCGACACCACAGGGCCATCCCGGCCAGAGACATCAGATTCACCGTTGCTCGCCTTGATTTGCTGGTTACCTAGCTGACCCCCAAAGCTTTCAAGAAACTCTCTTTGCTGGGGCGCATCGTCGGCAAGCGCGAGGGGTGTGACAACAGCCCAGACAATCAGACCTAACGCCTGAGTCAAATACCTAGACCTTGGGACGCGCTTAGCCATTACTCTTTGGTGCCTCGATAATAAGGATCGATCTTTCGACGGATCTTACCGACTCGGTCGATGGACTCGTCCAGCACGGCTTCCATCGTGCCGCCCTCATCGACTAAAGCGCGCAATAAAATGACAAGCTCTGTTTTAACCGTTTCTCGCTGCTTTTGCTCAAGGGCCGACCCGAGCAAAGGCACTTCGCTGATACCTGGGGCACCTGCTTTATCTCCGGTCGAACGCGTCTGCATCAAACCTGATATCACAATGACTTCGCCGTTTCGCACTCGAGCAATCGTGTCTGATTCGCGAGTGGCGCTGTTTGCTAGCGGGAACTCTTGGCCATTGATAATTTTTAAGTCTTCTTTGACTTCGCTCAAGATGGGGTGAATGTGCAAAATAATATCACCAGCTGCGCTGATCTGCGGGGTGACATCCAGCGCAATGCCAGAGAAAAATGGCTCTAAACTGCTGTTCTGGCTGGTGGTCTGCTCAATCCCCGCACCAAAACTGGTCGTGCTGGCATTGGTTAAGAAATACGCCTCCTGACCCACTTTGAAGATTGCTTTCTGGTTATTGAGTGTCAAAATTCGAGGGCTTGAAACCACTTGAACATTACCTTGGGTCTCTAAAAGGTTTATCACACCGCTGAAGTCAGAAAATTGCACATCGAAACTGAGCGGCTCGCCAATACCATCGATTTGGGATCCTAATTGCCCGTAGCTGGTACTGATCTCACGATTACCTGACTGATACAGAGCTTCAAGATTAATACCGGATTGAAAGCCCTCTTTTAGCTCTACTTCGAGGATTTTGGCCTCTAGTATGACCTGTCGTTGCAACGCCTCTTGGGAAGCCTCGATAAAGGCTTCCACCTCGCTAAGCTCGCTAGGAAACGCCCGCACCAAAATCATCCCGGTTTGAGGCGATACAATGACCGAGCGACCTGAGGCCGAAACACTTTGGCCTGCCTGCTGATTGGGCGCACTGATAATACTACGTATCACCGATTCTAAATCTTTCCAATAATCGGTCTCGGTCTCGGTGTTTATGGAAGCCCGCCCAGAATTCTGATTATTCTGTCCTTGATTCTGCCCCCCTGCAAAGCCGCCCTGACCTGCATTATTCACGTTACCACCTTGCCCAAACTGATTGTTGCGGCCCTGATTGCCGCCTTCGGAGATGCCGCTGGCGGTAATTTGCATGCTCGAATTACCTGATCGAGTCACATTTAGGTAATTCAGCCTGAAGATCCTCGTTTGCAAGCCTCCTGGACGAATCTGATACACGCCATCCTCGATCTCGATGGAGTAACCGTAGAGATCGCTGACTTGATCCAACACATTGTCGACGGTGACATTTTTTAGATCCAAAGCCGAAATCGTGCCTTTGGTATCTGGATGAACCACGACGCTCAGCTCTGTATCAGCGGTCAACAGCGTCACGAATTCGCGAATCGGTAGCGCCTCTTTAACTGAGAAATCAAATCGCACGTCTAACGCACCTTGTGCCTCTGCCAACAGCGAAATCGGCGGCACCAAGGCTTGGAGGATGTCGGCTGGCGGCGTAACTCTGCTGCGCTGACCCGCGGCTTCCCGACTCTTTAGCAGTTCATCCTGAACCTCATCGAGCACTTTGGTATCGTAAGCGACGTAGGGACCGGCAGACTCACAAGCCAATAGCGACAACAACAGCCCTCCGAGAATGAAGGCTTTGACAGCGATGACAGGCTTGACTGCCCTCATGGCCGTGGCCTTTTAATGGAATCTTTATGCAGCGAGAGCCGGATCGCTTCGATACCGCGCATTAGGGTAACGCCATCTCGATCAATACTCGCCACCGTTGCCCCTTCAATTTCATCACCTTCTTGAACGCGCTGCCGATTGATCAGGGCATATTTACGATTCGGCCGCACTAAAATGGATGAAACCTGATACACAGTGCTCTCGATCAGCACTTCGGTCACTCGCTCGCCTAATGAGGCTTGACTGACGCCTTCTAGACTGAGCTGCAACGGCATGGTTGGGTCGACAAGGTTCGAAAAATCCTCGGCACTGGTGACAGGCGCTACCGCCACCATGCAGAGTCCGAAAAGCAAAATCTTAAACATCGAGCAATTGCTCCTGGGTGCTCAGCGTAAACACCTCTATGGAAACCTCGCCGAGTGGGTATTGTTCCACCTGATATTCTACTCGTTCCCAAAAAAAACGCACCCCAATGTTCTCAATGGCGGCTAGATACCGCAACACGTCCAAGTAGCTTCCCTGGAGGGTTAATTCGATTCCGTGTTTATAGATCACCAGCGGCTTATCCTCGCCACCACCGGTCCTAAAAAACAAGCTCTCCGGTGGCTGATTGTTCATTGCGATCAACCTCACGCCTGTTTGCTCAGCCATCACCCGACTCAGTACCGACGCCATATCGGCAGGCAGCACCAATTTGCCAGACAGCGCCTCGATCTCTAAATCTAGGCGCTTGTTCTGCGCTGCAAGCCGGTCAATGGTGCGCCTCAGCAACGCGTTGGGATCGGCCTCGGAAATCGCCGCTAACGACTCATACTGTGCCTGTAAGCCTTGCTGCTGCTGGTTCAATTGCTGCAGACGACCGCCCTCGGTTCCGATAAAGCGCGCCACATTATCTTGGACCAACATTTGCCAGCCATACCCGAGTAATACGAGCGTCGCGATCAGCACTACGGCTCGCTCTCGAGAGGCTCTGGCGGAAAACCAAAGACTGAGCTCTGCCCACAAAGACGCATTCATTCGCTGATCGCCTCCCCAGTTTGAATCTCAAAAGCCAGGGCCTGGCCATCGGGTAAACCTTCAATGACCTGACTGGTGCGATCTAATTTAAGATTTCGAAAGGCTTTGCCTGCAAAGAGCACACTTCTATCCAGGCCTGCAATATAGTTAGTAATATAGTCGCCGCTGATGACTTCACCTTCCAGCCGTACATCTGCGCCGCCATTCAAAAGACTGATTTCAGTCAGGCGAAGCCCGCGCACGTGAAACCGCGCAAGGTCTGCAAGATATGCAGAAAAACCATCGGCATTACCAGGCACCTCCTGGTCTAGGAACCGCCGCAAGGTTAATTTGTCTTTTTGCACCTGCTCCAGAGCATCTTTTTGTGCTTCTAACGCGGGATCTTTCGCCCGCGCCTCTATCAGCTCCTCTAGCTCTTGAATCTGTAGTTCCAATTCCGCGATCGCCACTTCGCGCGCCGTCACACTGTTCACCAGGCTTTGGCGATCCCAGAGGTCGACAGCAGAAATCACCAGCAGCACTAGCAATACACTACCAATATAACCGGTAAACAAATTCAGCGAGAGCCAGTCGCGTTTGGGTTTGAGCGCATCTGAGTAAAGATTGATTGACTGCAGCATGCTAACGACCCTCGCTCAACGCGGCGCCTAGGGCAAAAAGCAACTCGTGTTGGTCTCTGGCACCCAACAAGTTGCCTGTATTCCACAACCTGTTCAAATCGAGCGCGCTTGCGGTAGCTACCAAATTCAAATTCAGTTGTTCGATCAACTGATTCGTTACCCCGGGTACAGGCGCCACTAAGATCGACATGATCTGGCCCTGTCGCATCTGATTTTCAAAAAAATCTAACGAGCGCTGAAGCTCGACCACGAATCGCTCGAAGTTAAAGGCCCAATCGCTTGCTGCCATAGTCCCTTGATCGATCTTGGTTGCCAAATTTCGACAGAGGAACACCTGCCCCGCTTTAAGTAGCATTAGGCGGGCTTGCCCATCTCGTACATCCAAAACAGCCACCGCTTCTTCCGTTGGCGACAATGCCAACGCCAGATCTCGAATCGCGAGCTCTCGAATGTCCATGCGCTGCAGGGCGAGATTGGCGCCCAAAATTACGTCTCTTATTTCGATTAAGCGAGGCCGCGACGCCGCTACCGCGTACCCCATGGCTTGCGGGTACGCTTCTGCTGGCACATCAAAGATTTGCACGTCTAAGTCATCAAGCGGGACTTTAACCTTATCTTTGAGTAAGAATTTAACCGCAGCTGCTCGTTCTTCCACTGGCACATTGGGTAACTCGACCAATTGCAAGTCGTAGTGAGAGGCGTCAAGTATTGCGGTGCAAGGCATATGTTCTAAACCAAGCTGCGAGACTCGATCAAGCAACAAATCGCCCCATTGCGAGGGTAATCCAGTCAGCAGCTCCCAGTGCTTGAGCTTCTGCACCTCGGCCTTCGGGTCAACCCATACCATTGCAAGCCCCTGCTCAGCGAAGGCAAGCCCAAGGGTACCCGGGGTTTTTTGACGTTTCCGTTTTAGCCAATTCAAACTGACCTGTTACTCCTCGATCGCCGTGTTGATGCTAGACCTCGGATGCATTTTGTAAGACAAATTTACCCGAGGCCGGGAGGAATGACCCTAAATATCGTTCCAGACCGGTTATTATGCACCTCGACTGCTATAACTCAAAGACTTTTGCATGCAATTTAGTCTCTAACTATCTGTTTATGAAAGGTTTGTATGGCCTTGAAAACAAACCTGACCCCATCGTTCCACCCACTTTGCGCCGACTCAACTGTCCACCCGAAATACTGTCCAGCCGAAATAATGAGGATCCTAAGATCGGATCGATATCTTACCCAACCCATTTGACTCAACCGCGTCTTCTGATCTGCAAGCTTGCTAAATGGGAAGCTCTTTGATTGGCAAGTTTTAACTGGGGAATTTTTTAGTTAGCACCCTGTGGCTAAAGCGTCATCGACACGCCGGAAAAGCAGAATAAAATTATTAAGATCAAATACTTAAGTTTAATCCTTCTACCGCTAAACATACTATTTGTGCTGCGAAATTATTGCACCGCGAGCTTATAATTTTGCCGGGCAGGCCTAACTCACGGAACACCTCAATCGTAAATTCCGCACTGTTACAGATTCAACTGCCCTCGTCATTCCATAATCCAAAACCAACTTTAAAGGCTCATGGATATCACGACGAAGGCATCGAAGTCGTCGAGTTTTGTAAGAAATAAGTGCGCATGAGCAATAAAGG
>JADHNJ010000068.1 GCA_016779565.1 Pseudomonadales bacterium
GACAATCTAAAGATCGTCGAATCCGTAACGCCAAGCTTGATCAAAATTCAGTTAGACAGCTGGTAATACGTTGGTGACGGCCTTGAAACAGGCGTTAACATCGGCTCGCCGTAAGCATCCCAGCCAGCCTCGATGGCGCCGAGTCCACTGACCGGTTGCTCACCAACGGTTTGCCAAATCATCAAAATTCGTTTGTCGTCTTTCATAAACTCGAGCAAATACTGGTCCTGCTCTGACTCATGTTTTTCGATAAAGGTCGCATCCCCCAACAACGCTAAGATAAATTTCAAAGCATAAAAGGCAGGACGCCGCCTGAAACCCTCCTGGTCATCAACCAACCCATAACCATGCGCTGATAGTCGCCACCAAAACACCTGATCAACATGGCCCGAACAAACCGTTAGCGCTAAAAATCGCAGCATATAATCAGCATAATCAGCCTCGGTCTCACCCATCGGGTGCTTACGCTGGATTTCCGTTTCATAAGGACAAGCAACTGGTGACCAGACGCCAGACCCTTTGATCGGCCAGTTGACTTCTGAAATGACAACTCGATTTTCGGTTCGATCCGACCACTCGGCAATAGCCCTCAAAAACGCGGTTTTTTCGAGCGTTGAAAACTGTCCTTGTTTGTTTTCTGGCGCGCCTCGACGATCAACATAAAGCAGGTGAGACAGCCCAGAAAATTTGAGTTGCGCGGGCAAATCCGCTAGCGCAGTAATTACTGGTAAGTATTCAAAATCTATACAAGCAGGCCCAATGAGGCGCAAATTAGGGTATTGCGCCTGAAGTTTGACCAAGGGTTGCAAAAGCGCTGTAAATTCTTGACTGGTCCAGATCCCCCATTTAGAGCGATTCCTGGCATGGGTAACTTCGATCTGGTTTGCCTTATCACCCACCGCGCTAATAACCGTATCGAGAAACACTTTCCATGATGCTGGGTTTAGCACCGCCTGACGGTCTTGGAGGATCGCCACCGTCACGTCAACACCTGCCTGGTGTAATCGATTCACAAGCGCAATCCCCTCCTGCCAGGCCTCCTTTGATTCATGATGACAAAAGCGCACGAGAGTGGGGGGATAACCGAGGGATCCTAGTAACGCCCATTCCTGTTCGAGGTACGCGGAATTGGGATGCAGGGCAATACCGAAGCGATTCTTCATGGAAACCGGTCGAGCGTAACTTTTTGCCAAGAGACGGCGATAGTGCGACCAAAGCGCCGGTGCCCCTGCCAAGGTTTGGCCTAGGGTTCTAGCAACATCAGCAAGGTGATAGTTTCGGCGTTTTTCAGCTCGATTTAGCGTCACCATCGGTTGGGAAGTTTTATCATCCCACAACCAGAGATCCTTTTCTGAGGGATAACCGATTTTACTGCCACCAAGAAGTCGCTGCCGATAATGACGAATAGGATGGCGCCAACGACTGCTGCGCCGATGCGCCCAGAAGCGCTTACGCGCTTTGTTCTCGAGCGATGCAAGCGGTTCAGGCAGCGCCGAGTTATCATTGTAAATAGCTTTAAAGATCTCTAGATACTTACCTGGCAAAGCGATTCTTGCCAGATCGTGGGCTCTTTGGCGCGGGCCCAAAGGACCCTTAAATTGCCGAGCCCGATTGAGGTCAATAAAGAGCGGTTGAAGTTGGTCTCCAGCCTCCGACTGGGGCACCAAAATGTTTTGATTACCTAAATCACCATGCATGAACCCAGCCTCATGCAAACGCCCAATCGCAGGCGCAACTTGGTACAGCAATGCCATCATCGGTTCATTATCACGCTGGTCTCGATAAATTTTTGCCAAGGCGTCTCGGAAATTGTCTGCTTCAACATGCAAGCAAAGAAAATAGCTTTCTAGCAAGCGCCCCCTATCCCAGCGATCTAACCAAGCAATCGGTTGGGCGGTGCCAAGCCCACGACTAAACAGAAAATCCGCATACCTGAAGGCTCTCTCGGCTTTGGATCCATGCTTTTGGTCGTACCAGTCCTTCCAAGGACTCTGCCGACTGAACACCTTAATCGCAGTCGTCAAAAACGCATTTCCCAACACAAGATCCGTTTTCACTACTTGATCTGAACCTTCAGACAAGGCGGTTACCGAAACGCCAGCAAGCCAATCCCCAAATCGAGACAACTGGTCTCGCATATCACCAGTATCAAAGCGCGGCGAGATACCCCCGACATAGGGGCCTAGATCCTCGGTCACCTAACCCTCGTCCACAGCTCAATGTCTTTAATTATCATCGGGACTAGCACCCTTGTATCCTTCGCTCGTTAAACTGCAACCTTACCAATAGCGACCCTAAGTTCCAAAAATGACGGCTTAGTCAGCTACCTGAAATCCCCTCGGGCTGGCTGCAGCCGCCGCATTTTGGCATTGGTCTCTAACGTGCAAGACATTTCGCCAATACATCAAGCTTGGCAATTCGTAGACTAGGGATCAAAGACAATTTAACCTGCAACCGGACCTGACCGACCCGAGATTTTATGCTTAAACTGGTTGATATCTCAGATGACAATAAGCCTGTGCTGCAGCGGCTCGCGACGGCCGCGCAGCAATCCCAAAACGGGACCGGTCACATTCGATCAGATGCCATGGGTTATCCGGTTTGGCACTTTGATTGCGATCGCGCCGACCTCGCGAGAATTTTCTCGCTTAGCTCTGATGATTTTGCCGCTCACAAAGCACTGGAGCAACAGATCGAGGCCCTGACCCATGCCCGATTACGCAGTTACGAATATGACGAACCACTGGATTGTGGCCCGGCGCTTCGAGTCTTCAAACGCTATCAAGATCCTGCTTGCACACGCTTACTTGGCTTCCATTTTGAGATGCCCTGCCTGATACAAGCACTTACCTGGTAACGGTTGCCGGGAGCGCTTGAGTGTCAGGAGACAATCAGAATTTTGCGGGAGCTACCCCTGGCGCTCTGGTATCAAAGCTGTTGTTACTGAGGCGACGTCCCCCAGCGATTCAAGAACGTCTTCTCCTGCGCTGAAATTCGGGTGACACTGCCGAACCGACCTATCGGGTAGCCAATCGGGATAGTCACAACGACACCATACTCATCGGGTATCTGAAAATAAGCCTGTAGATCATCTTCAAAAACTTGATGCATCGTTGTTAGGGCAGCGCCTAACCCCAAGGCGCGACAGGCAAGCAAGATATTTTGAACACAGGGATAAATCGCACCATAGTTTGGTGGCGCTAAACCAACTCGATCCTCTTCAGCGACTTTGAATGGCCAATCGCGCGCTCCGCACACCAGCAAAAGATAAGGCGCCTCGTGCATATGGTCCATCTGATGAAAAAGTGCTCGAAGCTGCCCTCGCCGCCGCGTTGGACCGCGGTTGCCAGGATCACGCGAAAGACCAAAGCGAGTTTCCATCGCCAAAGCATACCTATCAGCAAACCATCGCTTGGCCTCGGGCTCGGATATGAGAATAAACTTCCAAGGCTGCGTATTTTGACCTGAAGGCGCCTGAACACCGGCATTCAGCACTTTCCATATTAATTCCATGGGCACAGGATCCGGTTTTAGACGGCGCATCGCTCGCATGTTCGAAACTAGGTCAAAAAAGTCCATTGCTTTGAGATCTTCCATTATGCTGCCCCTTGCCTAACTAAGGCCGTTTTGTTTGGACGGGTTACACGCATCGGATTACATCGATGACAATGCGATTACCCCAACACTATGCTTCTGGGCGTACGCAACTGCATACCGATCGCAACTCATACACCCGTCGACAGTGCCGTCACTGAGCGGCTTGAGCAATATGGCGGTCGATGCCTTTCATGACCACGTTGTACTTGCTGGCGCTTGCAATCGGCTTCATGCCGACAGAGTCGTTAAGCTCCAACCATTGATCAGCATTGCTATTAAACTCTGACCACTTTGGTAGACCTTCACCATTAGGATTGCCATTGGTAGCAAAGTTTATCCAGTAGCGCATCATCATATCGGACAGTTTCCTGTCACTGTCTCGAGATAAAGGCGAGAGAAAGTCACTGCCAAACACATAGCCGATTTCCATCGCATGAAATGCGCCTAATTTACCTTCGGTATCGCCTTCCGGCGTTTGGGTAAAATAATAGGGAAAACACGTTTTACCCTGGTCAGCCAAAGCCTGCGCAACTGCTCGGGTTGGCGCGCAAAATAGAGAATCCCCGCACATCTCTTTGCTGGAGAGCACCATTTCCGTTTGATCACTCGCAGGATAGAGCTTGATCGCCTCGTCATAGTCCTCGCCAAAAAACCGCTGAAATTCTGCTAAGTAAGTTTCCACGTCTTGGCACAACGTCATCTGAGGCATTGGCGAACCCCAGTAAAGCGCAGAGCCTTCATAGGCGTTGCTCCCAATCATCAGGGGTATATCATTGTGTCGACCCTCACGAATAATGGTCATTGGATTTTTTACCTGACAATAGCCGTCAATAATGACCCCTGGGATTGGCAGGGTTGCTGTCTTTTGGATAATCTCATCGGCGCTTAACTGCCGCATCGCATCGAGCTGGCCAATACCAGTTTTGCAACCTAAAAACGCACCCAATGTTTCGCCTGTGTCATGGGCGCTGATGGGGATCGCACCTGGTTTATCTAAAAGCTGTACTGCATGAGCACCGACCCCACTTTGAGCAATAGCACGATGAATCAGACCTTGACTCAACGGCGAGGTGAACATGGCAATCGTTGAATGACCGCCTGCGCTCTCGCCGAAAACTGTGACGTTATCTTTGTCACCCCCAAAGTGCGCAATATTGCGCTGCACCCATTGAAGCGCATATAGGGTGTCAAGCAAGCCCTGATTACCTCGACACCCCTCGGCAGTGAGTTCTGGATGCGACATGAACCCCAAAGGCCCCAGTCGATAGTTAATGGTCACCAGAACAACGCCCCGCTCCGCCAGCTCCTGTCCTGGATAAGCGCTACCAGTCCCGTTACGGTGGGCACCGCCATGCACCCAGAACATGACCGGCAACTTTTTTTCTGTGACCAATGACGGGGTAAACACATTGAGGTAAAGACAGTCTTCATCATATTCAAACACACGAGGATTTGCCGGTTCGTAATTTAGCGCCTGCGCGATGATGTCTCTAAAGGAGCCCTTTCCCCGCACAATTTGCGGCGCACTGGATGCATAGGCAGTAGCGTCGCGCACCCCTTCCCAAGGCTTTACGGGGTGCGGTTCACGCCAACGCAAGGGGCCCACGGGTGGGGCTGCATAAGGAATGCCGCCAAAGAACATGACCGGTATCCCGCGCCTGCTTTCAACCTGAGCGCCTTCGACAATACCTGTATCGATAATGACCTGTGTCACTGGCTTATCCCCTACTTGGTTTTTATTGAGTGTCACCTTGATTTAGCGCCTATGCAAGCAGGCAAGCCCAGCAGCGACAGAGCGTTTATCTGCCGACATCCCGCCATTTCACAGTCTTTAATCTCGCTCATATCCGCTCTAATTTGACGCCGCGATAAAACACTGCCATCCGAAAAAAGCCTGACGAGACGCTTAGCGGGCAAGCCCTGAACAAGCTACACTGACCCACCTTAACTTCGAATCACCATCAGGGAGTTGCCATGTTCTTTGAGTCTTGTCAGCGAATCGCGCACCTACTCATCGAGCGTGACATGTCGGTGTCCGTCGCCGAATCCTCAACTGGCGGCTTAATTTCGGCCAATCTATTGGCTGTGGCTGGTGCATCTCGCTATTTTTTAGGCGGCAGTGTTGTCTATACTCTAGCCTCCCGAAGGGCTTTCCTGTCACTCGACCGAGACAAACTCAAAGCCCTTGAACCCCTGACAGAACCAATGGCTGCGGCCTTTGCCGATGCAGCTAGGCTTCAACTCAATGCGACCTGGGGCATAGCAGAACTTGGCGCAGCAGGCCCTGCGGGTACGCCTTACGGTCACGACCCGGGGACCAGCGTCATTGGCATCAGTGGTCCAATCAATCGAGCGATTAAGTTTGAAACTGGCTCAGACAATCGACAAGAGAATATGCTTCGCTTTACCGAGGCAGCGCTTAAGCTATTTGAAGAGACACTGCTAGCGACCTAACGAAAGCTTATACAGGCGAGCTCTTAATATGATCGCCAACGCTGCGAGCAAGCCGGTTGGAGCGGCTGATCAGCCCACATTCACGGTGTTCCTCGCCCTTGGTCGGGTCGAAGTAATCGTGGTTGTCGGGCAGATCGCGCTCGACAATGTACTGCTCGACATCTTCTCTAGATAGATGAAACATCGGCGCGACACGAATGGTATCGTGGCTACCAAAAGTAAACGCATGCAGCTCCCGGCGAAAGTCGTTTTGATCATGGCGAATGCCGTTTAACCAAATATCGGGCTGAAAATCGGCCATTGCGCGATCGAACGGCTCGAGCTTAACGATCCGAGAAAATATGTCATGTGCCGGAGTGTCCAACTCAGGTATGGGGCCATGCACTGCGGTGTAGTGTGCTGCCGACATCTTCGGTGAGTAGACCTTAAGGTTGAGTCCCAGGTGCGCAACGACACGATTGATATGTCGGTAAGTTGCCGGCGTGTTAAACCCATGATCCACCCAAATTACCGGTATGTCCGGCTTGAACCGGGTCACCAGATGCAGGAAAGCAATAGCAAGCGGACGGAAGTTGGTGAACACAATCGGATTACGGGCATGGTCGATGGCAAACTGCATAATCTCGCTGGGTTTACGACCTTTGAACGCATTGTTTAGTGCCATCAGGTCAGCGTCTGGATGAAAAATTATTGGTGCCTGATGCTCCTGCAAATCTTTATATGCAGCGTCTGCGCTCATGGGTTTTCCTCGGTTTAGCATTCTTTAAAGGCTCTGAGCATCGCTCTGCACCAGCATGAAAGTGGAATCTAGACGAGATTAGGGCGAATAAAAAATACTGTCTGGCTATATGCTTATATGGCACGTCGCGGCGCGGCGCGCCCTAGGACGAAGGACCTTTGGGCTTTTCAGTTCTCTCTAGATCTGTTCAACAGTTTTGAAAGACACAGAAGCTGGTTGGGGAATCGCAGCTATTAGAAATAATGGATCCAGACGTGGTTATTGCTTCCTCAAGGGAGAAACAACAACCCCTCGAAATGCCGCACGCTAAAAAAATCTCAGATCATTGGGCTAAGCAAAACCTAGATCCAAGCCAGTTTTAATGCCTCCTGTCTCAAAAAGGCAATAAAAGGCTAGCCACTCAAAAGCTTAAAGATAACCGTGGAACTAGCTGCTCTTATAATGCCTATTCAAGAGCAGTTTTGCGATTCGAGGGAGGTGAGTTTCTTCTAGGCTCCACCTCCCTTGATCAAGATATTAGCCTTTATCAGATTTTTTTGACTTCTTGGCCTTCTTAGAGTTCTCAGACTTTTTGGCAGTCTTTCCACAGGAGGACTTCGCCGCGCTACTCACAATTGCATCCTTTTCCTCTACGGTCAGGATCCCTTCACTCAAAAACTGTTCAGCAAATCCCGATAATGTTGACACATATCGACCGTGGTTTTTCCAATCACCCTGACAGGGCGCATACTGTGCGACTGAACAGCCACGCGCATCGACTTTAGCTCCCATGGCAGTATCAATGCAGCTATCTGCTTGATCAACTATGCCGTCACCATCTTCGTCTGTCAGCCTGTCCTCTCCATTGACCCACATTGTCTTGCCATCGTCTCCAATAAGCGCTACTCGAATAATATTCTTGCCTGAATTAAAATCAAATGACTCCACGTCGAGAGAGGAAAGGCTAGCTGTGTTGAGCAACGTAGGGTTCTGCTCTAGAGATTCAACAAAAATTTGTACGTCAAGCCCGATGACCTCCATGGGTGGCAGATTCGAGTCTTTATCAAACTCAATTGTAAACCGCTCATCTTCAGGCAAGCGGTAATACAGATTAATCTGATCCTCATAACGCTTGCCAGTGCTAGAGAACTCATCCTCTCTAACCCACTCATAGGTTTGAATATCGCCTAATCCGAGCGCAACTGGTTCCGAGAAAAAGGGTAATTTAATTGTTCCACCTAGCAAGCCCGTTTGATAGGTACTTGCTGTTTGAAGCGCGCCTGACCCATCCCAAGTTACGTCTTGAACAACTTCGCTCGCATCAAGGTCAACTTCAGCACTTACGGCGATACTATTACCCGATAACGGAACAAATTCATCGGCATAAACTACCTCTTGTCCTTCTTGCTCCTGCAAATAGTAGATCGAGCGATACGAAACGGCGGTTTGGAGTTGCGCGGGTCGAACTTCATTGGCTCGTAGCGTTAAGAAGAGCCTTTCTACGGAAAATACATCTCCATCAGTACCGTCTCCAGCGAGCACAACCTCGATGCTGTCTGCCAGAGCCGGATCAGTGGGCAGGATAAACCCGTCTGTCAGCGATGGGAGATTTTCAGCTGTACCAACCTCTGTTAGGTAAATACCCAGTCTCGAGAACTCTGATCCCATAATGTTGATTGGTTCTAAAGTAACGTCATCCAATCCGCCATAAAGCTGCTGTACGTCAAAATACTCTAAGGAACCCTCGTAATTCTCGTCATCAATAATCTCGGCACCAAATGAAGTCCAAGCGTAGCGCTGCCCATTGACAGTGAGCGTAATTGGGCCCGTTGGATTTTCTATACCTCTTCGTGGGCTTGCAGGGTCTTGGTCTTCCCCCAGCCCAGGCTGCGCCTCCTCATCAATGACGTAGGAGAAACCGATTTGATCACCCGCTTTGAACTGACCACAAAACTTAGAATCACTTGGACTATCGGAACAACTAAAACCCAGCCCATCTGCGGTTTGCCCGCCGACCCTAACGACATCAGCAGTATAGGAAACTTCCGCCGCAGAAACTTGATCTATCAACAACAATAGTAACAGCGCACAGCTGAAGACACTTATTTTATTTTTTTGGCAATCTTCTGAATAGCTTCGAATCATTATGAGCTCCATCTCAATTTTTTGTGATTTTCGTATCACATAGCTTTAAAAATGAATTTATTCATTTTTAAAGCTATGTGACTCGCACACCTTTGTCAATTTTTTTTGAAACATTAGGGATAAAGCTCGGGAGAGGCCACAAGTTCTTTCGCGCAGGTTATCAAAGACTCTTAATAAAAGGGCTAGTTCGAGCCGTCGCTAAAGATAAAACAACAACAACGAATGACTACTAAGCCGTTACCGAGTAGTCAGGCTTTTTGACTTTCATCTACTTAAAAGTTGAAGCATCCCACTTCGTAAAAAC
>JADHNJ010000069.1 GCA_016779565.1 Pseudomonadales bacterium
AGCCGCGCAAATAGACACGCCATCAGACCTGGCCGATAAAGATGATGCGCTGATTTACGCTTCAGCTCGGTTGGCTGCCGATGGGCTCGCTTTTGAACAAGCGGTTGAAGACGACGATATAACGCCAGTGCTCGGTGAGGCGCTGCCGGTCTCTACGGATCAACTCAAGCAGCTGTCGGCAGTAATTAGTGAAACTTCTAATAGCTTAAAAGAAGCAGCCGCGAGCCCCTCATCATTGGTTGCGGCAGAACAGATGATCGCTGCAATCCCATCCGTGACACCCGCTGATGCCGAAGGGGCATCACAGCCGATATCCGAAGATGACGGGGCACCGGCGAAAACATCTTCAGGTGAGTTGAGTGAACCGAATCCAAGTCCGGACCCAACTGCAGGGATTTCCAATACGGTTGAATTGGCGGCGGCGACAGATGGCCCTGAAGGAACAGATTCACCAGCGCTAAACATGGTCCAATCAAGTGAGGACTTAGAACTCAACGAAAAAACGGCTCCAGCCATATCGGGAACTGGAGCTGATGGAAAAGTGGACCTGTCTACAAAGCCCGTTGACAGTATTTTAGCAAAAGTAGAGTCTTTGGACGGCGACAGACAGAAAGTAACCGTTACGATACCCTTGAGAGCAGACTTCCTCACAGAACGTGCTCGACAGTACCGGCCTGCCATCGAAGAAGAAGCGGATAGACGGCAGCTTCCCGTTAGCTTGATTTACGCAATTATGGAAACGGAGAGCCATTTTAACCCTCGAGCCCGCTCGCATATCCCCGCCTTTGGTCTGATGCAATTGGTACCCAAAAGTGGCGGGTTAGATGCCTATCACTATGTCTATGGCGAAAAAAAGTTACTAGGCCCAGAATATTTCTTTGAGCCAGACCAAAACGTGGAACTGGGAACGGCTTATCTTGATTTGCTTTACAGACGATACTTGCGGGCGATAACAGATGACCAAAGCCGGCTTTATTGTACGATCGCTGCTTACAATACCGGTGCTGGCAATGTTGCAAGGGCTTTCACTGGCGGTACTAGTGTTTCTTCAGCAGCCGCTAAGATCAATACTTTGAGTCCAGAAGCGGTTTACGAGCACTTGCTCGCAAACCTGCCTTATGTGGAAACTCGAAATTATTTAGAAAAAGTCCGGATTGCACAGGAAAAGTACGAAACCATGGAACAAAGCGCTATCCTGTAAAGGTCTTTATTGGGCAAAATAGTAGTGCTGAGGTTAGCCTGCAGTCTTCTAGGAGGTAAATGAATGAAACATTTCGCATGGATTCTGGTTTGGGTCTTTAGCGGCGCTGTCGTGGCAGACGACGTGATTCAAGAGTCTGCTAACGGATCTATTAATTGGAGTGAAGGTGTAATCTATGCCCAAGGCTTTGGTACCTCCCGACAAGGACTTTCTGAAGCCCAGCGTAAACTCTTAGCCAGAAGAGCTGCGTTGGTAGATGCTCAAAGAAACCTGCTCGAGATCACTAAAGGCGTTCGTTTGACTTCAATGACCAAAGTGGTTGATCAGATTGTTGAACAAAGCACGATGGCAACCCGTGTGCAGGGTGTGATCAAAGGTGCCGTACCAATTAAAGAACACTACCAGAACGATATTTTTACAGTCACAATGGCGATGTCTATTGGTGGCGAGTTGTTGTACGCTGTGTTACCAGAACCTGAAGATTTAGTCTTCGAATTGCGACCAGAGTTGCATGAATCTCTGTTTAAACGGGTTGCGGCGAGACTAGACCCTGCTGTCATATGGTTTGAAAATCAACTGTTTAAGCCTGCATATGCCAGTCAATCCTTCGTTATTGGCGGACAGTCGGAGGCAGACACAGCAAGAAGAATAATTCAATGGATCGAGCAAACCCAACCCCAAGATGTAACCCAAGCGTTAAGAGAGTCTGTCAACGAATTTGCTTCAGGAGAGTTTTCGGGTCTGCTTATTGATGCGAGCGGGGTAGCAGACTTTGAGCTCGCGACGATACCCACCATTCGGGATGAAACCGGTGAAGTCATCTACCCGACACTTGATACGTCCTATTCGGATATCGCGAACAAGCGCGGTGTGAGTTACGATTTTGATATCAATGACGCTGTACGAAACGCAAGAGTCGCGCAGGTTCCAATGATTATCAAGGCAACTCAGACCTATGAGGGACTCTCGTCTGATTTAGTGATCTCAAAAACGGCCGCAGCGCGCATTCTAGCGAGCCAAAGTGCGCGAAACGCGATGAATCAAGCCGGCGTAATGATCGTCGTAGCGCTCTGAATGTAGGGTCTAATTGTGGCTGAGGTGGCTCAGGTGGCTCAGGCTAAAGCTTTGAGCGTCATGAAACACTCGACAGGGCGGTATGAAGGATTACACCAAAAGCCGCTGTTTCAGAGCCTTCTGCGCGCTATCTGAGACACCTGCGGCCTCTAGGTAACCCAGTATCCCTCCGAATTTTGTATTGAGCTCATCCAAAGCCGCTTCTAGATAGGATTGTTTGACACAAGCGAGGATTTCAAGGGTTTCATCGTCAAGTGGCATTCCTTGGCTCGACATGCGCGCTTGAATGCCGGTGATAAGGTCTGATGCTTGGTTGGTCAAAAGGTAGTCCGCCATGACGTCAGATTCGGACACACCAAGGGCTAATTGTATTAAAGCAGCCCCGAAACCAGTGCGATCCTTACCCGCCATGCAATGAACCAAAAAGCCTTTATCAGTGCCAAGGAGCGCATTAAACATTTCTGTGTAGGCCGGCACATGGTCGCGGGCGATTTCGCGAGTGATTTCTTGCATAAACTTGGACCGGTCCGCCGCAGAGTGGTCCTCTCCGGTCATACTCTCACGTAGATGAACGCTCGTGCCTGGCGCAATCGGAATATGACGCTGATCCGCCGAAGGAGGGTTGGTTGGTGTTGGATATTGTAGGACCTCGTCTTCTCGTCTGAGATCACAAATTACGCCAATGTGTAAAGTTTCAAAGGTTTGCCATCCTGAAGTTGTGACATCGGAGAGCATTCCGCACCTAAATAATTTGCCTTTCGCAACCGAGCGGCCCCCGGCAACGGGATAGCCACCAAAATCTCGAAAATTGAGGCTGCCATCGATGCCTAAAAATCTAGCTTGAGCGCTACTAACTGTCATATCGAGGTTTCCAATTGGGTCAGTGGTGGGTTTAAAGTATTCATACTATTTGAGTTTGAAGTGCAAAACTCACAGATTTTCCGTGGATTGTTTCAGAGTACGTTGATTGATGCCAAAGGCGTTCCAAGCCTGGGTTTTCCTGAAGTTCGCGCGCCAGGCCTTTGACCAACAGTTCAACCCACTGAGCGGCTTCAGCATGACTGCGTGTGTCGCCAGCATGACTGGCGCTCATATCAAAAGTGTGAAAACGACTCCGCGCTAACGCAGCAAAATGGGTCTCGTCCTCCTCAGCTAGGGTTTGCCCTAGGCAGCCTTGCCGCCAGATCTCTTGTAAAGATTGTTGTGACTGAGTCATGTTTGCTTTGCCGAGGTTGTATCCAGAGTTTACGGGTTCTGAGATGACTTGTGTCACTTTGACTCGCTAGTCAAAAGAATCCCAATCCCAGCAAGGATGCGCGCATTGTTTTAGGGCTAGAGATAGAGTTTAGGTTTGGTTGCGAGCCTTTGTTCCTGCCAGGCTGGTGGTAGATAAGCACGATGAGCGTCTATGAGCTCTGCAGTTAAGGCTCGAATTTCATCAAGAGTAAGTACAGCCGCGGTTAATGGATCCATCGCCATCGCTTGAAATACCAGCTCTGGAGACGTCTCTTCGGATGCCATTACCGCTAGCGCTTGCACGTTGATTTGATTTCGATTGATTGCTGCTAGATGTTCCGGGAGGGCGCCAAATGGTTGTGGCTTCAAACCTTGATGGTCAATTCGACAAGCCACTTCAACGCAAGCGTCAGTGGGCAGGTTATCGATAAGGCCTGCATTCATCACGTTTCCGTAGATGGTCTCTTCCTGACCTGAGACCACTGCGTGAACTATTTGAGAGCCATATTCAGCACTTCGTTTTAGATCGATTGGTGTCTCCCAAGCGGCCATTTTAGCCATGGTTTGCCGCCAATCCGGTCGATTGTAGAGCGTCTTAATAAAACCGGGCTCACCATTCCAACCGCCGCCTGGACAATAACGTTCAACGGTTTCGGGACGTTTTCGAAACCAAGGTGAATATTCTGAATTATGGCCGGAGGCCTCGGTTACGGGATAACCAAAGTGTTTGATGTATTCCATTCTGGAGGTATCTTGTCGCCAAAGTTCAGGCGATTCCGCAAGACGACGGATCTCTGGCAGTAGATCAGTTTGTCCATGAGAGAAAGCGGTGATCCACGCCTGATGATTAATACCTGCACATTTATAATCAACCTCTTGAATCGCAACATTTAGGCGATTTGCCCACTCCTCAGTAGTGCCCTGTACCGAGTGACAAAGACCAACCAGCTGGATACCAGGCGCTGCTCTAAACATGCCAGCACAGAGCATCGCCATTGGGTTGGTATAGTTCAGTAAAAAAGCGTTTGGGCACATTTCCATGATGTCTTTGGCGATCGAGGACTGCTCAGGGAGTGTTCTTAGGCAGCGCATGATGCCGCCCGGCGTCAACGTATCCCCGATTGCCTGACAAACGCCATAGCGTTTTGGAATATCAATTTCTGCGGTAATCGCATCAAACCCGCCGACTAGAATGCTTGAGATCACAAATTGGGCGCCACTGAGCGCTTCTTTGCGGTCAGTATGGAGGGAATAGGTCGCCTCGTCATATCCGCCATGCTGACAGATTTGCGTCACGATCTGGCCAGCAAATTCCAACCGTTCGGCATCGGTATCAACCAAAGCAAAATGGGTTCGTCGGAGTAATGGATAGCTGAGTAAGTCGGCGGTCAGCCGGCTCGAAAATACCAGGCTACCAGCGCCAATAATGACGATTTTAATTCCAGGTTCCTGTTTCAATGGATGATCTTGCCTAGCCATTTAATGGCCCTTAAATTGCGGATCTCGCCGCTCGACGTAGGCTGTAACGGCTTCGTTGAAATCATTTGATTTGAAAAGGTTAAGCACCGACATCAAAACATGGTGGGAATGACTCTCGAAATCTTGGGTCAGGCCATGCCGAAACAAGCGCTTCATCTCTGCAATGGCAAGCGGCGCATTGGCACCTATTTTTTCACACCATCGTAGCGCCTCATCCATGAGACTCTCTGCCGGGACGACCTTATTGACTAGACCATAATCAAGGGCTTGGTTGGGACTGATTGGGTCTCCTAGCATCGAAATTTCACAGGCTTTAGCCCAACCCAGCAGCCTAGGCAGGTACCAGGTGCCGCCACTTTCTGGAATCACGCCCATTTTAGCAAATCCTGGTAACAGCTTCGCTTGATCAGAGATCAGTCGCATATCACATCCCAATGCTAAATCTAGTCCATAGCCAGCGGCAGCGCCATTGATGACGCCAATGACCGGAGTATCCATGCGCTGCAAGGTAACAGTACAGATCTCACGAGTTGAGTAGTGGTTAGCGCCACCCTTGCCAGAGAGCGCGCCCGCAATGCCACCACCACTGGCCGCCTGCTTGAGGTCCAGACCAGAGCAGAACGCCCGTCCGGCACCGGTTAAGATGACGGCGCGGACAGTCTTATCATCGTCAGCATCCTTCAAGGCTGTATTAAGGTCTGCCAGCATCTCTGAAGTGATCGCGTTCATGGCCGCAGGTCGGTTTAAGGTGATTGTTAAAATGTGGCCGGTCCGATTGGTTAGGATGGGCTGCTCGGTCATATTTTGGGTCTCCTATTGCGAGATGAAATTTACCTTCAAGAGGGGGTTGGCTGATACTTAAAAGATTACGCGATCAGGTAGAAAAGCTGCCTTAACGCGAGCCTTGCCCATCGTCAATTTTGATGACTGTCCCGGTGACGCATTCCGATGCAGGTGACACTAAAAACAGTAAGGTGCTGTCCATCTGCTCGGGCTGGCAAATACGTTTTCTTGGAAAATTCTGACTGATATCTCCTATGCGAGACAACATACCATCCATCATTTCGCTCGAGAAAGCACCCGGTGCTATGCAGTTAACATTAATGGGGTAGCGAGACCACTCCACAGCATGGGACTCAGTCATTCTAACCACGGCACTTTTAGTCGTCGAGTAAAGCGTTGCTGCGGATTGGGCGGTGGTATTAAAGGCCGCAACCGAGGCTATGTTGACAATTCGACCGGAAAGTCCCGTGTCGATTAATCGTTTGGCTACTTCAACGGATAGCACCCACGGGCCAATCAGATTGGTCTCAAAAACTGCATCCATTAGGGTGTCGCTCATTTTAACAGCCCGTTGAGCATCAGGTATGCCAGCATTATTGACCAATATGGTGACAGTACCCAGAGCCTGCTCAGCGGTCTGTAATGCTTCCCGAATGCTGACCCTGTCGGTCATGTCAACGGCGATAGGAACGGCTACACCGCCTGCGTCATTGATCTCAGTTGCAAGCGCCCGAAGACGCTCAACGCGCCTGCCAGTCACCGCGACTTTCGCGCCACAAGACGCAAGGACTTTTGCAAAGCGTTTGCCGAGCCCTGAGGTTGTTCCTGTCACGAACGCAACTTGATCAGAGAGATCCGTTGAAATGTAAGGTAATGGAAATTCGGACATAAGTACTTCCTTAATTGAGAGTTAATAACGTAACCGACATGGTTTTAGGTAGGCTTCCAGAGAACTTCGTTATCTACATCAGCGATGTCAGTTTTGCCACAAAAGGCCATTGTTAGGTCGAGTTCCTGCTTAAGCAAGTTGAGCGCCAGGGTTACGCCTTGCTCGCCGAGAGCCCCCAAGCCGTAGATGTAGGCGCGACCGATGAGGGTCGCATTAGCACC
Organism: Pseudomonadales bacterium; assembly: GCA_016779565.1. Taxonomy (GTDB): domain Bacteria; phylum Pseudomonadota; class Gammaproteobacteria; order Pseudomonadales; family Azotimanducaceae; genus UBA9926. The sequence goes on from JADHNJ010000069.1 coordinate 6,884, forward strand.
GCTGGCAATTGCTCGCAAAATATCTTGGCCTGAGCGAATGCCGCCATCAACCCAAATTTCAAAATTGCTACCCAGCGCAGCTCTGATCGTAGGAAGCACGTTAATGGTTGCCGGAGCACCGTCTAATTGCCGGCCGCCGTGATTGGAAACCACAATTGCATCTGCCCCATAATCTCTAGCCAAAACCGCATCCTCCGCCGTCATGATACCCTTGATGATAAGCGGCCCTTGCCACTCATCTTTGATCCAACGGACGTCATCCCAATTCAGCCCAGGTTCAAATTGCTGGCTGGTCCAAGCGGACAAAGAGGAGGCATCATCGATATCTTTGACATGTCCAACAATATTTCCAAAGTCTCGATTCGGAGTGCTAAGCATTTCTAGGCCCCATCGAGCTTTGGTCGACAGATTGAGAAGGTTTTTCAAAGTAGGTTTTGGCGGCGTTGATAGGCCGTTTTTAATATCTTTATGGCGTTGTCCTAATATTTGTAAGTCCACCGTTAAGACCAAAGCGCTGCAACCCGCTGACTTGGCACGCTGGATTAATCGTTTTACAAAATCACGATCCCGCATCACATAAAGTTGGAACCAAAATGGCGCATCGGTGTTGCGAGCGACCGCCTCAATACTGCAGATACTCATCGTTGATAGGGTATAGGGGATACCAAATGCGGCCGCCGCCCGAGCAGCTTTAATTTCTCCGTCGGCCCTCTGATAACCCGTTAGCCCGATGGGCGCAAGCGCAGCAGGCATTGCAACAGATTGCCCAAGCATCGTGCTAGAGACCGATCTTTGCGACAGATCTACCAGCACACGTTGTTTGAAGAGAATTTGCTGCAGTGCCTCTTGATTACCTCGGAAAGTTTGCTCCGTCCAAGACCCAGATTCCGTGTAATCGTAGAACATCTTAGGCACTCGTTGCTGGTACAAATTCTTTAGATCTTCTATGCAGGTGATGGTGGTCACGGCGGTCTCTTATGTTTTGTGTTTTGATCATATCAGGGTCAAGACGGGCAGGCACTTTGTCTCGTGCCATGCAGTCTTTTAAAGTTTGAGTTATTCTGAAGGGAAGGAGTGCATTATGGCGCAATGGCAATATCAAAAAGGTCTTCTTGAAACTGGCAATGGTATTTATGCTTATTTACAGCCAGATGGCGGTTGGGGGTGGTCGAATGCGGGCTTGATTGCTGATGCTGGAGAATCGCTATTGGTCGACACGCTATTCGATGCCGTCCTCACGCGAGAGATGTTAGATGTGATGGCAGATGCAAGTGGCATCACGGCCGAGATGATCGACACGGTGGTGAATACCCATGCCAATGGCGATCATACCCACGGCAATGGGTTGTGCACTAAAGCAGAGATCATTGCCTCGGAATCTAGCGCCAAAGAAATGGAAGCATTTACGCCTCAAATGATGCAGCAGTTTATGGATTCAGCCGGCGCTTTGGGTGAGGCCGGCGATTATTTAAAAGAGGTTTTCGGCGCTTTCGATTTTAGTCAAGTTGCCGAGAAGCTTCCAACAAAGACCTTTCGTGATGAGTTAAACCTCAATGTCGGGGCCAAGTCTGTTCGGCTCCTCGAAGTTGGTCCAGCACACACCCGGGGCGATGTCTTAGTCTATGTACCAGAGGACAAGACAATTTTTACCGGAGACATTTTGTTTATTGAGGGAACCCCTTTGATGTGGGCAGGCCCGGTTGCGAATTGGGTGCGCGCATGTGATCAGATTATCGAACTGGCGCCAGAGGTCATTGTTCCTGGCCACGGGCCGCTAACGGATGTAGCTGGCGTAGAGAAGGTTAAAGCCTACCTGCAATACATCACGGGCGAGGCTAGAGCTCGATTTGATGCCGGGTTAAGCGTTCGAGAGGCTGCGCTTGATATTGCCTTGGGTGATTATGACCGTTGGATAGATGCTGAGCGTATTGCAATTAATGTCGATACCCTCTATCGAGAATTTTCTGGAAAGACAGGTAGCACAGATACTCTGGCGATGTTCGGACTCATGGCTGAAGTGAGACGAAATCGCGCTCAGCGGTAGTCAGTACCGCGGTCGTCAAGTCGTCTGCAAGTGCCTAATCGTTGTTCAATGCCATGGTCTAAGCTCGCGGTAATGAAAGTTTGATGAAGAACTCAATTTTGTGAGCGGGGCAAAGCGTAAAGAGTTAAGTGCTTAGAGTTTAGAGTTTAGAGTTTAGAGTTAAGCACAAAGAGCTAAACACAAATAGCTAAGCGCAAATAGCTA
>JADHNJ010000070.1 GCA_016779565.1 Pseudomonadales bacterium
TTCGCTCACGATCGCCAAGCCAAGTCCCTGTCCTGCCGTTTTAACGTCGACTCTCACACCTCGCTTGAGAACTTCGGCCTCCTGCTCAGGCGGGATACCTGATCCGTCATCCTCGACCAACAATATCACTTGATCAACAAGCACCCGACTACTGATGTGAACCTGAGAGCGGCCGTATTTAAATGCATTATCGAGCAAATTACCCCAAGCTTCGTGAAGATCTCTTGGATCGGCTCGGCAAAGCCCTTTGTCAAAACGGTGGCTGACTGTGATGCTTTTGTCGGCGTAAACTTTATTGAGCGCAAGTAGCAAACCCGATAGCACCGCTTCACTGTCCACCGCTTGCTTAGCCTCTGGAGAGCTCGCGATGACCGCTCTGGAGAGTTGGTAACCGATCACTTGATCCATATGCGTAATCTGAGCGGTCATCTCATCGACCTGACTCGCACCAAAAACTTTGCCCTGCAACACGCTCCCCATAACCGCTAAGGGAGTCTTTAAACTATGAGCAAGATCCGCCAGCGTGAGTCGATAGCGCTCACGTTGGTTACGCTCCTGCCTTACCAATCGATTGAGGGTGTCGGCAAGCGGCCTGAACTCTTGCACATATGGCCCCTCTAGAGACTCATGTTCACCCTTACCCATTGCCTTGAGATCCTCGGTAAAGCTTGCAAGCGGCCTCAATCCCCAACGCATAATCAGCCATTGCAATAGCAAAAGTGCAGCGACCATGCCTATCAACCAAGTCCAAACCCGAGTTCTAAAGCCCTCGACCTCAGCACTCAGCAGCCGCTCATCCTCCATGACAACATAGGTATAACGTCCTTGATGGACTTCACCAAGCCATTGAATGCCAAAAGCAAAATATCGCATCGACGGCCCTACTCCCCCTGTCTGTCCCTGGTCCGAAGCACCAACGGCGAGGTTCTCGATCAACCGCGCAGCAAAACCCTCTGGTAGCGCCTGGTCAAACGCAGATTGGCTCTGCCAAATAACTTGTCCACTGGCATTTAGCACATAGCCATAATGGCCAGAATCCAACTGATTCAACAAAGGATCGACCAAGGCATCGGGCAGGGTAACCTGCGCACCTGCATCTTCTGTCACGGATAACAAGCCATAGACCCGTTGAAGCAAACGCGCGTTTAGCGCATCAATCGCACTGGTTCGAAACGCATTTTCCAGCGCTAGCCCCATGGTGCCTAAAAAAGCCATCAAAACCGCGGAAGCCGCAATCAGCAACCTACCTCGAAGCGAGGTAAGCGCAGCTTTCAAAGGCTTGGGTCCAGTACTAATCGATAGCCTTGGCCCCTCACCGTTTCAATGGTCACTGTCTGGCAGACTGCTGCGAGTTTGCGACGAACCCGACCGACAAATACTTCAATGACATTACTGTCTCTATCCATATCAGCGTGATACAGATGATCAGCCAGCGCCAACTTTGAGATCACTTCCCCAGGTCTGCGGGCAAACAACTGCAGCAATGCATATTCGTAAGCGGTTAAGCTCAACCGCGCGCCGGCAACCGAAACCGTTTGAGCACGCACATCAATGGTTAAGCCACCCACGGTCAATTCCGATTGCAGGGCTCCCTCAGCTCGACGAGACAAGGCGCCCAAGCGAGCGACCAGTTCTTCGATATGAAAAGGTTTTACTAAATAATCGTCGGCCCCGGCACCTAGCGCCTCGACTTTATCCTGCCAATCGCCTCGGGCTGTCAAAATCAAAATCGGTTGGTCGAGGCCCACAGAACGAAGCCCCTCTACCACCCCAAGTCCAGATAGTTTCGGCAATCCCAAATCAATCACCGCTAAATCGAAAGGCTGGTTTTGACCGAAAGCAAGGGCGCTTTGTCCATCCTCAAAACCTTCGACAATAAAATGCCGAGCCGACAACAGATCTATCAATTGCGACCTAAGTTTGGGGTCGTCTTCAGCCAGCAAGATGCGCTGCATCTCTTGGCCTCCTATTCTGATACCGTGCCGGTTTCAGCATCAACATACACAAATGCGACCACCCCTTCGCGAGACAACGTTTTAATCCGATATCTCGCAGTTACGCCACGCTCCACCAGCTTGATGCCTAAAATCCGACGGTCGCCAAAGCGCTGTTTCACGAGTCTAGCAGCGCCTTGGTTATCAATGTTTTGACCCATGCCTCTTGCCGGACCAGCGAAAGGCTTGGCCCCAACAAGTTGTCGTTCAGCACCGAGTCCTTGAGGTTTGCCTGTCTGACGCTCATAGGGAGCCGCGCCTAGGGAAGCAGCCAGAAGAAGGGCGACCCATCCGCAGGAGATCCGGGTTACCGCCCTCTTCATATTCTCTTGACGCTTGAACGCATAGCAATTCCTTAAATCACCGGCGTGTGGGTCACCCGCAATTGCATGACCGAACCCGGATCCGACTGTGTTCGCACCCTATAGTTGCGCCCATTGAACTCGTAGTCAACATCATAGCCGAGAAATCGGTCCTCTTGATCCGTATGATAAATCGTCTGACAATTTTCAACGGATCTCATTGCGCCTCGGTTGGCTCGATTCTTTGCTATGGCATTGCCCACGGTGGCGCCTAAGACCGAGCCTACCACCGCCCCCACCTGCTTATTGCGCTTACTGTGCCCCACCGCATTGCCCAGCGCCCCACCTAGCACGCCTCCGACGACCAAACCCACTCCATGATCGCGGTTTACCCGCACCGGGACTTGCTCGATCCAGCAGTGTTGGGAAGGTCTTTCGATACTGACCTGTTCATAGACGGGTGTTGCAGAGATCACGCGCGCCTCTTCAAACACCGCTGGGCCAGCAAGACTGGTCAAGGGAATGGCTAACAAGCTAATTAAACCGAATCGTTTCATCATCCTAACTCCTATGTTGTTAGCCGAACACTAACGACCTTAAGATGAACCGAAGCTGAATTAATCATTATTTACAATTTGCGCCAACCCATGATCAGTATTAAGCGCAGCCACCAGATCAGCACGCCCGGCCATCTCAATCATCATCCATTCGGTCAGACGCTGGTAGTAACCAATAAATTCCCGAAGCTGTTCCCGGGACATCGCTCTGGGCCCCTGATTAAACTGCCGTTCTTGGGCAACCCGCCAATCCAATATGGCGTCAAAAGACGGGGCCTTAAAGTACACCAAATAATCGACTTCAAATAACGATTGATAATCCTCGCTTGCCAAATACGCATTGACCCGGCGGCGCCAATGACCATGCCCATCTCTCGTCGCTTCTAATGCGTTTATCGGCGCTTGCAAGCGCTCACTCGGCTCTGGGCGAGCCCCTAGACACCAACCCTCAAGCAACACAATATCAACGCCCGCCTCAACCTCAATCATTCCGACACGATCATCCTGGCCTTTATCAAAAACCGGGATAGACGCCCGCCTTCCCGCTAGAAGCGCTTTTTTTGCGGCCACCATTGCCTGCACGTCATGAGTGCCTGGTACGCCCCTCACTGCAAAAAGCGGATGCTCCGCCTGCATCGCCAGTCGCTCACTCCGCGTTTTGTAAAAATCGTCCAAGGACAAGATGGCGACTCGAGTACGACCATCGTCCTCAAGGACTTTTTTTAACACGCGAGCAATCGTCGATTTACCGCTGCCCTGACTACCCGAGACCCCAATGCTTCGCAGCGTCTTTTCTCTCATCTGTGTAATCAGCCCGGCCACCAGCCCCTGGTAGGCGGGGTCTTCAACACCCTCGGCCTTTAGCATATGGAAAATGTTTTCTAATAAATCTGGATTCATCATCATTGTGTTATCTAGCTTCTTTCAAGATCTGAGCCTTCTTGCAGGGCGCTTTTATAGCCCCATGAACGAAACCATTCACAAGTGCGGGCGGCTCAACCCGGTTATCGGCTAAATGGCGGCAGCGCCTCAATAAGCTTGCGGCCATATCCTTTCGTCACCAATCGTTCATCTAAAATCGTGACCACGCCTCGATCCTGCTCAGTTCTCAGCAGGCGTCCTGCCGCTTGAGTGAGCCGCAGCGCTGCCTGGGGCACCATCAACTCTGCGAAAGCATTGCCGCCATTGGCCTCAATCCATTCTTGTTGAGTTGCGCCAACCGGATCATTTGGCACGCTAAAAGGCAACTTTGCGATGATGACTTGCAGGCAATAATCGCCCGGAAGATCGACGCCCTCGGCAAACGATTGCAGCCCTAGCAGATAGCTCTGCAAACCCGCATCGATTCGAGCTTGGTGCTGTCGAATTAGCTCGGCTTTACTACGCTCGCCCTGCAAAAGGCAGGCCTCTCGCACCGTCGATGGCAGCGCATCGACCACCGTGAAAAATTGACGCCAGGAGGTGAACAACACCAATCCGCTTTGAAACTCCATCATAAGCTCAGGTATGAGCCTTGCGATCTCTTCAGTATGCGCCGCCGGGTTCGAAGGATTCTCCCGCATCTTGGGTATGCGCAGCCGACCCTGATTGGGGTAATCAAAAGGACTTGGCACCACCACACCAACCACATCGCTTGGAAGCCCAAGTTCGCCGGCGAGCATGCTGAAATCGGTGCCCACCGCAAGTGTTGCTGAAGTCAGTACCGCGCCCGCACAACGAGACCAAAGGGCTTGCTCAAGTTGGTCAGCGACAGCGATTGGCGTGCAATGAATTAGGATATCGTCAGCTCTAAAATCCAGCCATCGCGCTGAGGGGGCAAGCTCTGCTGACCCCTCTACACCGAATAGCAGCCATAACCGGCTGGCTCCACCAAAGCGATTTGAAAAATTACCAATAATCGGCACTAACTGCTCTAAACAATGCCGCTGCTGCAAACTGGCATCGGCTATGGTTTGCTCAAAAGTCCGTCGCCAGCCCTGCAGTATTACATCTAAATCGTTGCAAGCGTTGCCTAGCGCCTTTGCGACTATCTGCAATTCATCGGGAATTTTTCCTTGAGTAAACCGATACTGGGCCAGGTCGCCTTGAATCTCAGCTTCGTCTTCAAGGCTCGCCAGCAAGGTAAACATGTGCGCCAAGTCAACCTGCAGATCCCCAAGAATCGCCTGAAATCGGGCAGTCCCACTCAAGGCATCTTCCAGCGAACCTAACCCCACCTCCCCGAGGTCGGTGGCCATACTATCGATCAGGGTAAGTGCCGCTGTTATCACTTCGGTTTGCGCTGATTTTGAGGCAAATCCAGACCATTGGGAGCGGGCCTTTTCAACGAGATGGTGGGCTTCATCAAATACATAGATCGCGGCTTCTGGCGGTGGCAGGATCTGGCTTTCTTCAGAGGCGAGATCTGCTAACAGCAAGTCGTGATTTGTCACAATGATGTCAACCTCGTCTAAGGCTGCTCTGGCCTTAAAAAATGCACACTGACTAAAAAAACTACATTGCCGGTTAGTGCACTGACTGCGATCAGTGCTCACGCCTCGCCAGATAGGATCGTCAATGACAGTGGTCAAACTGTCGCGATCACCATCCCAAGCGCCATTGCCATAGGCTTCAAGCAAACTTGTTAAAAGCGGTGCCTGGTCAATTCCTAAAGCCAATTTTTCATCCGGGAAAAAATCTGAGGTTGCCGGCGATTGACCCGCTAAGGCCGAATCTAGCTTGGCGATGCACACATACCGTCTGCGACCTTTAGCTAGCGCAAAAGAGAAATCCATTCCAGCTTGCTGCTGAATATCGGGTAAATCTCGTAACACCAACTGTTCCTGGAGGGCGATGGTTGCGGTGGCGATGACCAGAGTCTTTTCTTTAGCGGCCGCAACCGCCGCCGCCGTCAAGGTATAAGCAACGGTTTTACCGGTACCTGTGCCAGCTTCAACAAGCGCGATCGGCGAGATATCAGACGTATCTTGACGACCAGCCAACCGCCTGGCGACTTCTGCCACCATCAGGCGCTGACCGTATCTTGGACGAAATTGCTTTGCCGCCAAAAAAGAGGAATAGTATCCCTGAATCTTTTCTCGCAGCGCCTGATCTACCATGCTTATCCCTAATCCAACGCTCCACGCTGACGCCTCAACGCGCTTTACAACCTACGGCCTGAGTATCTGGCTTTTGGCGAGCCTCATCTTACTGATTGTGAACCCATCCGTGAATGCCAACGGCCGACTACCGCTAGATAAACTCAAATTACCCCCCGGATTTTCGATCGCCATTTACGCAGAAGTGGAAAACCCTCGACAACTTGCCATAGATGATCACGGTACCTTATATGCCGGTAGCCGAAGCGCTGGCAAGGTACACGCGATCAGGGATCTCGACCAGGATGGGTTTGCCGAGCAAGTGACGGTCATTGCTCAGGATTTACTCATGCCCTCTGGGATCGCCATTCACGACAATCACCTGTTCATCGCCGCCGTCGACAAGCTGTATCGATCTGCTCCGCTGTCTGCAACGACCGGGACAGATACGCCTCTGACCCTAATCTTTTCTGGCCTGCCTAAGGATCGCCACCACGGCTGGAAGTTCATCGATTTTGGCCCAGATGACCTGATGTATATTCCAGTTGGGGCCCCCTGCAACATTTGCCTCTCTGACGACCCTATCTATGCGTCGATTCAAACGCTAGATCTCGGCGCTGAATCTCTTAGCCTTCAACCTTTTGCTTTAGGCGTCCGAAATTCGGTTGGATTTACTTGGCATCCCAACGACAAGGCACTGTGGTTTACCGATAATGGTCGTGATCACCTTGGCGATGACGCCCCGGACTGCGAACTGAACATCGCCCCAGAACGCGGATTACATTTTGGGTATCCCTATGAACATGGCAACGGCCTTCGAGACCCAGAATTTGGTGATGCTGCTGGCAACCTCCGCTTTAGGCAACCTGCCCTCGCCCTTGGCCCTCACGTAGCGCCGCTTGGCATTACCTTTGGTGAGCAGCTTACCTTTCCTGAGGCTTATCAGGCCGCCCTATTCATTGCCGAACATGGCAGTTGGAACCGTAGCGCCACTGCTGGACACACCGGGCATCGGGTGACCCTTGCCCAATCCACAGCCGAGGGATTGGTGCAAACGGTGTTCATCGAAGGTTGGCTACAAAACAACAAGGCATGGGGCAGACCCGCAGACGTGCTGGTACATCCAGACGGGAGCCTGCTGATTGCCGACGACCTTGCTAATGTCATTTATCGCGTCACCTATCGACAAAGTACCGCATCTTGAAGAGCGCCTCTACGAGCCTGACCTTACCGGCTGACAAAACGTGACCTTTAGCTACCGGTTACCAACGACTACAGCGTTATTTTCGACTTTGATCGGGTTTTTTTTCTTGATTGGGGCGCATTTTACCTTTCCGAATTTTGGCGGTTACGGGCTGACGCTCCCTCAGAATTATATCGCCTGGTTATTTATTGGGCTGTTAATTGGGGTTGGCCTTTGGCACTGGGCGCGCAGCCGAGCCTTGCGGTACTCACCGCAAATGCTTTGGTTCTGGGTTGGAACTGTTGTGCTGGCTTTACCGCTGGCTGACCCACGTATCGTCGATTATGCGCTGGGCCTGCCTAAGGTGATCGCGCTAGCAGGCGGTGTGCTGCTCTACACCGCACTCTTGCAAATCAATCAAACCGGGCACTGGCAAAAATTGTTGCAGTGGGTGTTGCTTGCAACCGTAATCCAGATGCTCTTGGGCCTTGCCCAATACTTCATCTTTGAGCCCATGAATCTCCTCGGTTATGACACGATCAGCAACCGCCCCAACGGTACTTTTCAACAGGTCAATGTCATGGCAAGTTTTGTCGCCACCGGCTTTGCCTTGGGCTTATTTTTGTTAACTCAGCAGGCGAGTACGCCACCTTCAAAAGCGATACGATTGATGTCGCTATTTTCAACTTTTGCTGCGCCCTTATTGCTAATCGTCATCCAATCTAGGACCGGACAACTGGCGGGCATCGCCGTCATTCTGCTGATTTTACCTGCCCTGATTCAAGCCTGGCCGGCGAGCAAGGCCGCAATCACTGCCCACTGCTTGGTCTTCGTACTCGGCCTCAGCACGGGTTTACTGGGTTTGATCGGCCAAGGGGAGCAGACTCGCGGCTTAGAGATTTATGAGGATCCTGGAGCCCGCACCATTATCTATGATGAAAGCCTGTCGCTCATTCAGCAGTATCCGCTACTCGGCGTAGGGTATGGCAATTTTGAATCTGCTTGGCGACAGACCTATGCTGACCAGGCGGCTTCACCCAGTGAACTGAATCAAGGTCTGCACGCCCTGACACACCCCCACAATGAAACGCTGCTCTGGGGCGTAGAAGGCGGGGCCGTTGCCCTTTTTGGGCTCATTCTCCTGGCCACTGGCTATCTTTTAACCTTAAAAGCGCTTACTTGGCGCAGGGGTCTGTCCTATCTCGCCCTGACTGCCCCCATTTTGATCCATACCCAAACCGAATATCCTTTGTATCACTCTGGGTTACACTGGATGACCTTAATCGTTTTGATCGCCGCCGCTGACGGCGCCTTAAACAATATCAAAACTCTCAAAACCCCAAGAATCATTCTGCCCGCTGTATTGGCATTGGCTGTACCGTTAACAACAGCACCCTTTATGATCACCGGTTTGCATTCTTTGGCTGTCATCACTCGCTTGGAAGCAAGTAAACCCAAGGACTATGCCCTTCTACTTGAGGTCTCTAACCCCGCAGCCGATCTAAACCGGTTTCAATGGCACCTTTGGGAGCTCAGGCTGAAATCTGCGCTTGCGAAGCAGGACCCAGAGGAACTCACCGCATATCTCAACTGGTCAAGACAACTGGCCCGTTCGATGCCACGCGCGACGCTGTATGCCAATCAATTCATTGCCCAACGTGCGCTCGGTGATTTTGAGGGCGCTGAGGCAACACTTGAGCAAGCTCGCTATCTTTTTGGCGACATGCCCGCACTCAAGCCATTCATCGGCCTGAGAAAAGACGTTGCCATCGAGGTCAACTAAAACATCTCCCTGAACTCAAGGCTTCAGTCGCGATCGCTGGCATTGTGCTGTCAGCCTGCCAACATCGAGCTAGCTTTAAAACACTAGGCTCAAGCTGATCAACAACACTGCCAATAGGTCGAATTTATGATCGGTTCAATTTTTAAGACATTACTAGCCTTGCTCCAGGGGTTTTGAAGGTTATCGATTCAAGTAAAAAAGTTCCTTCTACACACCTAATCAAGCTGAAGCACAG
>JADHNJ010000071.1 GCA_016779565.1 Pseudomonadales bacterium
GCCAGCGAAACCATAGACTCAGATGGTGATGGTGTAGGTGATAACAGTGATGCGTTTCCTATGGATGCGACAGAAGTCGCTGACTCGGATGCTGATGGCGTCGGCGATCGTGCGGATGCCTTCGATGATGATCCCTTTGAAACTCGCGATACCGATGGTGATGGGATAGGAGACGGTGCCGATCCGGATGATGATAACGATGGGTTTAGCGATGCCGAAGAGCGCGCTGATGGCACCAATCCGCTGAGCCGCTTCTCCTGCAGATCTGGTTGTTTCAGCTTTGACGTAGATGAAAACCTAGAAGCTCAATCGTTGACTGATGGTCTGTTAGTAATACGCCATCTGTTCGGTTTTAGCGGTGATTCATTAACGTCTGGCGCTGTGTCTGGTGAGGCTAGCAGAGACTCTTCTGATGCCATTGCAGGCTATCTAGCCGCTGCTGATTCAGAGTTGGACATTGATGCAGACGGTGAATCTAAGCCTCTCACAGACGGCCTGCTGTTGATACGTTACTTGTTTGGATTCTCTGGTGATTCGTTGATCTCTGGTGCTATCGGTTCTGGTGCTGAACGGGATACCGCTGAAGAGGTTGCGACTTACATTCAAGAACGGGTGCCCTGATACTGAGCGTTAACTTGGGACGTCTGCCATTGGTCGCAGGCAGTCGGCTGACGCGGCTCCGCGGCCAGCCAGATTTGCTGGCATGGCTTTTAACCAGTCTATCCATGGGCAGTCATCGCCACCGGCAGTCATTGACGACGGAAGCAATGCTGCCACACTTGACAGTCAGCTTATCCCGATGAGTAGGTTATTCGTTACTCTTTCGCGGTAATGTGTACAGACCCTTGGTTCGGTATGACGTTGCTCAGACCTTCGTAGATGTCGGCTGTCCAGTGGCTATGGCCAACTCCGGCTGAGTAGCCACCATCGACAGGCAGGGTGATGCCCGTCAAATAGCTGCCGGCATCTGATGCCAACATGAGTAAAGGCCCCGCCAGTTCTTCAAGTGTGCCCAGTCGACCAAGCGGCGTGGCATTATTGATGTAGGTTTCATAACCCGGTACTGCAAGGTAAGGGCCTGTCATTTCACTCGGAAAATAAGCAGGCGCCAAGGCATTGACCCGAATACCTCGGTCAGCCCAGCTGCAAGCCAGATTACGGGTTAAGTTAATCACGGCGGATTTTGAAGCTTGATAGGCAAGCGGATGGTCGCTGCTTCCGCCCATGCCGAGGACAGAGGTTAAGTTGATGATAGAGCCGCCAGCCCCATCCGCAAGCATACGTTTACCCGCTTCCTGGCAGCAATACCACAAACCAGTAAGGTTGGTTTTGAGCGTGGCCTCAAAAACCTCATGGGGTAGCTTTTCGGGTACAAATCCGCCATCGCCAACCTGACCTGCATTGTTAACGACAATATCGATTCGTCCGCAGCGTTGCCATGCCTCTTCGACGACCGCCGCAACTTGGTCGGCCTGATCAACATCACAAGCCAGCGGTATGGCCTGACCCCCGTTTTCTTTGATTCGCTCGGCCAGAGCTTCGAGTCGATCGAGACGTCTGGCGGTGATGACGACTTGGGCGCCGGCACCGGCTAATATTTCAGCGAAGTACTCGCCTAAACCCGATGAAGCCCCAGTAATTAGGGCGGTTTTACCGCTTAAATCGAATAACTTGTTAACTAGGTTCATGGGCATCTCCGTGCTGTCGTTGGCTTGATGAATCTCCCATAGTTTCGTGAATGAATAAGAAGTGCAAGTCCAACGGCCGGGAAGCACTTAGGACTTAGGGAGATCTCCAGCCGAGTTTGCAACCGATGAAAATATATCACCAGCAAAATAGACTCCGTTTTATAGCTGAAAGGGTGTCGATGCAATGCACCGAATTTTGAAGTGGTTGGCTGAATCGTTTGTCTTGTTGGTGATGTACCCCAAAGCTCTTTGGAGGGCGGGCTTGGCTTGCAGCACAGGTTAAGATTTAGCACATGCCTTTTTTGGGTCATTGGGTGGCTAGGCTCCAATGGATGGCATTGAAACTGAGTTGGCATGTAACTGTGGAAAAGCGTTTAGACCTTAGGTGAGAGATTTTAGGATATTTTAAGGATTTCGCTTAGGAGGCGATGCTTTTTTTAAATTAGGTCAAGCGTTGTCTCACAGTTTAAGTTTACCTTAAGGGTTAGTGGATGGTTGGTTGGGCCACAAGAGAGGGCACAATATGTCGAACCGTCATGGCTTTTGGCCTCGTTTCGTGAGTGGCAGGGTTAAGGTTTGCGGCTGAGGTTGAGGTTGAGGTTGAGGTTAAGCTCAAGGTGGCGTTCTCTGTCAATCAAGTTAAAGTCAAGCAGTCTATTGGTTCGAGCTCATAGAGCGTTAGGGCAATTTTTTTTAGGCGGAGCATCAGATCTCAGTGAGCGACCGCTGACTCAAAAAATGATCGAACCTTAGAGCGGCCCTGACCCTGAAGACTTTGTCAAAAGCATTTTAGCTTGCAATGAGCGGCTGCTCGCTGTAAATCAAAAAAGTCATGCCGTAACAACACTTGACAAAAAACAGTCACGCATGCTTTTTTGTAGAAATCGAATCCTAGGATCCATCAATAAGGAACGTTATGAATACACCCAATGCTGCCGGCGTCCGGACCATGGACGAGGCCTTCCAGAAGTTGCTCGAGGCTGATACCCACCCTGAAAATATCTCAGACGCGCTGAAGCGAAATGCCCCGATGCCGCCTGGCCCGACGTTAGTTCCAGTGAAACGTTACACCTCTCGGGTATACCACGAGCTTGAGAAGCAGCATCTATGGTCGAAAAGTTGGCAGATGGCCTGTCACGAGGACGATTTTCCAAATGTTGGTGATGTGGTGCCCTATGACATTACCACCATGTCTTTTTTAGTCGTCCGCGTCGCAGAGGACGAATACAAAGCTTATTACAACGCTTGTTTGCACCGTGGTCGGAAACTGCGAGAGAGCCGAGGAACTTCGCTGGATGAGCTACGTTGCCCGTTTCATGGTTGGTCGTGGAACCTAGATGGTTCGTTGAAGCAGATTCCGTGCGCTTATGACTACGCAGGACTGAACCGAGATGAAGAGGCCTTGCCAGAAGTGCGATTGGCACGATGGGGCCGCTTTATTTTTATCAATCCTGATCCTGACGGTGAGTCGTTAGAATCCTTCCTCGGTGACCTTGGAAGCCATTTTCCACTTTTGGCCTACGATAAGCGATATAAGTCTGCGCATGTTGCAAAAGTCATAAAGGCCAATTGGAAAGTTGTACAAGAAGCGTTTATGGAGTCCTACCACGTGTTGATGACTCATCCGCAAATATTAACCGGGGGCGCTCATGATCTTTGCACCAAATACGATGCGTTTGGGAACTATTCTCGAGCTATTCGATGCGGCGCGCTCGAGAGCAGTGGCATGCCGGCTTGGGAGCCGGTCCAACTCGATGGTGTCCGGAAGGTGCAGCACCCATTAAACGGCTGGGTTTATGAAGATCTAGGCGATGGAGTCGTGCAGGTCACAACACCCAAGGGTGTTTCGGGTAAATTCACCCTTGATGCAGATTGGATCGAAGGCGAATTGACGGATGCAAACCCCCATCTTTGTCTTTGGGTTGGTGGCTTGCAGCTACCAGAACAGGCGAATGCGGCGATGCAGGATCCCAAAGCGGTCGGCCGAATTAAGGATAAGCTGGGGGCAAGAAGCAGTAGCCGGACCGTCGGTGCTGAAATTCAACGGCAGGTTTTAAAAGAAATAATTCCGAGCATCGCTGAGACAATTCCTGACGTAGAGCTCACCTCCAGTATTTTCTTTACCGTGTTTCCGAACTGGCATCCGTGGGGCTCATTCAATCAGATTAATTATCGTTTCAGGCCAAATGGCGATAACCATGAAGAATGCATTATGGAATGTATGTACTTTACGCCCATCCCCGAAAACGGTGAATACACGCCTGTGGCAGGGGTGCATTGGCTGAGTGCTGAGGACGATTATACTGAGGCATCTGAGCTGGGCATGCTCACTAAGATTTTTAATCAGGATCTCCGAAACTTGCCCTATGTTTATCAAGGTATGAAGGCTACCGCTCGTGAACATTTGCGATTTGCAGATTATAACGAACTTAAACTCAGACATTGGCACGAGCTGTATAGCCAAAGAATCGAGGATCCCATCGACCAAACCGGTTGATGGGTAAGCGCCATGATTTACGCATCGCCTAGATTCGAACGCGCTAGCTAGATAGGCTACCTAATGTTTGGGATCAGGCAGCCCAGAAAATAGAGGATAGGGTCAATACTTGGTCAGCGTTAGGTTTGGACCTTGCACCGGGTTCAAGTGACAGTAATGCGGAAGGCGGTAAAATTTTTATAGCCTGGAGCCTGGGCGGGGAGCTTTAGTCATTCGGCGGCTAACTTCATTGCCCGCAGTTGTGTTATTCAGATTTTTCCCGCTCAAGCTGGCTTGAGGGTACCGAGGTTATGGGTTTCAAATTAGCGTTGCGAACAAAATAAAGCGTCAAAATGTTCAGTGGGAACATAAAGTTGAAGTGCCAGTGTATTGCTATTTGCCCGGTCTCGCAGGCACCGCGCTCACCAAGGCGTCCACGGTTTGCAGCAACGGTATTGAGTGCGGCAAGTTTCCTAAGGCGGTCAGTAAGCTGCACGGGGATTGAAAAGCCAGTCGATATTCAGTGGGCAAGTCTTGTAGTCTGACTTGGAAAAAATGATATGCGCTTCGGTATTAGGCCGCTAAAAAGGGGTTGCCTGAAACAGCTGGGCTCAAAGCGTCGTAAGGAGCAATACAATGCTGAAAGGTAAACGGGTTGTCGTAACCGGTGGTGCAAGCGGTATTGGGGCTGCCATCGTAGCACGCTGCGTGAGGTCTGGCGCGGCTGCGGTACATGTGGCAGACGTTGATGCCAAGGGCCTCGAGGAACGACTGAGCGAGGTTAAAGGCACAACGAAGCTATACCCTAAGTCTTTGGATCTAACGGATCGAACGGCGCTTGCGGAGTGGTTGCTTGCGGCCGATGAGAAAACCGGTGGCTTTGATGTGGTCTTCAATAATGCTGGTGTCATGTCGGGGGCAGATACGCTTTTAGCAACGCCCGTCGATGCGATGGCCCGAGTGATTGATGTAAATTTGATGGCCGTGATGATCGGAACTCGAATCGCGGTGGAATGTATGTCCAGTCGAGGGATTTCGGGCGCGATTGTCAATACCGCATCGACGGCGGCCTTCAATCCAATGCCAGCAGATCCGGCGTATGCTGCATCTAAAGCTGCGGTTGTCAGCTTTACTGAGTCGTGCGCACCCTTGGCTGAGCTTCACGGTATTCGTGTGGTCGCGGTTTGTCCCGGAGTCACGGATACGGCAATCATTCCATATGAAGCGGCTTGGTTAAAACCTGTCTTAGCAGCAATCGACTTTTTAACACCAGACGAAGTCGTAGATGTCATGGAAGAGATGTTGGCGCAGTCAGCGCCACCGTCTTTTATCCGGGTGGATAACCGGGCGAAGGTAGACCGGGGGGTTGATCATTAATCATCAACCTTTCAAGTCATGGGTGACTAGGAGCAGGCAATGACCGAATCGGGGATCACCTTTGGTGTAATGTGCGCCGCAGATATGATGAGTTCGGCGGGAATCCAGCAATTTGCCAAGCAAGCCGAAGCGGCAGGACTAGATCAAATTTGGATACCAGAGCTTTTGGGTCGTGACCCTTTTTTGACGGCTGCGTTGATCCTTCGGGTAACCGATCAGATTAGGGTCGGTACCGCCATTGCAAATGTCTATGTGCGAGATGCTCGAGCAACGAAGTCTGCTGCTTACTCCTTGGTGGATGCCTTCGGCGACCGATTCGACTTAGGGTTGGGTGTCTCCAATCCCGTAGGGAACGTACCCCGGGGACATGCGTGGTTACCCCCGGTTACGAAACTTCAGGATTTTGTTGATCGATATGACGCGGCCGAGCTGTATTTTCACGCGCCTGAGGTTTTAGTGCCTAGATATCTCGCGGCCCACGGGCCTAAATTGATGAAGTTGGCGGGCGAACGGTTTGATGGGGCTTTTACTTATCTCCAAACACTTGAATATTCGCAAACCGCAAAAGCGCTTTTAGGAGATGGCCGCCTAAACTTGATGCAACCGACCGTCTTTTTGGAAGATCCAGTGTCTGCACGCGCGTTAGCAAGGAAGGCGATTAAAATTTATTTGCCGCTTGAGAACTATCATCGAGCTTGGCGAGAGCGTGGCTTTGTGGATGCAGATTTTACCCATGGCGGCACGGATGACTTTATCGATGCTCTGATACCTTGGGGTGATATCGCAGACCTTACGCAGGCTTATCAAAAGCAAATAGACCACGGCGTTGGTCACATCATTATGACGCCGCTCGGGCTTGAATTAGACCACAAAGCGGGGTGGGCGCCGGTATCACAGCTAATCGACGCCGTGCGCTTAGGCGCTCAGTCGGCATCAGTCTAGTGCCAGGCTCTATTATAATTGCTCGCCGATCCGAAAACCGATGACTTGACGTCGTTTGATGTTGCCAGCTAGGCCGCTAAAAAAATCAAGTAAGCGCATTTGCCAGCCGTACTTGTGCTTGAGGGCTTGATAAGCCGCATCGCATTCAGTTGGATCGTGTATCAATCGGGCCCTGCCCTGATGCGCCTCGCCTAAGGCTTTGCCGGAAACCGTGCAGGCCATCACCTGAACATTCGAAAAATTCCTGATTCGCTTTACTTTGCCTGCACGCCCAGCAGAGAACGCAACGAACTCCCCGTTTTCTGCATCGGCGAACCAAATAGGTGTCCAGACCCAAGTGGCATCACGTTTTTGGGTTGCCAGAGAAAGGTAGCGTTGGTCTTTTAACGAATTAGCCATGGGCAGTACTCAAGCCGAGAAGGCCCGAAATGCTAACATTGCCGGCGCCCGAAAGATATTTGGTATAGGTTTGCATCGAACGCCGTTACGCGATTAATCTAGAGGCTTAAGCGTTGCGCCTAGGCAAGTGCTTAGTTTGGGACTGTTTGTCTAGGTTGAACTTGGGTAGCCAAAAGTTACTTGGGAATGTGCGGCCCCCAGCTTACGAAAGGCGCGGAAATGAACTTTGCTTTGTCGAAAACTAAATTCATTGTTGGAATTGTTGGAGTACTGCTGATCGTTGCGCTACTGGCAGTACGGCTTGATTGGTGGGCCAGTAATAACAATTCAGTGATGGACAGCGAGGCCACTCAGAGTAAATCTGAAATCTCCATATCAAAAGGATCAGGGCGTAGTCAGTTGCAAGATGTTTCCCCTGGGTTGAACGAACCCCAAGTGACGCTCGTAAATCGAAATCAGTTGCTGCAGGCCGCCGCAGGCGATGAGCTCTGGTTTAAAAGCGCTAGCCAGGCGGATAGCTCGCAGTTGCTAAATGTACGGGTAAATTCGTCAGAGGTGCGTGGGAATGCTACCGTCCTCAAGGGGGAGGTGGTCGGAGGTGGCGTCATGGTAGCGACTATTGGCCCGGGTAGCGTTAATATCTTCTTGCAAACCGCCGTCCAGGTACTGAGGTTTGCTGGCAAGGACTTTGTCGGTGTGTTGACACCAACTCGACGATCCAACCTAACGGACGATATCAGGGTTAGACCATCGAGATCCTTAGAAAGGCTCGCCTTAGGGGTAGATGAGCCGAAACCGGAGCGCAGAGGAGATGATGGTAACTAAGCAAACGATACGTGGCCTAGTGCTTTACAGTCTTGGGTTAACTTTAGCGGCAATTTCTGCGGTGGGTGCCTACGCCGAAACCTTGAGTCCGATATCTATCCAGTGTCCATGCAGTTTTGAACCTCAAAATCAGACTCACGGTTTGGCAAAGTTTTCGATCGTGTTCAACGATACAGTTGCTCAGTCAGGTGACATCAATGTCGAGCTGAGACTGTTGAATGATTTAAGGTTTTTCTATGACACATATTCCGTAATCAGTTCGGTCGAAATTCGGAGTTTCCCATTTAGCGCTGATCCTCAAGCTATCCAGATACCTCTGCCAACCTATGCTTTTTCGAATGCAACTTCTGGGTTTCCAGGATTGGTATTGACCAATTCTATAGATGCCAGCGTGTTAGATGGTGCAATCCTTGGTTTAACTAAGGTGAACCCCAGTGCGGATTACGGCCTGTCATCGCTTGATGAAGCGCCGATCATGTTCTTAACAAGCCCGGAATTTATTGGCGCTACAGACTCAGCTGAAGTCTCAGTGGCCTCCGTTTACGCGCCAACGTTGGCGGGGCAAAGTGAGACTGTCGAAGTTATTATTTCAGCGGGCTCGCCCGGCGAAGGCTTTTATAAAAAAGGCTCGGCACCGTTAACGTTAAATTATGATGCCGAGGGTAAAGCTGCGCTGGAACTAACGGTCGCATTAGACAGTGCCCTCGACAGTCATTTGTCACAAGATGCCGCTGCAACCGATCTTCAGATGAGGCTCAACCGAGGTGATCAACAGATTTTGGTCTACAGGGTTGGGTCTCTTGACAGCGCTGCGGAGGCGCCAGCACTTGGTGCCGATCTTAGTGCACCGGATACCTTAAAAGATAGTGATCAGGATGGTATTTCTGATTTCAACGAGCGGTTATTGGGTACGGACCCTACGGTGCAAAATTCCGTTGAAACGGTACCGGTAGAGATGGTTTATACCTACGGTAAAACCGCCTCCGACGAGTATGGAGATGACTTAGCCGCGCGCATAGAACTGTTGCATGAGGCCGCAAATGCTGTGTTTTCTGCATCGATGGTGCCGGTGAAGTTAGTAGAAATTCAACGGATCAACGTTGGAGATGATCGCAACCTGACAGGTGACGAT
>JADHNJ010000021.1 GCA_016779565.1 Pseudomonadales bacterium
TTGCCTATTGCCTCGTAAGGGTTTTTGATTCCGATTGTGCCCAACATTTTGGTCTCGAGTGACTCCATTTCTAAAGCATCGCTTTTGGTCTCATGATCATACCCAACCAAATGCAAAATTCCATGAAGGGTCAGATGCAAGTAATGGTCAGCAATGCGCTTTTTTTGATCCATTGCTTCGTCACATATCAGAGGCGAACAAATCACCAAATCTCCTAAGTAAAAGCTATTTTGATCATCCCAAACCCCGGCAACGAACGACAACACATTGGTCGGACCATCACGCCCTCGATACGCACTGTTGAGTTCCTGCGACTCGGTGATATCTACAAACCGTTGACAAAGGGATATCTCTCTTGGCGCCTTTTCATCCGGGTAGACCAATCGCAGCCGCCGCTCGAGTTCTGACCAGAACGCTTCCACCATTTCGCTGATCTGTTGGGTAGCTCGCGCCGCATCGATATCGCTTGGTCTTAGATGAGTTTGCTGAAAATCCAGTGCTATTCGCGCCATGATTGCTGCTCTGGTTCATCTGGCATCAATGCTACTTGTCCTCGAAGGCTTGATAGGCCTCAACGATTCTCTGAACCAGGGGATGCCTAACCACATCTCGGGAGGAAAAATGGGTAAAAGACAAGCCATTAACCTCACTCAAAACATTGATGACATGCTTTAAACCGGACTGGGTTCGCGGCGGCAAATCGACTTGGGTCACGTCTCCAGTGACAACCACCGTCGAGCCAAATCCGATTCGAGTCAAAAACATTTTCATCTGCTCTACTGTCGTGTTTTGACTTTCATCGAGGATAATAAACGAGTCATTTAGCGTTCTACCCCGCATATAGGCTAACGGCGCGACTTCAATGAACCCCTTTTCGATCAACTTCTCCACCCGCTCAAAACCAAATAGCTCATACAAGGCGTCGTACAAAGGCCGTAGATAAGGGTCGATCTTTTGACTCAGATCGCCTGGGAGGAAACCGAGCTTCTCGCCGGCCTCTACCGCCGGCCGAACAAGGAGAATTCGTCCTACCCGCTCCTGCTCAAACGCCTCTACCGCACAGGCTACCGCCAGATAAGTTTTGCCCGTCCCCGCAGGGCCAATCCCAAAATTTATATCGTGGGTTCTAATGGCCCTTACGTAGTCGTTTTGATTCTTTCCCCGGGGCTTAATAGATTTTCGGCGTGTTTTGATCAACGCAAAGACTTGCTCCTCTGCCGTCGTTAGCGCGTCCACGCCAGATTCCTGAAGGAACAAATTCAGCGTCTCACCGTTCAATTGCGTGCCATTGATCACTTCTCGATATAAATGCTCCAGCAACTCCACAGTCGCAGCGGCAGCCTTGGCTTGCCCGCTGACTTCAAATTCATGACCGCGATTCTTAATTTTCACTCCGATCCGGGACTCGATCTGACGCAAGTGCTTATCAAAAGGACCGCAAAGGTCAGCGAGACTTTCCGATCGGTTCGGCTCAAGTTTCAGAACTTTGGCAACCACCGTATCAGTCGCTTCATCTGGTACCGACGAAATACTCAAATTGCCACTCCTTTATCTATCGCTTCTACCCATTGCCCTCGCAAGGAATTCGGTAATGCCTCAGTGATTGCTATTTGACTGAAGCCGCCAATAATTGATCGATCGTCGGCACTGAAATTAACCACTCGATTGTTCTCTGTTCGCCCCTGCAATTGTCCCGGGTCCCGTTTTGACACGCCAGTAACCAAAACCGATTGGGTCGTGCCGACCATTTTCCGACTGATCGACATAGCCTGTTGTAGAATTCTTCCCTGCAACACCGATAACCGCATCTTTTTCACCGATTCAGGCGTCTCATCGGTTAGATCGGCTGCCGGCGTACCAGGCCGTGCGCTGTAGATAAAACTGAAAGAATGATCAAAACCAATCTCTTCAATGAGCGCCATGGTGGCTTCAAAGTCCTGTTCGGTCTCTCCTGGAAAACCAATAATGAAATCTGAAGACAAACTGATGTCGGGCCTAATGGTTCTTAGCCGACGGATCTTAGACTTGTATTCGAGCACCGTATGTCCACGTTTCATTTTCGCCAGAATACGATCGGAACCACTCTGAACCGGTAAATGTAAGTGACTGACCAATTCTGGCACTTCTGCATACAAATCGATCAAGCTGTCTGTGAATTCGACGGGATGCGACGTCGTATATCGGATGCGATCTATACCCGGTATCTCGGCAATGACTGCAATCAAGTAGGCTAAGTCGGCCAACTGACCAGCTTCGGTAGGCCCACGGTAGGCGTTCACATTTTGGCCCAGCAGATTTACTTCCCTGACGCCTTTTTCAGAAAGCTGGATCACCTCTCGAACCACATCCACCAAAGGTCGGCTGACCTCCTCACCCCGGGTGTAAGGTACCACACAGAAAGTGCAATACTTACTACAACCTTCCATAATCGAGACAAAAGCAGAAGGTCCGTCAACAGAAGGTTCTGGCAAACGATCGAATTTTTCGATTTCCGGAAAACTGACATCAATAACCGGCTGCGCTTGCACCCTATTGGTCTCCAGCATAGCCGGCAATCGGTGCAGCGTCTGAGGGCCAAAAATCAGATCGACATATGGCGCTCGTGTCCGAATGGCCTGCCCTTCCTGACTGGCAACACAGCCTCCAACGCCAATTTTCAATGACGGGTTGGCCTCTTTAAGTTTCTTCCATCGACCCAACTGATGAAACACCTTCTCTTGGGCTTTTTCCCGGATCGAGCAAGTGTTCAGCAAGAGGAGATCTGCCTCCTCCTCCGTGTCGGTTACGATGTAGCCGCCGGTTTGTCCGAGAAGATCTGCCATTTTTGATGAGTCATACTCATTCATTTGGCAGCCATGAGTTTTAATAAATAGCTTAGGCTGGTTGGTCAAAATGTGCGTCACAAAAGAACTGAACTATCCATTATATTCTGCATAGCTCAGAACCACTAGCTACTTGAAATAACCCTACGGAGACCTGATATTACTGCCAAATGGGGCTATACTGCAGCCTCCAACGACCTAATCTCATTGAGATATCTCCTTCGAATTCGAGTCACAGACCTATGCCAAACCAACCTACCTACAAAGTAATTTTCTACAATCAGGGCCAGATTTTTGAGATGTTCGCACGACAAATCTATCAATCAGACCTGTATGGCTTTATCGAAATCGAGGAACTGGTCTTTGGCGAAAGATCCGGCGTCTTGGTCGATCCCAGCGAAGAAAAACTCAAAGCCGAATTCGAAGGCGTCAAGCGCAGCTATCTCCCCATGCACGCCATTGTACGAATCGATGAAGTTACTAAGGAAGGCGTCGGTAAAATCACCGAGGCAAAGGGTAACGTCGCACCCTTTCCAATGCCCGCATTTACCCCAAAAGGCAGCAGTCAAGACTAGCTTGGTTTATGCATCCTGGAATCCATCGCCTGCGACAGCCTGAGAGGGTCGCTTTTCAGTCCAGTGACGGCAACCATGCGACGACCTACGGCGAGCTCGACCGCCTCTCCAATCAAACTGCGCATTACCTTTTTGACTTAGGTCTTAGGCCTCGTGATGGCATTGCCATTTTGCTCGACAATGATCTACGGTTTTTAACCATCGCTTGGGCCGCTCAACGGTCCGGCCTTTACTACACGCCAGTGAGCATCTTGTTTCAGGCAGCGGAAATCGGCTACATCCTAGAAAATTGCGATGCGAAAGTATTATTCACCAAAATCAGCATTCTAAAGCAGGCTAAGGTAGCGCTGCCGGAGGGATTACAAGTTGTTACCCTCGATGAAAGTCCCTACCCCAATTGGTATGACGCCATAGCGCACTATCCTTCCTCCGATCGAGCTGATGCCTGCGAAGGCGCTGAGATGATCTACTCTTCCGGCACCACAGGGCAACCGAAGGGAGTCCGCTTTGACCTGCCATTACATGCCCTGGGTACCGTGTCTCCGCTCATCCAAAAACGAATAGAGTTGCATGAGGTCAACGAGCACACTCGATATCTATCGACAGCGCCGCTCTACCACTCTGCACCCCTACGATATAACTTAATGGTTTCTAGGCTTGGGGGTACCTCGGTGATCATGCCTAAATTTGACGCTGAGGAGGCACTGGCACTCATCGAACGCCACCGGATTACGCATAGCCAGTGGGTACCTACCATGTTCAACCGTCTCTTGGCGCTACCTGAGTCGGTGCGCACAAAATACGATCTAAGCAGCTTGAAATACGCCATACATGCGGCAGCACCCTGCCCAGTGACCGTTAAAAATGCCATGATCAAGTGGTGGGGGCCAATTCTCTATGAGTATTATTCTGGCACCGAATCTAATGGCTCAACGGCCATAACCAGCGCTGAATCTCTCACCCATCCCGGTAGCGTTGGTAGGGCCTTTCATGGGCAGATCAAAATATTAGATGAGAATTTTAACGAGCAAGCCACTGGCGAGGTTGGCACGGTGTATTTCGCGGGCGGCACTGATTTCAGTTATCACAAAGACCCAGAAAAAACTCAAGCCGCTCGATCGCCACAGGGCTGGACAACTCTGGGCGATGTCGGGATTGTCGACGCAGACGGCTATCTCTATCTGAAGGATCGAAAGTCTTTTATGATCATCTCCGGCGGCGTCAACATTTACCCACAGGAAATCGAAGATTGTTTAGTGCGTCACGAAGCTGTCATCGACGCTGCAGTTTTTGGGGTTCCTGATCCTGACTTTGGCGAGGCGGTTAAGGCCGTTGTTGAGCTTAAAACTCACTATCAAAATCATGATAGCGAGCGCTTAAAAATCGCTTTGAGGGATCATTGCCGGGCTCATCTATCCCATGTCAAATGCCCTAAAAGTATCGACATCACCGATGCTTTGCCTCGGCATCCAACGGGCAAATTGTATAAATCCGTGCTTCGGGCGCCTTACTGGCGGGGTCACGCCTCGTCAATCATCTGAATCCGACCATAGGGCCATATCCAGAGGCGGGGCGCGGGAGATAAGCGTCTCTAAAGACAGGTCGCTATTAGGAAATCGGAAATCTGGCAATAGAGTGATCAATGGTTCTAGGACAAAACGGCGAGCGAAGGCTCGCGGGTGGGGCAGAATAAGTTCATCAGTACGGCAAACCGCATCACCACAACTGATCAAATCAAGATCCAATGTTCGGGCAGTGTTTTTCCCGTGGACCTGTGGACGACCAAACTCGATTTCGATCGCCTGCAGGTTTCGTAACAATCCAAGCGGGGGCAAGCTGGTGTCAAACACGACAACGGCATTGGCAAAATCATAGGCCTCTTCGGTCATTTCAACCGCAGGCGTACGAAATATCGGTGAATTATCAAATCCCTGTGGAAATATCCGTGCCAGTGCAATGATTGCCGCCGACACTTGCGTATGTGGCGCGTTTAGGTTGCTCCCTAAAGCCACAATCGCTTGGTTCATATTCCTACTCGACAAGATCCTTATCCCCCTTCATTTTGATCACCCAAAGATGCTGGATTTGTGCTAATTTGGTCGCAAATGATTTGTCATAGGAAGCCTCACCATGAAAGCAGCTGTTTTAAGAGCACAGAACCAACCAATGGAAATCGAAGATGTCCAAATATCCAAGCCCGGCCCGCGGGAGGTTCTGGTTAGACCCATTGCTGCCGGCGTCTGTCATAGTGACCTTCACTTTCTAGATGGGTCTTATCCCTACATGCTGCCGACCATATTAGGTCATGAAAGCGCGGGTGTCGTCGAGGCCGTTGGTAAAGATGTCACTTACGTGAAAAAAGGTGACCATGTGATTACCTGCCTGTCAGCATTTTGTGGCCACTGCAACAAGTGCTTAACCGGCCATCTGTCTCTGTGTCAAAGCCCAGAAGTCTCACGAACCGAGCAAGAGGAGCCGAGATTGAGCAGCGGAGGTGAAACCGTGCATCAGTTTCTAAATCTCTCATCCTTTGCCGAGCTGATGCTGATCCACGAGCACGCCCTCGTCAAAATCCGAGAGGACATGCCCATGGATCGGGCTGCATTAATCGGATGCTCCACCACAACCGGCGTTGGCGCCGTATTCCATACCGCAGGGGTTGAGCCGGGCTCTATTGTTGCGGTTATCGGTTGTGGCGGGGTTGGTCTCGCTGCAATTAATGGTGCTGCGATTGCGGGCGCCTCGATGGTGATCGCCGTCGATATGGTCGATAGTAAATTAGAATTGGCTAAATCGGTCGGGGCAACCCATACCATCAATGCCAGTTCAGGCAATGCCGTCGGCGAAGTTATCGAACTCACCAAAGGCGGCTGTGATTACACCTTTGAGGCCATCGGCCTTAAATCAACGGCCGAGCAAGCCTTCCAGATGCTGTGTAGCGGTGGTACCGCGACGGTTATTGGTATGATTCCGGTAGGCACAATGGTGGAACTTCATGGTGTCGATTTCTTAATGGAGAAAAAAATTCAAGGTTCAAATATGGGATCAAATCGATTCCGAATTGATATGCCGCGTTTTGTCGATTTTTACCTAGGCGGCAAGCTCCACCTCGATCAAATGATTTCGAAACACATCAAACTCGCTGATGTTAATGAGGCGCTTGCGGCGCTCAAGACTGGCGAGGAAGCCCGTCACGTCATTATGTTTGATCAGTAGAGGTACCCATGGGCAAGGAGACCATTTATTCAGAAATCACGGGTACGGTCTGGAAGGTGCTCGTGTCTAAAGGGGACACAGTGTCGAACGAATCCGAACTTATCATCCTTGAATCCATGAAAATGGAGATCCCGGTTGAGAGCACAACTGGTGGTACGGTGACCGACATATTAGTCAAGGAGGGTGACCCTGTCGAAGAAGATCAAGCTTTAGTGATTATCGAATCTGATTAATCCCCAGTGAATAGCGCCGTCGTACGCTCACGAAAGGCTTCCATGGCTCGGGCCCTGTCCTCGGTCGTTGCAGTCAGTAGATTTTGATCTGCATCCATGTGCAACACGGCTTGATCTAACGCGCCGCTTAGCTGATTAATCGTCTGCTTGATCATTTGTGTTGCGACAGGGGGTTGTTTTGCGTAGGTCTCAGCGAGCGCCAGTGTCCGCTCAGCAAGCTGGCTCAGCGGTACGACCTCGTCAAATAACCCCCAATTCAAAAGCGTTTGTGCTTCTAAATGCTCACCTAACATAATCATGCGCTTGGCCTTGGCTGGGCCAACCAACCGTTGGCAAAGGCCCACCGATTGCCACATCAAATTCATTCCCAGATTCACTTCGGGATAGCCCGCCACAGTATTGTCGGCAGCAATTCTAAAATCGCAGGCGGTAGGGATACAAAGACCTCCACCAAGAGCAGCCCCATGAACCGAGGCTATTGTGACTTGAGGGATGCTGATAATTGCATTTAGCATTCGTCCTCCCAGCTGGGCGTCGCGGCGAGCTTGTACTAAGGGCACATTGGCTTTGGGTGCTGCTTTTAGATCTGCGCCAGCTGAAAAATGCTTACCCTGTCCCCGAATCACAACCACTCGAGCTGGGTCATCAATCAGACCTCTGGCGAACGCTTCAATCTCTTCCATTAGACCAATGCTCAAGGCATTTAGTGCTTTCGGGCGATTCAAAGTCATAAATAAGATGTCACCAACTCGCTCACTGATCAACATTGACTGCATTGGGTACTACTCCGATTCTAGCGGTTCGAGCAAACTTTCTAAGGATTGGTTTAGGTCTTCAAAGGTACGCTGAGCAATTTGATAATCAAAAGCCTCAGTTGTTGTCGCTGCCACGACCGGTGACGGGCTGATCGGTGTCCCAGAATTGTCTTCAATGTCGTTTTGCATTTCCACACGTAACCAGTATTGATCGGCAATCGCTGCTGTCTGTAGCCGTAACTCTCGGCCATCTGCAAGGGTGTAAACCGCCTCAGAAGGCGCACGCCATCGGTCAGGGTCATGCAGCGCTACGTCGCTGACAGAAAGCTGCGCGACTGCGGTGGCGAGCGTGACTAACACCGTGCTGTAACGAAGCGCCCGGCCCTCGGGCAACGCTTCCAGCGAAAGCTCTCCTTGATCATCTCGGATCACGCGGTAGGTCGCTTCATTTTTGACCGTCAAGTCAATACTCTGAATATCAGCCTCGGGTAAACGGATTAATTGAGTGGCCAACCAGTCTGCAGGGTTAGACGAGACTGAAAGCATAGCATCGATCAGCCAGACTTGGTCCTCTGAGGCCAACCTCACGAAGGTACCTGTGCCATTGGTCGACGCGTTACCGATGATCAGTTCTAAAGACCCTTCAGGCGTTGAAACGGTTATCACATGGCCTGCCTCAGGCGTGACACCTAACTTCGTGTGATTACCCGGGTTTGACGTTTTACGTTCTCGCTTTTTAGCGTCAGCGAGACCCACCAATAGACTCGACAAGCGCTTAAAATCCACCGGGTAACCGTGCCTGTCCGAAACTTGCCAACTGCCATCGACTTGACTCAAGTTGACCTTGCCACCTGCACTGCGAATCGCTACCCCAGATAAATTGGCGAGCTTAGCGGCAAATTCTGGATAAAAAAGCTGCCCCTCATCTTCTGTCGGCTTTTCTATTTGGTCTACAACGATCGCTAACACCATCCCTATGACCACAATGCCGATCAGCCAACCCCACTTACCCATGACTAACCCTCCCGCTTCGAGGTTCTGGCCCACACCAACAGTCCCAATAAAAGCGTCAACAACAGCGGCATGAGGCCAATATTGATCAACTTCAGGGATGACCCAAGAGCCTCTATCTCTTGGTCTAATCCATGTCGAACATCTCTCAGTTGCTTACGAATTCGCAGTTTTTCAGCCTGGAAGTTATCTATGGCCGCGGTTTGTTCAGGACTGAGTGATAGTCGCCCCTCTGCCACTTGCTGGGATTCTAAATCATTGAGGCGCTGCTCTGTTTCTGCTAATTCCAACTGCAGCTGATTCGCGCTTTGCAGATATTTTGCTTCCGCTTCTCTTTTTAAATCCTGCACAACATCAAAAGGACGCGTGTAACGGCCACGGCTACGCACGCTGATCAGATCAGCGCTTCCGGCCATGTAGTCAACCGCATTCACCAAAAAACTGCCATTGTCCGCCCAGGCGGTCGCAATCTGTTGACCAAAAAAATTCTGAACCTGCACCCATAGTCGATCGCTTAAAAGATCGGTATCACTGACTAAAATAACGTTTATCGGCACCAAATCAGAATTTCCATCTGCCTCAATCGAATTCGAATCTGGGGAGGAATCGGCTTGCCTTGGTGATGCTAAGAGCAGCGAACGCGGTAACCTACCGCTGAGCGCAATGCCAATATCGATAGTCTTCGCGCCCGGTGTAAAGCCCGCCTGCAGTTCATTCGGATCCCGTAAGAACTGAAACTGCCCGGCATCGAGGTTTGAGGCAAATTGCGAGGAAGATAACAAGCTCGTGACCGCGACCTTAGGTTCGTAGATGTCCAAGATACCGGCGCTTGCCACATTAATACTCTCTAAGCCGGTGGTGATCACTGCTTCGGCATTCATTTGCTCAGGACCGAGACCCAGAATCGCAAGATGCCTAACCGGCATACCGTCTGCACCGGCAACACTCAATGCCAGTTGTGCATCACCCAGGACTTCATTAGTTCTCAGGGTAATGCCCCAGTCCTCGGTTAGCCAATTAAGATCTGAAGACTGACCTGTTGGCAGACTTGGCATCATAGGATTGCTGCCGCCTTGATCGAGCTCTGCCAGCGGATCGATGAAACCAATCAATGCGCCGCCTCTGGCTAGGTGCTCTCTAATCGCGACTTGCATCGATGAGGAAACCGCTTTTGGATGTATCAAAAGCAACAGGTCGATATCTTCATCAATTTCTTCCGCTTCAGCGTCTATTTCAATGACTTCAAAAAGTCTTTCTAATTCAGCAATGACTTGCCAGCCGGGTTCCATCTGAAAGGTTTGGGGATTTAGTCGATCTTTTACCGGTAATGTCGACCAAAGGCCAATCTGCGGCTTCGCAGGCTGGGAGAGGCGATAGAGCATTTGGCTGATTTCATATTCTAAAAATGCTTCTTTGTCTGGTTGCAAAAATGTGATCACTTCAGTGCTGTCTAGCGAATTACTGCCAACAAGACCGAAATACAGTGATTCGCCCCCGGAGCCTACCGGTACTTTTTGAAGCCCGTAACGATCAGCATCGTCTTCTGACTCAGAGAATGGCTCTGGATCTATCCGACTCACTACCACTCGCCCCCCACTTAACGAGGCGTATTCTTCAAGCAATGAGTCAACTCGGTCCGCGTAAGTTCTTAGCTGCGTCAGCTCGCGGCTACTCTCCTCAGAAAAATAAAAATAGATACGAACGGGCTCTTCTATCCCCTCAACGATGGCTCTACTGCCATCGGAAAGCGTGAACAATTGTTGTTCAGTCAAATCGAGCCGAAAAGTTTTTAAATAAATATTACTGAACACAATGATGACAGCGAAAACACCAATGGCGATTGCTGCCGCCCGTATTGACCGAAATTTTTTCATGACATTCCTCTCTAATCGGCAGCTTTGGCAGCCAAGGCCAAGTGAGTCAGATACAGCCATAACACCATCATGGCAAAAAAGTAGACAAGATCCGTCAAGGCAAGTACCCCTTTAGAGATCGCAATAAAGTGGGAGATGATGCTAAGCCCGGTTATCAAATCCAGCACCAAACTGGGGACCCAGCTTTCAAAAAAATTCAAGACCATTGGGAATCCTGCCAACACTAAAAACAAACACGTGATACCCGTTAAGATAAAAGCGATGATTTGGTTTTTGGTGAGTGCCGACATGCAGCAACCAATCGCAAGGAAGGCCCCTGACATCAACCAACTCCCCATATAGCCGGCCAAAATCGCGCCATTATCGGGTTGCCCCAAATAATTCACTGACAGCCAAATTGGAAAAGTCCCTACAAGCGCTAGCCCAACAAATGCCCATGCAGCTAAAAATTTGCCCAAAATTGCATCCCATAACGTAATCGGCAGCGTCAACAAAAGCTCTATTGAACCTGTTTTGCGTTCCTCCGACCAAAGCCGCATCGAGACCGCCGGTATTAGAAACAGGTAGAGCCAGGGATGGAAATTAAAAAACGGTAACAAATCCGCTTGTCCGCGTTCATAAAACTGGCCTAGGTAAAAAGTAAATGCGCTGGACAGCACAAGGAAAACTAAAATAAACACGTAAGCCAGTGGGGTTGCGAAGTAGCTGCTAAATTCCCGTTTGATGATGATCGATAATGCGTTCATCGCTGCGCCTCCAAAGTTACCTGTCGAAACACCTCATCGAGCTGCCCTTCATGTTGTTGCAGCTGTGCAACCTGCCACCCCTTGTCAGCAATCAGCATTTGAAGTGCCATCAAAAGGCCGCTCGATCCAGGAACAGGAAAAACCGTGACAAGACCGCCCTCAGCAATCTCTACTCGCTCACACTCAGATAACGCTTGGCAGGCAATCTTAAGTGCTTCGGGATCCAAACCATCGACTTTCAGACTGACCGCAAGATGATCTGCAGCGCGGGCTCTAAGGCCTTGCGGGGTATCGTCCAACACGATTTGGCCATCGCTGATAATCAGTGCCCGAGAACACACAGCGGACACTTCCTCTAAGATATGCGTCGAGATAATGACAATTTTTTGGTCAGATAAACTCAAGATCATCTCTCTGACTTGATGCTTTTGATTAGGATCTAAACCATCGGTAGGCTCATCCAAAATCAGTACATCAGGGTCATGGATCAAGGCTTGCGCCAGCCCCACGCGTCGTTTGTACCCCTTCGACAGCGTCTCTATCCGCTGGTCTAATACTTTGCGCAACGAGACCGTATCCGTTGCTCGATCTACCCACTGAT
Source organism: Pseudomonadales bacterium (assembly GCA_016779565.1). Classification (GTDB taxonomy): domain Bacteria; phylum Pseudomonadota; class Gammaproteobacteria; order Pseudomonadales; family Azotimanducaceae; genus UBA9926. The sequence goes on from JADHNJ010000021.1 coordinate 11,834, forward strand.
TGCGAACAGTGCCCCTGGCGCCTCGAACTTCCGCAATAAACGTCAGAAAGTTTTTGACAGTCATTTCCTCGTAGCAAGGCGCGCCTTCGGGCAGATATCCTAGCCTTGTTTGGGCGGCCTGCCGAGCTGCGACTATGTCATGGCCATGAATCGAGACCTGACCAGACGAGGGGGTCAAAAACCCAGTGATCATTTTCATCGTCGTCGATTTCCCAGCGCCATTGGGTCCAAGGAATCCCAGAACCGTACCAGGGCCTACCTCAAAGCTCAGATCGTTAACGGCGGTTAAAGGCCCGAACTGCTTCACTAAATGACTCACTTTAATCACCGAATACTCCCGCTCTTGCTACTGTATCTTTGTCTCTTGTTTACCTGTCCCAATGCCTGCCTCTGGCAGCTCGACGCTGCCTTACCTCTTTCAACGCTGACCACCGATAGCCCTTCTCACTCATGTTGACTCATATCGTCATTGCCGACTTGTATCGGTCTATGCGTCGAGCGACTCTTTCGACCGCTAAACCTTGTAAAACCCAGACCTCGGCGTGCCCCACACTTCGCCATTATTTGCCACAATATGGGCAATTCGCTGTCTTTCAAGGAACACGTCCGACTATCTTAACTGCTCCTGTCGTTCAGTGACTCCTGGAACCTGCTATTGTTAAACTTTCGCTGAGTATTTGGGCTTAAAATCTGAATACGCAGCCCGTGTTTTGCCAAGGAAGCCAACTTTGAGACATTCATTTGAACCTAGCGGCATCATCTTTGATCTTGACGGTACCTTGCTCGATACCGAGCCGCTCTACACGTTGGCCACGCAAAAAGTGCTGGATCCGTTTGGTAAAACCTTTGATCTTGCCTTCAAGCGCACCATTGTCGGCCGAGAGGCAAAAATATCAGCTGCTATGACCGTTGCCGAGTACGACCTGGATATGTCCCCTGAGGCATTCCTTACCCAACGAGCAACTTATCTTCAGGTCATGTTCCCCGACGCTCGCCCGATATCTGGCGCTGAGCAATTTGTTAACCGACTTCACGCCTTAGGGCTGCCCATGGCGATTGCGACCAGCTCTTCGCGCGATATGTTCGAGCTTAAGCGATCAAAAAAGCCCTGGTTGCAAGCGATGGAAACTACCCTTTGTGGCGATGAGGTGCTCCACAGCAAGCCGGCGCCAGACATATTTCTGGCAGCAGCTAGCAAACTTGGGCTCGCCCCTGCTAAGTGTCTCGTATTTGAAGATGCCATAACGGGTTTCCAAGCAGCGAAAGCCGCAAATATGCCTGTGGTTGCGATTGATAACCCTTATCTTTTGGCCGCAGATCGGGACGAGGCGGATGGGCTAATCAAGGACTTTAAAAGCCTCCTCGACCCGAATCACACGACCTTCAGTGTTGAGTTAGCGCGCGCCTTTTGAATCTCCGTTTGAATTTCGCTTAGCCGTGCCTCGGTCAACGGATAGCGCCAAAGCAACGGCATCGCGACAAATTTGAACAAGGCAGGTATGACAGAATACAGACAGGCCAACCAGAGCAGCGACGAAGGCGAATTTGGGGAATTGACAGGATCCGCTAATGAATCGAAACCGAACAACACCGCTGTGCCAGTGCCGATGGTGATACCTAGCGCATAAGAGGCTTTTCTCGTCATACTCCAAATGGAGAAATACGCACCAGCTCTTTTTTCGCCCGTCTTCATGGTATCCAGATCAATCACGTCTGCGGCCATCGCTGCAGGCAGTGCCGCCAGGGCGCCGATTGCTGAACCTTTCAAACACATTATCACGATAAACAACAGAAACTTCCCAGTTTCCATACCTTCGAAACGCGTGACAATAGATGTATGCCAAGCCTCAGGCAAGAATGACAGCACTAGGGGAATCTCGAAGGCGGTAAACCAATTCCCTGGGGCGAGTGCGATTAACGGGATAAAACAGGACCAGAGCGCATACCAGCCAATAGCAAACATGGTTGCCCGATGCTTGCCAATGCGTCGGGACAATCCAAACCAAATGGGTATTGCCAGAATTTGAGAGAGAAAATACGGTGCGAGATAAAGCCCATATAAATCACCTGCAAGCAGGACATGCTTAACGAAGAAAAAACTCAAAGAATTCGTCATGGCCGAGCCCAGCGTCGAGAACACAAAAATTACAATCAGCAAAACATACGGCTCATTTTGCAGTACCACCTTTAAACTTTCTTTAAGTGGCATTTTTTGTGGTCTGCTAAGCACAGGGTGTTCTGGCACAACCAAAAGTGCATTCAAAACTAAAACCGGCATTACGATGCACATTGCAACCGATAAGAAATAGACTGCATCCGTAGGTTTGACGTAACCGGCGAATAACAATATCGCGGGGGTAAAGGCTGACAACAGAGAGCCAGCAACCGCAAACCCCTCCCGCCAGGAGGTGATTAAGGTACGCTCATTATAATTCTGAGATAGCTCTGCACCCCATGCGACATAGGGAAGATCTTTTATCGTTGAACCTAGATAGACCAGGGTCACCATTAGAAAGAGGTACGGATAGCCAGAATTAAAAGTAAGACCTAAGAATTGCACCTCTGAAAAGGTGATCGGAGGCACGAACAGTAACCAAATCCCTGCCGCATAAATGGGAGTTCCAACGAGTATAAATGGTTTGCGCCGACCCCAGCGGGTTTTTAACCGGTCTGAAACGAAACCGATCACGGGGTCAGTGACGACATCGGTTAGGCGACTAAGCGTTAAGATCAAACCGACCATTCCAAGGGTTAGACCAAAGCCGTCGGCATCGGCATAGACGGCAGGCAAATATACCGCCATCGGTAACCCCACCAAAGCCAGAGGCAAAGCGGGGGCGCCATAAGACGCAAGTACGCGCTTTGACAATTTGCTTGAACTACGCTCGTCCCCTGCTAGCATCTCACGCCCTTGTTCCCGTTTGGCTTACTGAATAAATCTCTAAGCTGCACCCTTATCCGACTAACCCTGCACCATAGGCCAAGCGGCATTCGCTGCCCACTCTGACAAGCTATGATCATAAAGTTGGACTCGATCTTCGCGACCTAATAACGCTAGCGCGAAAATAGGCACAGATGCAGCAATACCACCACCGCAATAGGTAACAACTGCTTGGTCTTCGACCACCCCCACAGCCTCAAACAATGAAGCCATGGCAGCATTATCGATAAAACGCTGATCCCGATCTAAGAAGGCACTATACGGCGTGTTTCTTGAACCCTCTATGTGACCGGGGCGCCCGTAATGAGCGCCCTCACCCACAAATTGCGCCGGCGACAGCGCGTTTAATAAGCATAGACCTTCCGGCTGAGTGTTCGCGATAGCATCGCCATCTATCACCATGTCTGAGTTAAACGAACCCTGATATTCGCTAGGATCGACGCTAGGGACAGCCTGAGTAGTTGGGTAGCCTCGGGCCTGCCAATACGGTAAACCGCCGTCTAAAACCTTAACTGATGCATGGCCGAAAACCTTGAATAGCCACCACATCCGACAGGCCCACATAGGATGATTGCCGGCATAGATGATAACCTCGTCGTCCGCTTTGATACCCGCTGCCGAAACTCGGGCATTAAACTGAGCCAAAGGCGGCACGGTAAATCGAAATTGCGAAGCGTTGTCTGACATCTCAGATTGCAGGTCAAAAAAAAGTGCGCCGGGGATGTGCGCATCATCGTAATCTTTTCGGCCAGAGACGCTACCAAAACCGCCCTGTTCCGAGGGCACAAGGTGTGTGGTTGCATCGATGATTTTAACCTCTGGCGCACCCAACCTTGCTTGAAGCGCCTCTGCACTGATTAAATAATTGCTCCGCGCCGTTAACTTCTGCTCACTCACGCAACTACTCCTACTACGTTCATGCTTCCATTTGAATTTTGCGGCAAGCCATCCGCCTTTACCTCGACCTGCTTGACCCCAAGTGCATTACCCAAAGGAATGGTCCCCACTAGGCAAACCCTTTGCGAACTCACTTTCCGACCGTCTGTCTCGCACCACTGAGAGTACGAGAGAATTAATCAATAAGCGACTGATAATTATCTTGCTATCTTTTGCCACGATTTACCGGTATTTTTAGACACTCTCTTCGACAATCTGTGCCAAGCGCCGTAATTTTTAGAAACCCCACCTATGAACCCTATAATCTCCGATAGTCAGCGAAAATACACCTTGTTTATGCTGGTCTTGGTCTTCACTTCTAGCCACATTGATCGGCAGATTATGGGGATCTTAGGGCAACCCATTAAAGAATCGTTGATGATTTCGGATACCCAACTGGGCTTATTGACCGGCATCATGTTCGCAGTTTTTTACGCTACGCTAGGTATGCCCATGGCGATGTGGGCAGATCGTCATAACCGACGAAACCTTATTTCATTTTCTGTATTTTTGTGGAGTTTAATGACGGCGCTTTGCGGCGCCGCCACTAACTTCGTGCAGCTGCTTCTTCTCCGCATTGGGGTTGGGGTCGGCGAGGCGGGTTCAAACCCTCCATCGCATTCGATCATTGCAGACTTATATCCGCCTGAGCGGCGTGCAACTGCCATGGCGATCTTCGGGACAGGCATCAATTGGGGCATCTTGTTTGGCTTCTTGTTAGGTGGCTGGATCAACGAGTGGTTCGGCTGGAGAACTGCTTTTGTGGTGGTTGGCCTACCCGGCATTTTCCTTGCGATCTTAGTCCGCTATACCGTCAAAGAGCCCCCACGTGGCTATTCAGAGCAACGCCAAGAGGCTGTTAAACCCCCGGCTTTTTCAACGGTCGTTAAGTTCATGTGGCACAACCCCGTGCTTCGTCATATTGTCATCGCTGGCGCTCTTATTTCATTTACGGGTTATGCGTCCGTGATCTGGATCCCTATTTACCTGGTCCGTATCCATGAGATGGGCACAGGTGAGGCGGGCAGCTATCTGGCGCTGCTCATTGGGGTAGGTGGTGCTTTAGGCATTTATTTGGGTGGCCGTCTTGCGGATTTTTTATCTGCGCGTCACGGTCAACAATGGCTGCCTTGGGTCATCATGTTGGCCAATATCATTGCCGCTCCACTGCTGTATTTCACCTTTATGGCTGAGACGCCGATGGCGGCGATTGCCGCCTATGTCATCCCGGCAATGTTTGGCACAATTTATGTCGCGCCTGCTTTTGCCCTCATTCAAAATCAGACGCCGATCGAAATGCGCTCAGTTGCTGCAGCCATCAATCTATTTATCGTCAACATCATCGGGCTAGGGCTTGGGCCTTTTAGCGTTGGCTTTTTTAGTGATTATTTTTCCAACGATTACGGCGCAGACGGCCTCCGTTACGGTTTGATGACAACCCTGGTTATTGTGGTCTGGGGCTTGTTCCACTATCTTCGCTGTGGTCAATTGTTGCGACAACAAACTCAAGCGGTTATTCATAATGCCTGAGATTACGCTCTGGGGAACCGGGACCAGCCGGACCTTTCGAGTGCATTGGCTCTTAGCCGAACTCGATCTTCCTTATTCCAACCGAGCCATGAACCCACGGACGGGAGAGACGCTCACAGAATCGTTTACAGCGCTAAATCCCAAGCAAAAAATTCCCGTCCTCACCTACGATCAGGCAGTTATATCGGAAAGCTTCGCAATACTGCGCTTCCTTCGGCGCCAATGTGAAGCGCTCCCTTTGAGCGATTACCAAAAAAGTCTTGAGGGTCAAACCCGTTTTGATGAACTAAGTAGTTTTATCCTTATGGAGCTCGATGCCACGAGTCTCTATATCGTCCGTCGGCATCAAGATTTGTCCAAGATCTATGGTGAGGCACCTAACGCCGTAGCCAGCGCAAGGGCTTACTTTCTTCGTTTGCTCAATAGCGGAATATCAGATTTTGATCCTACGCGTTTCGTTTGGGGAGAGTTGTTTTCTGAACTGGATATTCTTCTTGTCTCCACCTTGGATTGGGCCGATGCGATGGAGATCCCTTTGCCCGCTGCTTTTCAGCAATACCTCGAGTATCAGCGCCAAAGGCCGGCTTATCTTGCCGCAAAGCAAGCGAATCGACCCAATCAAAGTCAGAAACGACCCTCTTAATCCACCGCATCAGCTTGAGAGTCTCCCAGCAACACAGCCTACGCTAAAAGGGACTTTAGCCATTTGGCCCACTAGTTTTCTGCTAGCTGACAGGCGACCTGCCACTGAATTCGCGTCAACGGCATTACCGACAATCGAGCGCCTTTCGCAGTTAGCGGCGAGTCAGCAAAGGCCAGACTCGATTTCAACTCAGACAAGGGCACCAAACGCGCAAGAGGTGCAAGCAAGGAGAGATTAACGGCGGTCCAGCGCGGGTTCTCCGGCGTCGCCTTAGCGTCAAAATAGCGTGACGATACATCGAATTGAAGCGGATCAGGATAGGGATCGCTAGTCACCCGGAGAGTTCCTACTAGGCCGACGTCCCGGCAACTGGAATGGTAGAGCAATACTGAATCATCAACTTGCATGTCCCTAAGAAAGTTTCGGGCCTGATAATTTCTGACACCATCCCAGGGAATTCCCCGCTGGCCTGCTGCTAAAAAATGGGATAATCCACACTCTTCAGGTTCACTTTTTACTAACCAGTAGGACATCATTAGCGCCTTGATCGTGCCATAACTTGACTCGTACTAAACCCTATTTTGACTGGCTTTCATAAACCGTCTAACGATTAAGAAGCCTACCAGCAATACGAGAGCGCCTACGGTATCCCCTAAGATATAGACAAATAATCTTGGCAAGACGCTCAACTCCGAAGCGCCATTCATCAAATAAACTACCATTATTCCAAGACCGTTTAACACCGCTCCAAGAAAGCCAATCAACATCAGTTGTCGCCAGGTCACCAGGTTAATTGGCCCCTCGATAAACTGTATGCCCGTGAGCGCAATTAGGCGAATAGCCAGATAACAGCTCACGCAACCCGGCAGCAATGCCCAGAAAGCATAAGGTTCCGGATTAAAAAACAACCACTGGCCAGCGAGACTTGCAACAAACAACGGGAAAATAGACCTAGCGCCGAGCAAAAAGGCGGCCAGTAATCGGACGCCATGCGGTAAAAAAATTAAACTTGCATAGAAATAACTAGAATTATCATCAAGAATCGCTGTCTGTATTTTAGAGATCCCAAATTGCACAATAGCGAAAGCGATGAGATAGGTGACGACCACAATCAGCAGTACCTCTAACTCACTGAGTAACTTTTCTCTTACTTGCTTTATGAGCTCATTCACCGACAGGTATCAACGCAGCAGAAAATCGCCTGAAAAAAAGTGCGATAAGCATAGATTAGCGTTTTGATTTGGGTTTGCCTTTTTTCCGAGCCTTCTTTGACGTTTTCTTTCGTGGTTCTAGGTCCACGCCTGCTTCTTTGCGAGCAGCCTTAAAAGCCGCCTGCATCGCTTTGAGCTTCTCTCCTTTTTTAGCCTCAATAACCGGGTCTTTCGCTTGTTTAAACGAAATCACTTTTGCAATCATCGATTATCTCTGTCGTTGCTTAAGTATAAATGTGCCACACTTAACTAAGTTTATGAAACCATTTTAGCGGTCCACAAATACCGTGAGCATCGATCGAGTCCTGCATGGGCTGCCTAGAACCTTGGAGATTTTTATGAACGCTTTGCCCAAATGGACAATCCTTTTACTCATCACTACCACTTGCTTTGTGCCTTCAATCCGCAGTGAACAAAGCCTCAGCGAGCGTGAAGCGATGGCCACCCTTGACCGGTTTATGGAGGCCTTTAACGCAAGAGACATGCAGGCATGGTCTGATACCTTGCATTATCCGCATGTCAGGTTTGCAAGTGGAGACGTAACGGTCCTGCAATCCCCTCAGGCATTCCAAAATCGCCAAGTGTTTGAAGCATTAGCAGCAAGCGGTTGGGTCAGATCAAGATGGGTTGATCGAAAGATCTCTTTGTCATCGCCTCGAAAAGTCCACATCCAAACCACCTTCGAACGGCTAAACTCTAAAAATGAGCGTATCGGTCAGTATCAATCACTCTACATCGTGACTCAAAAAGATGGCCGATGGGGAATACAAGCTCGTTCTAGTTTAGCGCCTTGAGACTGCGGTTACCGCCTGGCGCTCAAATTAGTAGCGACTTTTCATCGTTGCTTAGGCAAACCCTATCGTATATCTAAGATGTGGCGAGACGGATCTCTAACGCTCACTTTGGTGATACCGCTCTGACCATTGTGTTTTATTTTCCACACCGACTCATGAGTAGCGACCAATTGATAGAGGACAACAATAAACTACCAACCCTGCGATACACTTTCGCAACACTTATCCAAACGCAATATTTCTGAAAAAATCGTTGATCAAGTGCTGAGTCACATCACAACATGCCCTGTATGCCGCGCTCGACTGAATGCTTGGCCAACCGTCCAAAGGCAGGCCAAAGGCGGACGACTCGAAAGCGTTTTGTCTGTTACTACAAACGTTGCTTGGGCCGCCGTTTTGATTGGCTATCTTATTCTCATGAGCAGTGGACTTTGGGCTTGGAGGACACAAAGTCCAAAAGCAGGTTACATCGAGTTTGGGACAGTACTTTTATTTTGTGGCATCACCCTGGGCTTACTGCTCGTCGGGTACGAGCGATCACAAGCAACGCGATCTGATCCCTATCGCGATATCCACCATTAGCCTCGGAGGAGGACTCAATGACAATAATTGTGACACCCGCCAGTCAAATCGCCGGTCAGCACGTTTCGCAAACCTTGGGGCTTGTCCGCGGCAACACTATCAGAGCTCGTCACATCGGTAGAGATATTGTGGCTGTTTTGCGTACCTTAGTCGGCGGCGAAATCGTCGAATATACCAAGTTAATGGCTGAGGCCCGAGAACAAGCGCTCGACAGAATGATTGCATCGGCAGTGCAACTGGACGCAGATGCGGTTTTGGACGTGAGATTTTCCACTTCCGTCGTGATTGGCGGCGCTGCAGAACTTCTTGCCTATGGCAACGCAGTTAAGTTAAGCCCCTAACTCGCGTTCAATCTGATCGATCTGCACCGAGGATTAACGGCGCTCTAAGTCCGAAATCACCATCTCGTCAGTCATCTCAGCCATCGCAATGGCGCTCTCAACACATTCACGCATCAGTGCCTGAGTATTAGTCCGTTCGGTGATCTGCCCGCCCAGAATATGTGCGACGTAGATTCGAGATGCCACATGCAAGATAGCGGTTTCGCTCGATTCCAGATGTACATACGTTTTGTCTTTCGTCTTCGCCATCGCTTTCGAATTCCTTATCGTGCTTTACCCTTCAGTGGGTCCTATCGGGAGCCATAGTAGCAAGGAACAGGCCTTGTCACCTAGGTTGTGTCGTCCCAATTCGTTACTTTCAAAGCCCCAAGGACTGCGTGCTTCGAAACGCCCTTCGGAGTTAGCTCGCCTTTAACGACCTGATTGTTCGGTTACCTGATCGAGATCGTCTTGGGTCATTTGATCAGCGTCTATCTCATTAATGCTTTCAGGCGCAATTACCATAAATACGAAAAACAAGAACGTCTCAGCCAAATGCCAGTGCCGCGTTGGTAATTCCGAAATCTGATTGTAGCAACAAGAGGCAAAAACACTTGCAAAATAAAGGGCAAAAGCAATGACCAGCGTATAAACATTTTGCGCAGTCAAAATGGCCGTCCATTCAGCAAATTCAGCGCGCTCTAGTCCTACAAAATACTCATAAACCATAAAACCTGTCAGCAACAAAACGGCATTCAAGCTTGCCCCTTGGAGTCGATCGAGCAGCGTCTTATTAGGATCAAGCACACAAAAAATAGCGCCGAAGGCGGCTAACGCGATGCCAATATTGATCGGCGCCCAAAAATGATTAAGTTCGACGCTTTTTATCGACCAAAGCACTATCGCGATTGGGATTGCTAAGGCGAAGATTAATAAGCTGATCAAGGCCCAACTACTCGGTCGATGAAACACAGCGACTGTTTTAGTGTTGGCGTTAATTCCTAGAGCCGTTATACAAGCCCCAGAAAGCGCAGCTACAAACCCACTTAAAATAAAGGGATGCTCGTATCTGAGACCTATCGATATAAAAAAAGCTGCTAGCATCAGGCCAAAAGGCAAGGGCACAAACCGAAAGAAAAGCGGCCAAGGCATCCCCAGTGCATACCTAGTATAAAGACCCAACACGCTCAAGGGCGCTAGAAAGGCCACCAAAACAAGCTGGTTGTAAGCCGTTACGTAGATTCCACCATTGGCGATAAGACCTGCAATCAGCGCGAGAAAAAAACCAACTGCTAGACTTTTACGCTTCCAGTTCATAGCACTTCTATCAGGGGCACATGCCCCTGATCTTTTCACTTTAAAGGCGCGATCACAAGGCACTGGATGGACTGCAATCCCCTGGTAACGCCTTATGCGGCTCGGTGACGCACCTCAAATCGGCCGTATTTTTCAGAGCCTGACCTTGAAAAGGCCCGTCCAAGTCACCCTACCGAATCCCAAGACGACCCGGCAGAGCTCGGTATCCTAGACGCCGCCTGTTTTAGGTTTCGCAGCGCTCATATCCATCAAAGCATCTGCATTGGCCATGAGATCTTCAAAGGTTGCCTCCACACCCAACTCAACGGGGTCATTTACAAAAATCTGCGCTCGATAGAATCGTCCGCTTCCTGCATTAATGACCGCTCCTGTGGGCGCATCTGCACTCGTCATGAATAATACTGCTGGACTCACCAGCTTCGGTGCCGCTTGCGGCGGTGGGCTGTCTGGATCAATCTCGCGCCCAGGGATCGTTGCGATCATACGCGTTGCAGCTGCAGGCGCTAGCGTATTGACTCGAACATTATTCTTCGCGCCCTCAAGGGCAAGCACATTCATCAATCCCAACATGCCCATCTTAGCAGCGCCGTAATTTGCCTGACCAAAATTACCATAAATACCGGAACTCGAACTCGTCAGTACAATTCGCCCATAACCTTGTTCATTCATGAGCGGCCAGGCTGCCCGAGTCACGTATGCCGTCCCTGAGAGATGAACTTGCAAAACAAGGTCCCAATCTTCAAGTGACATTTTTTTAAAGGATCGGTCTCGCAGTATCCCGGCATTGTTAACCAAAATATCAATACGTCCGAAGGCATCAATCGCTGATTGCACAATGCTCGCTGCGCCATCAGGATCAGAGACGGATGCCTTATTAGCAACAGCCTCTGCCCCCATAGATTTGAGTTCAGCAACAACTTGGTCAGCCGCGTCTCCGGCACCACTACCATCTACGGTACCGCCTAAATCATTTATAACGACCTTAGCGCCGCGCTTGGCATATTCAATGGCATGAGCTCGACCAAGGCCGTTACCTGCTCCTGTGATCACGACTACTTTATTTTCAAACTCGCTGTTTTCTATGATGGGCATTGAATCTCTCCTTTTTCGAAAGCCATAGACTATCACGATCTTTGCTTACTGTTGCTCGTAAGACGCGTTAGGCTTTCCAAAGCTATTTTTCGAAAGAGATACCTTATGGAGAGAAGTACACCATTGCGGCTTACAGATGCCGAGAAGCTGATCGGTAAAGCGCTGGGGATCAGCGAATGGGTTGATATCGATCAAGTCCAGGTAAACATTTTTGGGGAGGTTACTCGCTGGCGAACGCCTGGGCATTGCGATCCTGAATTTGCCAAGCAGGGTCGTTTCGGCGGCACGCTTCTCCATGGGTTTCATGCAATTGCCCTGCTGCCTTATTTTTATCAATCCGCAGGGTGCTGGCCCATCGACGGCGAGGATCCATTAAATTACGGGCTCGATAAAGTCCGAATACTCAAGCCGATCATCATCGGCGATGGCGTACGGTTACGATCTCAGATGCGGCTGTTAGCCGCTGAACCAAAATCGGACGGCGACTATCTGCTTAAAGTTGGACATGATATTGAGGCTGAGGGGCATGAAGGTATCGCAATTTATGCCGAGTATCTCACTTACTGGCACCGGGTTAAATCGGCAGGGGCCTAGCTGAATTGCCTGCTCGGTCGCAAACGCTCTGAGGCACTCTATAAACATCGCTGGCTTAGGATAAGCAACGAAAAGATTTAGCCGCCTTTAACCAGGCAGTAAAAAACCGCGAAAGACTGGCCAAACCATCGATCGCAGCCATCCAATCACTCGCAAACTCAAACCAATTTAGATAGCCTAAGCCATTAATGCGGGTCATGAATTAAAGGTCGAGACTCAATCATTGTTTATTGTGAGGAATTTTTATGAGCGAACAATCTGCACCAACACAACAAGTGATGCCCAGCGCTGCCGGCGTAGACGAATTGACGCCCATCCCTGCTGCAAAAGATGTCGCGCTTGAAGATATTCTTCCAGTTAACCCCCGATTATTTAGTGAGAATCGATGGGAAGAGTATTTTGAACGACTACGAAGAGAAGACCCCGTCCACTTCAACGAAACCGTTTCTGCTGGACGATTCTGGTCCTTAACGCGCTATGAAGAAATTAAACAGGTCGACACCAACTGGTCGAATTTCTCGTCTGCACATGGTATTACCCTAGGTTTTCCAGTTGGCACTGAGTTACCTGAGGGCGCGCTCAACATTTCTACTTTTATCGCCATGGATCCTCCGACCCATGATGTGCAACGCAAAACCGTTACAGGCGTCGTAGCGCCCCGAAATCTGGCTAATCTTGAGCCACTCATTCGATCAAGAACGCAACAAGTGCTCGATAGTCTGCCCGATAACACGCCCTTTGATTGGGTAGACACGGTATCCATAGAACTGACCACGATGATGCTGGCAACGCTTTTTGACTTTCCCTTCGAAGATCGCAGAAAACTCACCCGCTGGTCAGATATTACATTTGCAATTCCCCAGCCGGGCGGCATCATCGAGTCCATCCAGCAACGTCGAGACGAGCTCCTTGAATGTTTAGATTATTTCATGCGACTAAAGGCAGAACGTTTGCAGAATCCCGGTGATGATCTCGTATCCATGCTCGCGCATGGGGCCGAAACTAAAGACATGCCCCCCTTAGAATACCTCGGCAATCTGCTACTGCTCATTGTCGGCGGTAATGACACCACACGAAATACGATGTCTGGTAGCGTCTATGCACTCAATCAATTCCCAGCGCAGTATGACAAATTGATCGCTAATCCAAACTTGATCCCCAATATGGTGGCCGAGGTTATTCGCTGGCAAACACCCCTTGCGTATATGCGCCGCACAGCCAATGAAGATTGCACCTTAGGAGGAAAAGACATAAAAGCAGGCGATCAGCTGCTGATGTGGTACGCCTCCGGCAATCGCGATACCGATGTATTTACTGACCCGGAACAACTCGATATCGAGCGCAAGAACGCACGACAGCATCTATCCTTCGGGTTTGGCATTCATCGTTGCATGGGTAATCGTCTCGCAGAGTTACAGCTGCGTATTTTGTGGGAAGAAATTTTGACACGCTTCGAGCGAATCGAGGTGCTTGAGGAACCATCGCGCACGCTGTCGTCTTTTGTTAAGGGTTATACCCACATGCCAGTCAGAGTGATTCGCAAATAATCGGCGCCGTGTCTTTGCTCGATCTAAACAAAACTAGGAGGACGTTTTTGCCGCGAGTCCTTGGTCAAGCACTTGATTAAGCCTTTGATTGAGCCTTCGTTAGGCAATTGATAAGCGCGGCGCTGAGATCCCTCGACGATGGCTTTTAACGAGCTTATCGCTGTACAAAGCGGTTATCCTATTAGCTTGGATACTTTGGCTCTGTTCAAGATTCCTTTGCAAGACTGACAATGACTTTGCGGATGCGATCGCCGCTGTAGGGATACCTGCCGTGCATGACCCGATGGTTATCAATCAGCGCGACGTCTCCTGATTGCCAAACCATGGGTTTTGTGAGGCTGGTCGCACTCTCGACAAGGGCATTGATGGCGGCCTCTGGAATGGCGCTTTCATCGCCAAAGGTGACCGGCGGTGGCGCGCTGCCGCTCGCTCGTTGCCAACCAAGGTTAGCCGCAATGACCTGATTGTAAAAAGATTCTGTGCCATCAGGTAGCAACTTTACGGCCGGCAAAACGGGGGTTTCAGTAGCAATACCGTCATCTTGTTGCCATTGCCAACGATACCCTAGCAACCCTAGTTTCTGCTCAGCATCCCGCCTAGTCTGCACACTTAACGTACTTCGCCAGCTCCTGCCCTGCCCTGAGGCCGGGTTATCCTCATTTGGCATCTGCATACGATACTTCACCCCAAGAGCTCTAAATTGTTGAGCCCAGCGAGGATGCTTAGCCTTAAATTCAGACCAAAGTCTATCGGATCGGCACAAAGGCGTCTCACCGCCCTGATCCGCCGGCGTTAAGCAACAAAAAAAGAGTTTTTCAGGCGATACAGGCGTCTGAGCCATCTCATGATGGAGATAGATTTCGATATCTGGCGGGGCTTCGTTTGCAGTAAAAACCCGGGGCGTCAGGTTTACCCGCACCGCATTCGACAATGAGTCCGCGTAGGTGAATGGGCTGTACCCAAAAGCTTCAGCAAACGTATCGAAATGCTCGGGTGTCTGAATAGGAAAGCCCCGAAATACCATCGCCCCAGCCTCTGCAAGTTGAGCCTTTAGGTCATTGCGGCAGGCTTTAATCCAGGTCTGCAATGCTCCGATGTCGCTCACATCTTTGCCATTATCAATGAGCAGTGGAAAAAGACCGTCAGTCATAAATAGGGTGTAGAGTATTAAAGGCTTGCTCACAGAAATGCCCCGGATCGTTGTATCTGCGATCTTGGTTAAGCGCTGAAATAGCGCTCATCTCTGATTCTGAGAGCCTGATTTCAGTCGAGGCTAAGTTTTGCCGCATGCGAGCTGGGTTGCTGCTTTTTACCACCACAGACGTGCCTCGTTGCAGCGCCCACGCGAGTGCGATCTGCGCCGGCGAGACCTGATGTTGCTCAGCAACGGCAATCATTATCTCATTTTCAAGCAGAGATTCCTCTGGTTCAGCCATTTCCAACTCAACATATGACAGCGATCCTAAGGGCGAGAAAGCGGTTACTGCGAGGCCATACGCTTTCGCCATCGCCACTAAACGCGTTTGAGTGAGATAGGGATGGGACTCGATCTGTAAAAGCGCCGGCGTTTCACTGGCATAGTTCATCAGATCATGGAGTAGGCCCGAGTTATAATTACACACTCCGATGTGAGTAACCTTACCGGCGGCTTTAACTTGTTCCATCGCGCGCCAAGTTTCGAATAAGGGCACCTTTGCTTTCACCATCACTGGTTGCGCCTCATCAGGATCATGAATCCACTCAGGCGGATAGCGTTTTTCAAAAGGCACATAGGCCAAAGCAATTGGAAAATGAATTAAATATAAATCAATATAATCCAACCCTAGATCGGTCAAGGTCCGCTCCAGAGCGGCTGGCACATGATCCGGATGATGATAGGTATTCCATAGTTTAGAAGTAATCCACAAATCTGACCGCTCACAAAGCCCCGCATCTAATGCCCGCTGTATACCCCGCCCAACAGCAACTTCATTACCGTAATCGCAAGCACTATCGAAATGCCGATAGCCAACTTTAATGGCTTCAAAAACCGCATCTGCTGTGTCTGCCTCTGGGATTTTCCACAGCCCAAAGCCGATTGATGGCATGTCTTCAATAGTCGCGTAGGGCATTGTTGATCCTTCCTGGTTGTCTTCTCTCACTCAGTAATCGCCTTAATGTGTTTAGGCTAACGGGACTGGTCAAATGATTTGACAGTTTGTTTTGTCCTTTTCCTTCGTGACAAGAAGCGGGCTCAGCTCGCCCTCATATTGATCAGTTACTTTAAAGCAGTTGAATCAAATGGGTAAGTATCAAGCAACCTTTTTAAGGCCAAGGGGCTCACCAACCCTCTAATAACCACTGTTGGCGGCTATGCCTTGTGAAAGACCGAACACTATCGTTTCAAAGATCCTATTTTTTTGCTGCTCGCTGTTTTTGATCTATCAGCTCGGCGCTAGCCCGAAACAACAACCTGGGTACTCACCAAGCCGGCATGATTGACGACTCCGGATCGGAAGCCTCGCTTCCAACTGTTTTGAAGCAACTCGCTCAGAGATAAGCCCCTCTCGGACGGGACAAAGCGCCTTTAGCAGGGGTTAGTTTCCGCACCATAAAAAATTGGCACTCGAATTGCTTTAACTGGCGCGTACCAACCCATCCAGTCAGCAATGTACTAAAACGGAGCATCTAATGTCTAAAAAACGCCTAATTAATGTCACTAACGCCTCACTTGAGTGCACCCTTGTCATCGCCAGTCTCGTGATCGCGGTGCCATTTTTCGTTTAGCGCTTGCCCGCGACTTTAGGCAGTCCGACCCTCTAGAGTCGCTGAACCCTCAGGGACTCTTCCAGTCACCGCTACTCGGCCAACATTAAAGGCGCCGACACCGGTTGCACGACAATTACGGATTGCCTAAGGCGCTTTTGTGAACACTTAGGCGATCGTGATCCTGGAGTACCGCAATATCAGTCAAAGGGTCACCGTCAACGATGACAACATCCGCAATCGCGCCCTCCTTTAACTGGCCCAGACAACCGTCAGGCGCAAATGCTTCCCCTCCGTTTCGCGTGGCGCAAATTAACGCTTCGGCTGGACGCATACCAAACATGTCGACGAAATACGCCAGATCCTTCGCGTAGGTACCATGAGGTGCAATACTAATCCCATAGTCTCCGCCAACCACCATCTTAACGCCGGCTGCGCGCATCTTTTCAACAGAGACAACCGTCGCTTCTATTTCTCGCTCGTATCCCTGCGCCCGCACTGTCTCTTTGCTGATACCTAAAGACTCGCACTGGGCCAGATACTGCACTTCCCAGGCAATCGCTGGGCCTACGAAAACACGGTCGCGGGCGGCTTGTAAAAGGTCGACGGCTTCTGAATCCAGATAATTGGCGTGACCAATAAAGTCAACGCCAGCTCTCACCGCTTGCTTGACCGCGGCAGCCGAACGAGCATGACAAGCTACCCGCATCTTCCGCCGATGCGCCTCTTCCACAACGGCGAACACTTCTTCATCACAAAATGACAGTTCTCCAGGCGGGTTAGTGCGATTAATCAATTCACCATCAATAAAGATTTTCACCACATCAACACCGTCACGCCGTTGCTCCCGCACGGCCTTACGAAGCGCCCAGGGACCATCTGCAATTTGTGATAGGCCACCGGGCGAGTCAACATTACTGGCTGTTGCGCCAAGGTCCCTACCCGCGGCTAATAACCTTGGACCTGGAATTCGGCCAGAATCAATAGCAGCGCGAAGCGCAATATCGATTTTATAGGTAGAGCCGAAACTGACTGCAGAAGTAAACCCTGCTGACAGCATTTTCTTCGCATTACCAACGGCAACAATCGTCGCATCTTCAACGCTTGTCGCACCGATTCCAAAGGGACTGACATCTGCAAAAGATAGATGTGCATGGGTCTCGGTCATCCCAGGCATAATAAACTTGCCCGAGGCATCTACTGTCCGACAGCCCAAGGAAGACTGAGGTAGCGCGCTGGTTGGACCGACAAAGGCAACCCTGCCGTCTCGGACCCAAACGGCACCATCGGCGATTACGGATTCATCAAGCGCGGGAAATACCGTTGCGTGGGTATAGATCAAATCATCTTGCATAGCAGATGTCCCTAGTCCGAAAAAAATACAGTTTTCTTTTCACCGTTTGGCCCATACACCGGTTCGCTACGTTCGGTCAGGTAGGCTTGATTGATACTTTCTTTAACATTCGCGGAGCCAAGCAACTCGACCATTTTCAAATAATTCGGATGTTTAAAATGTGCTGCTAGCGCATCGCTTGTTTCCCACAACTCGTAAACTTGAATTCGCGTTGGGACAGCAGGATCTGGCGCAAAACAGTAATCGACACAGCCGGCTTCTTCCACCCGAGTTGCAAGCTGCACCTCTTTGGTGATCGCCACTGCGTGATCACGATCCGCTTGATTTTCAAATCCTAAGGCAGCAACAACAATGATCATTTGAGTTCTCCGGTAAAGTTAGCTTGAGTCCATCGACGGTGGGACGGGCCGGCCGGCCCTCTCAGTTCGCCAGCATGTTCAGGATAGACCGAAGCTGTATACAAATCACCATGGGCATCTACTGCAAGTTGATGTATATATATCGCAATATTTTCGATCCGATTTTTCACGGCGCCAGAATCCTCATCAAGGATCGCTAGATGACTCATTTTGTCGCTCGCGTAGATCTCGTTGCCATAGCAAGCGAGGCTTAAGGGCGTAATATGCGTCCATTCATCGATGTAATCACCGTCCTCTGTAAAGCGTTGAATACGATGCTGGCTACCTGACGCAACTTCTGCACGATAAGCGGGTATCTGCCCCGGCACTGTCATGTAATCATGGAAATTGCCTCCACATAGATCTGCAACCAATATTCTTCCCTTTGAGTCGATGGCAAGCGCATGAGGCGTATTGAACTGGCCCGGACCCCGGCCCCAGCTACCCACTGATTTTAGAAACTGACCTTCTGCTGAAAACCATACCAATCGAGAATTCCAGTAACCATCGGCAACCACGATGTTACCGTTCGCTTGCACAGCCACGGCAGTCGGTCCGTTGAAATGCGCCTCATCATCACCCCATTGACCAAACGTTCCAAGCTCTAACAGAAGCTCTCCATTGGGATGAAACTTCTTAACGACGTGACCATCCCGATCTGTCGTCCAAAACATGCCGTCTTTTTCGATGTAGAGCGTATGCGCACCTAATGCGAAGCCACGCTCATCAGAGCGACCCCATTTACCCAGATAGTCGCCATCTCGATTGAACATCGAGATACTGCTCTTACCCATTTTGTCTTTAAGCGCCAACGGATGTGCCGCCCAATGCTCAATATCCCGAGTAAACAAATACACAATGCCGGCGGCATCGACAGCAACACCTGATCCCATCTCGAACTGCATATCCTCAGGATATCGGGGCCAGTGCTCTACCCTGTGATAACCGCGACGAGGATCATCTCGGTCTGTATTGTTCTCTACATCATGCGAAGTACACATAACAGCTCGCCTAATTGTAAGTTCCTTCAGAGTATCCAGCCTAATGCTTGGCTGCAATAGCTGCAGCCCTAAAGCCCAGCTCAACGTTTTCTTAGAATTTGCTGCAGCATTTTCCTCGGGCGCAAAAGACAACCTATGAAGCGAACTTTGCATATCTACAAGGGGTCTCGACCGACTTTCTTGGCCAGTGCCGATCACTGGCTCACCTGAGTACCGTGGGTTAGTGTGTCCGGCTCGAGCAGATGGCGCGCATTGAAGCCTTGAGGACTTGAAAGCTCAAAGACTTGAATTTTGGTATTGCTCTTTTCGAATAATGACGAATTACGATTTACGCTCTGCCATTTACCGACAGCGAATCTTGGCCGGTCTCACCCAACATACCTCACCCAGTTGCCTTCGCTGCCAGAGCCGGTCCCGTTGCTATACCCTAGCCCCGCACCGTTGACCCACCCTTGTGGCTCGGCGAAACAACATCAAAGCCGCAGAGGAAGCTTTGCGTCACCGAGCAGCCGATGACCCAGGGGGGCAAGACCAAGGCGTCCGCTGGCCGCCGTCTTCGACCCCAGGAGACCTGCCGCACTTACTCTTTGCGAAGACTTGGGCGATAAAACTCGACGGTCTGCCGACGGTAGAGCCTAATTAACCGGCTACCATGGCGCCAGTTTAAGGCTATGCGACTCGTTGATCGAGGCAGATCGTCCTTGGGGGTTTGGCGCGCCTGCTAATCTGCTCGGCAAAAAATAAACATCCCCATCCTAAGCGAATGTATTAGGATCATTTGCCTTCTTCAGACAGAGCGCTTTTACAGACCAGATCGCCTTGCCTAAGAAGGTTTAGGTTTTAGCCACGTAACTCAATCAGCAAGTCGCTGACGTGATGGTTTTGGTGGTTATTCAAAGTATGACTTAAATGCTAATCTCCTAAGAAACCGAAATTTTATTCGCCAAAACCACGACAAAACGCTGTTTGATCAGTGGCACCTCGAGGACCAAATTTTGACAGCAGACATCAATAACGTACTCACATGGCGGGTTCGCTTTATGTTTGCTGTCGGTCAAATCCCTGAAGGCGTTCAATCCACATCATTTGGGTTCTTTCTATTATTTTTTTATAACCAAGTACTGGGGTTATCCGGCTTCTTAGCCAGTCTCGCTATTGTCATAGCCATTGTCGTTGATGCGATCAGCGACCCTATCATTGGCGCTTGGTCTGATGGCTTTCGTCATCGTTGGGGCCGCCGCCACCCTTTTATGTATGCCGGCGCAATCCCCTTCGCTTTATGCTTCTACTGTTTATTCGCGCCTCCTGAGGTCATGACCGAAATCCAAACTTTTTTATGGTTAGTTTCATTCGCCGTATTAACCCGTACCACTCAGTCAGTGTACTCGATACCACACACTTCACTGACCGCTGAACTGTCCACTGATTATCAAGAACGTACCCGCCTGTCCTCGTTGAGGGGTGTCTTGCAATCTGTGGGTATGCTCATGGTATTTTTAATTGGTCTGCAGGTATTTTTCGAAGGCACACCAGAATTCCCCAATGGCCAGCTAAATCCTGCCGCTTACCCGCAATTTGCGCTGACTTTTGCCCTCATTATTTTTGCCGGGGTCGTCCTTACGGCTTGGGGTACCCATAGTCATATTCCACATCTGCCCCAGGGCAATCAGGAACGGCAGCCCTTCAGCCTTCGTCAGGTGGTTAATGAGGCGCTGATGGCATTTAGCCTACGGTCATTTCGTTCGGTTGTCCTGACCGGAGTTCTGTTTGGTATGACTATGGGGATGGTGTCGGCATTATCGATTTATCTCGGCACCCTCTACTTTGAGTTTAGTTTAGAGCTGATTGGACTTTCATTTCCGGCCTCGGTGCTGGGCAGTTTCATCGGCGCAGGCCTCGCCACTCCCCTTGGGCGTTTTTTTACGGAGAAGAAAACCTTGCTCATCTCTGGGCTACTTTGGTATGCCGGATGGAATACTTTGCCCATCATATTAAGTCTGTTCGGGCTAGCGCCTGAACCTGGCGACCCTGCTTTGTTCTATCTCGTCATGATTGCCAATGCGATCTGCAGTATGGGCATCGGCGTACTGACCGTCATGATGGGATCGATGATTTCCGATATCACCGACCAGCATGAGGAAAGGCATGGAGACCGCAGTGAAGGCATTTATTTCGCCGCCTCATCATTCGCTGCTAAAGCCATTGGCGGGTTTGGCATTGTGATATCTGGGGTGGTAGTTGACTTAGCTGGCATCCAGCGCAGCGCGACAGTGGAAACCATCGACCCTGCATCACTTACGACGCTCGCACTTGCTATGGGCCCCGGCGTGTTGTGCATGATTGGGGTCACAATCATTGCCGCAAGTTTTTACGACCTCTCGGCCGCCGAGCACGCCAGAATTCGCAGCCTGCTGGCTGGTGACTAGGCATATTTTATGCCCGTAAAGCTAATCATGTTTGCGATTTTGTTCGCGGTTACCGGGCTTCCGGAAGGGCATTTACTTTAAGCCGGGTTCACAAAAAAATACTCTTAAACCTCCACAAAATGTTATTGCCCAATCTTAATTACAGATCTAACATCTGGAGGATTTCCATCAGGTCTTACCCCGTGTCTTACGCTAAACCCCTTACTGCGAGTCTGACAGTTGGCACCGACCCACTTTCTTTAATCCTGCTATCTAATGGTTCCGAGATATCGTTGCCAGCACTTTGGGTGCGTGAGCGGACCCAAGATCCCAGTCAACTAGACCACTGCTCTCAGCAGCGTTTGTTCAATCCGCATGCTTTACCAATTGATCTAAGTTTTCAATCCATAGTTGAAACCGACACAGGGGTTTTTATTCGCTTCAGTGACAGTCATGAAGAATGCTTCGACAAAAAATGGCTCCTGGATGCCGCCTGCTACCAAACCTCGCGGCCATCACCAAAGCCTTGGAACAGCGCGCACAGCATCCACCGCGTCGCCTGGCAAGCCCTTGATAAGCGACAAGTAGTTGTTGAAACCCTTGACCGTTATTTCGTCGATGGTTTTTTCCTACTCACGCAAGCGCCGACAACCCGTCAGTCCATCCTCGAGGTTGCTGAAACGTTCGGGAAGGTGCGAGAAACCAATTTTGGTCAGGTTTTTGAGGTGGTGAGTCGAGAAGGTTCAGAGGACCTCGCCTACCGAAATGTCGCGCTCGATTTGCATACCGACAATCCCTATCGCGCGGACCCGCCCGGGATCCAATTGCTTCATTGCCTGGTCAATGATGCCCGAGGCGGAGAAACTACCTTGGTCGATAGCTTGGCCGTTTGTGAAGCATTGAGGCGCATTGACCCTGACGGTTTTAATTTGCTCACCCAACTTGCCGTTCGCTTTCGCTATGTTGACGACTGCTATGACATCGAATCAGAAAAGCCGCTTATTGCTTTAGACGCCATTGGCAACGTCAAAGGATTATATTACAGCCCTAGACTCGATTTTTTACCCCTTGCTTCTGAGTCAGTGCTTCAAATGTTCCACCGAGCTCGGAAGGGCCTTGCGATGTTGCTCGCCGACCCTAGCTATAAACTAAGCTTTCGGCTAAGGCCCGGAGATGTACTGATATTTGATAATCTACGACTACTGCATGGTCGTGAGGCTTTCGACCCAACTGATGGACAAAGACACTTACAGGGCTGTTATATTGATCCCGATGAGTTGATTAGCAAGCACAAACGTCTTAGACGCCAAATGATGGCTGAACCTGGATACTAATCGAATGAAAACCGTTACCTTCACCGCCATGATCGATGGATCAGCCGAAGACTATCAGCTTCTAGATAGATTCGAGCGAGACCACATAGAGGCTCTACCACAACGTTTGACCATCGCCTTAATGGGTATGAAAGACGGGCTGGCGGGATACAAAATCAATCGCCTTGAACACTCTCTTCAGGCAGCTACCAGAGCCGAAAGAGACGGTGCCGATATCGAATGGATTGTAGCGGCATTACTCCATGACCTTGGTGATGATCTTGCACCGCTCAATCATGCCCAGTATGCCGCCAGCATTGTTAAACCTTATGTCCGCGCCGAAGTCACCTGGGCGGTTAACATGCATGGGCTTTTTCAGGAGTTTTACTACGCTCATCATTTTGGGAAAGACCCCAATGGCCGAGATCAGTATCAATCCCATCCTTTTTATCTTAGCTGCATCAACTTCTGCGCTCGATGGGATCAACCTTCTTTTGACCCTGATTACGAGAATCTTCCCCTCGACCATTTTGTACCGATGCTTGAGACGGTATTTTCTCGGGAACCATTTGTACCCGATATCATCGCCGGCCATTAGACAAAAACCTTTGCTCAATAGGTATCCTTCAACTTTTAATCGTCGCGCAAATGCCGCCAAGTCATTTCGAAGGAATCTGATTCTGAAGCAATGAAAGCAGCTTGATCCGAGACCGAAATACTAAGGCTTAATGTGCGTTGCGCGAGCCCAGCTAATCGCTTAATTTGCGGCCAATCAAACTGATAGACACTGACCTTGGAGGCTGTGATCGCTTGCCCATTGCGCGACCACCAATGCTCGGATTTACTATTAAAACTGTACACGAGGACTTGACGGGCAATTCTACTTGCCTTTTTTAAGCGCTCGGCACTGGGTTCACCTACCTCAATCCATTGCAAAATTTGATTATCGAGTCCTAACTGCCAAATATCAGGAGCCTCCGACGCGCTCAGATCCCCGGCGAAAGCCAATCCCTCATCTACGTTAAGACAATATGCCAACAGCCGCGCCATCATGCGTTCAGAGGTCTCAGAAGGATGCTGTGCGATCGTTAGATTGAGCTGATGGTATTGATTACGATCGACATCCGCTAGCGCCACATCAAATTTGAAAATCGTCGGACTTAGCGCCATCCCCAAAATTCCTACAGACTGTCGGTTGATGCTCAGCTAGAAACGATTAAAACCAAAATTTGGAAAACCGATTCGACCGCGTCATCGACACCTGGCACAAACCAAACCGCTAAAGCTGTTGCCGCCAAAACCAGTGTTCCTCTGAGGATCAAGGAATTCATGATGCACCCCCTACCGCTTCCGTGGTCGCCAATCTTGGCGCTAATTCGTAAACCCAGACCGCGCCAGATTCTACTGCCTGACGTGAGGTTCTTGAGGGATATTTCTGATTAATGAGTGCCGTCAAGTCATCGAGAATGGGGCCTTCGCGCAGACGGATTAGGCGACGCTCGTAACGCTTTCCTGCGATACGCACGACCGCGCGATTATCGCGCTCTGCTTGCCCAGGCCATCGCTTCCAAAGCTTACCGGCAACTGAGTTCATATAACCCGACCAAACAAATAATTTCCCCTCAACGGAGGCTACCCAGATTCGCCTCGATTGTGCCGGCTCGAGCAACTGTAACTCAATCGTCGCAATTTCATTGACGAATCCCCAATCGGGCTCGGCACCCTGATGGAGTTCACCTCGTATCAAGGGTCCCCCTGAAAATACCCGATTGGGGCCATCTTGAAACCGCTGTTTAATCGCCGCAGTAATAACCGCCGTCGAAAATATCAGCACAACCCAAAGGCATATCCACCCTAAACGTTTAGACCATGACATTACTTGCTCCTATTTTTTTGTCCTTATCTAGGTCCTACTGATGTGTCTGTAGAACTGTTGGTCGTTGAGCCAGTGCGAACCAAAATAGAACTGTTGTTGCCTGAGCTTTCCCCCTTTGGAACACTCCAAAGGATTGCCTAAACTGCGCTAACCGATGCCCCGATCTACCATCAAGGAGAACCGATACTGCCATTCAAGCTCATAACCCTAGTCACCCTGCTCTGAATAAGCTTAATAAGCCATGCCAATCATGACGATAATGCTTGGCGCGGTGTTGATCTCGATCAACAATTCGAGATCCAATTATAAGTATGCCAGTTGAAGCCTGGAAAAACTCTAGATGATGTCGCCAGACTAGATCGTGAAGCCAAACGGCTGTTTGCGGAAATCGGACTCGAGCTTTCTTTGATGCGGCTTAGCCCTTTGTTTAACCATGCCATGCCAGGACAGCCAGGCGCTGACTACATCGATATTACAATGGGGAGCTTGAAAGCTTTTGGCACGGGTTGGGACAACTGGATGGCATCAAAAGATGCGCTCAAATTAATGGTGGCGCAAAATAATCTTGCTATTTGTACATTTAAATTCGCGAGAGAGAGCAATCGAGTTGCAAAAACTGATGCATTGGATGCATCCGACAACCGTTTGATTTCCATGAACTGGTGCTCAAAACGAGACAACGTTTCATGGTCTCAACTCAAAGCCAAGCATGATGCCTGACAGGCAGCTTATGAAGACGATAGCAGCGCGATGGCCTAGAATATCGAAATGCCTCGCCCTGGCTCAGGCGCTGCCAATGGCAGATTTATGCCTATGGTTTCTTACGCCAATGCCCAGCAATTGATGGCAAATGAAAATTGGATCGCTAACGGTGGTGGTGGTCGAGCGCTTAGTGACTATTATTCAGCCTATGCGAATTGCGATGGTGAATCCGTTTGGCAAGCATCCTATCTTTACAAGAACGAGGCCTCATAAAGCGTCAACCGAATCCGGGGTTTGCGTGTCTAGCCAACCCCGGCAAGTCGCCTATGCGTCATGCCCTCGACCAAGGGCTGTGCCTAAGTCGCCGAAAGAGCTTGCTTGCACCTCTTGACCCAAAGCATAACCGGGCGAAACCAACTCGGGATGTTCGCCCGGATTGCCCGGCGGGCTGTAATAACCTAAGGCATATTGCCCCATACTGTAACCCGCTAAGTCTTGAAGGGCTTTTGGCAGCTCTTTGGCGAGACCTGGCGGACAGCTGAGATACTGATTTTCTTCTTGCCTTAGCCAACCTAGTGCATAGGTGATGTTAATCCCTATGCGATCACACTGACTGCGATTTTCTCCGCCGCCATGAAACACCGAACCTGAATAGATCAGCACTGAGCCGGCTTTCATTTCTGCCTGCGTAATTTGATCCTCAGAGATGACTTGCTCGTCTGGCCAACTTGGACTCCCGGGCACGACTTGGGTCGCGCCATTTTCAGCGGTGAAATCTGTCAACGCCCAGATGGTATTAAATTGCGGTTCGATGTGCGCCAAGTGTTTACCCCACGCCCACTTATCCCGATGCAAAGGCTGAGCCGTTTCTCCTGGTCTAATCCGGATAATTTGCGTGAGATGTAACTGCACTCGCTCACAAAAAGGCGATAAAAATGTTTCACTCGCAGCAAGTATGCTCGGGTGCGCAATCAGCTCACGACATTTTCCCGATCTGTAAAGCAGACCACCGGTTCTGGTCGTACTTTCACCTGAAAACGCATCATGCCCGTTACTTGTTTGCTCCATATAGGGGTCTGTTTCATGTCGCAGTTCTGCAATAAAAGCTTCGCTCACGACATCATCAACTATGAGCGCGCCATCCGTCGCTAGGATTTTGGAAATGACTTCTGGATCGGTATCTCTGGATAAATGTTTTAAGCTCATCATCGCTCGGCCGCTGTAACTGAGACTTCAGCCTGCCACAGCATCAACCGCTTATTCAAGCACCGGGCTTTCCTAGTCACTGCGCTCGCACCTAGACCAAACAACCAGATTTTACGATTGCCTCGTGGCCCTCGGCGAATAAGGCTGAGGACCTTTAAACAGTCAAGCAGACAGGTATTTCGCCATCTAACCGACGTTGGCCACCAACTATCGACAACGGCTGCAGCACGGCCACACTGCTAGGCTCGTATCTTAAATAGAGCGCTTTTCAAAAACACTGGGTACTGTTAACAGCGGTTGAGCTCTGAACTAGCGGCGGTTGAGCCCTGAACTAACGGCGGTTGAGCTCTGAACTAACGGCGGTTGAGCTCTGAACTAACGGCGGTTGAGCTCTGAACTAACGGCGGTTGAGCTCTGAACTAACGGCGATTGAGATCTGAACTT
>JADHNJ010000022.1 GCA_016779565.1 Pseudomonadales bacterium
TTCAGGCAATTCGAGATGCCAAAGCGGCATTGTCAGAGTCTGAAACGAGTGTGATCGACATACCTGAACTTGATTTAGAAATACCGCTGGACAGGGTTGCTTTTGAGTCGTTATTGGCAGAGCTACGAGAAGAAATTGGTCGACTTATCGACGATATTTTGACAGTGGCTGGCATTTCTGCGGACGAGGTGTCCCTGGTGATAAGAACAGGCGGATCGAGTTTGATTGCTTCGATCAAAGCACATTTAGAGGCGAGGTTCCCTGGAAAGGTCATTGCACACGATCCGTTCACGAGCGTTGCCGCAGGCCTAGCAATTGCGAGCTATTACGGCGCTGATGGCGAGGGCGTTGTCAGGTTGAACCGTTAGGTTACAGATGTGCGCACTAAGTTGATTAAGGTTCAACGAAACAAGGAGAAGCAATGACCGACACAATCATGAGAGCAGGATTTGAGGTGCCAGATTTAGCTGAACTGCCGGATGACATACGGTCACGGTTAACGAAGGTGCAAGAGAAATCAGGCTTCCTTCCGAATATTTTTGTGGCGCTGGCGCGAAGACCCGACGAATTTAGAGCATTCTTCGCTTATCATGATGCCTTGCTTGAGCGCCAGTCGGGCAAGCTGACTAAAGCTGATAAAGAAATGATTATCGTGACGACCTCTGCGATCAACGATTGTCAGTACTGCGTCATTGCTCATGGTGCGATCCTACGTATCCGAGCCAAAGATCCCCTGTTAGCCGATCAAGTTGCCGTTAATTACAGAAAGGCTGATCTGCCTGAAGCAAAGCGTGCAATGCTGGATTTCGCATGCCAGGTGGCGACCCATTCCGCTGAGGTTTCAGATGCACATATCGAATCTCTGATGGCTCACGGATATAACCGGGAAGACGTTTGGGACATTATGGCCATCACAGCGTTTTTCGCGATGAGTAATCGACTCGCTAACGTCGCATCAATCCGGCCAAATCGAGAGTTTTATTCGATGGGGCGCGAGTAGTTTTCGATTGCCTAGAGCCTGATCCTTGTGATTTCGCCCAGACCTTAAAAAATCTGTCTGAAAGTAGCGCCGACTGTTATGCAAGAAATGACCCCGATAAGAACACGTTGCTGTAGTAAGAAGAAACTATGAGAAGCTATTTTCAAGGTGCAGATGCAAGGCTTTCAGCGCGAGTGCTTAACGAGCATGGCAACAAGACGCTTATCGCCCTGCATGGCATGCGTGATCATAGTGGTAGCTTTGCGTTATTGGCTGAAGCTTTGCCAGATTACCGGCTAATACTGCCCGATTTAAGAGGGCATGGGATGAGTGACCATCCTGGCGTGTATTCGATGGCACATTTTAGTGCCGATCTTTTGGCTCTTTATCAGCATTATGAGATTGGTCAGGCCGCTTTGCTGGGGCACAGTCTAGGGGGGCATATCGTCGGTAGATTTGCTGGACTCTTTCCTGACAGCGTTAGCCGCTTAATACTGGTCGACGGATTTGGTCCTCCCCGTGCTAAAAACAACAGGGCGACCGGGTCGCAGGCCCGACACCAAGCCGATCAAGTGGCGGCGCTGATCGCGCTACCGCGATCGCCTCGTCGGATGCTTGATCTCGATGAGGCAGTCCTTCGTTATCAAAAGGGTAATCCTAAATTAACTGAGGGGGTAACCAGGCGGTTAACGCTAGAGGGTATTAAGCCGCATGGTGAGGGTGGGGTGGTGTGGCGTTGGGATCCTAGGGCACAACAGGTTTGGGCTACGTTTTCTCACGAAGAAAGTGAGTCGCTGCTTGGTAATATCACCGCATCGACCTGCGTGATTACCGGATCAGAGGGACTGGATTACTGGTTACGCATGCACCCGGAGCTTGCTGGGGAGCACGCCTATTATCAAGCGGAGTTACAGCGGCGTCTCGGGTTGTTCAACAGTCCAATCAAAAATGTGGTCCTTGAAGGCGCCGGGCACATGGTCCATTACGATGTGCCCTCCGCCTTTGGCGAAAGCGTTGCTGCTTTTTTAGGGGATCAGTCTTAAAAGTCCGTCACCTGACTCAGCTTGGGCTTACCAGGGGTTCTGAAGCAGTCGCGGGTTCGGCCGGGGCCTGATCGATGGCGCCTATGAACCTAAGGAAGTCGTGCTGCATTAAATATAGGCTGGGAACCAGAAACAGCGTAATGACCGTAGCAAATAGAACCCCAAAGGCCAATGAAATGGCCATCGGGATAAACATGAACGTTTCCGGGTCTTCATTGGTCATTAGAGGAATGAGCCCAACGAAAGTGGTCACAGAGGTTAAAATGATGGGCCGAAATCGCACGACCCCAGCCTCAGTCACTGCCTCAAAAAGGGGAACGCCTCGCGCTCTTTGACGATTGATAAAGTCTACAAGGATGAGTGAAGCATTTACCACAACTCCTGAGAGAGCAATAATTCCAAGCAATGAGAAAAAGATCAGGTTCCACCCCATGACGTAGTGGCCAATGATCGCGCCAACGGCGCCAAATGGGATCACGCTCATAATGATCATAGGCTGCAAGTAGGACTTCAAGGGGATAGCCAACAAGGCATAGATAATGAGCAACGCTAGAAGGATATTTTTGCCGAGACTGTCGGTGACTTTGCTGCGTTCCAGCTGTTCGCCGCCCAGTCGGTAACGCACGCCTGGGAAGAGACTATTTTTACAAGCGTTGTCCACGCTCGAAAAGCGAGTGCCTTCCTCGCAGATAACGGCCTGTAAGCTTGGCAGTAAGGCTTCCGGGGACATTAAACTTCTATCGATGTCACCTCTAACGCTGACGACACGTTGCTGATTTTCACGCTGAATGGTTGAGTAACTTTTGCCATAAGTCACATTAGCAACCGTGCTGAAAGGGACCTCTGCGCCACTGTTGCTCCTGATTCGCATATTTTCCAAATTGGCCAAAGATTCGCGCTCTGTTTTTGGGTATCGCACCATCACACGCACATCATCGGTGCCTCGCTGAATCCGCTGTGCTTCCTCGCCGTAGAAAGCTTGCCTAACCTGACGCGCAAGATCTGTGAGCGAAAGGCCCAAGGTCTTCGCTTCTGGCTTAATATCGAGTTGTAGCTCTTGTTTTCCTGCTCGGAATGAGTCGGATAGATCAAGGACGCCCGGAAATTGCTCGAGCTCCTGTCTTAAGTGCGCGGCTGCCCGTTGGAGCTCATCGACGTCTCGACCACGAATTTGTAATGAGATAGGATCTCCAGCACTGAAAGAATCGGCATTAAACTGCAGATCAACGGCATCAGTAACCGGCCCGGTCAGCTGTCGCCAACGACTCGCAATGCGACTTGAACTCCACCCAGGTCGGGCTTCGATCGGTGCAAGATCCAAAACGATCTCCGCCAGATGACTCCCGCCCGCAGTTCGGCTCGGTGGTCCTGAACTCCTAGCGGCATTAGACCCAATGGATGAAAAGACATTTTTTATGGGGCTTTCACTCACGCTTTGCCCCAGGTCATCGGCGATTTCTTGCCGTAGCCTTGCCACCGACTGCTCGATCTGAGCAGCACCTTGTTCGGTTAGAGCCACATTCGTGCCCTCTGGCATGAGCAGGGTAGCGTAGATTCGGTCTCCTTCTATCGCTGGGAAAAATTGAAAGATCACTCGACCGCTGGCAACGAGCGCCAGTGCCATAAGCAGAACCCCTGTGCCCACCGCCCAGGTAACCCAGCGCCATTCTAGTGTTTTCATCAGAAATGGACGGTATTTTTGTTCGGCAAAGCCCTTGAGGTGATCTGCAAAGAACGATTGAAAACGAATCCAGCCGTTGACAAAACGTGTGTTTTTAAGCCAATGGCGCTCGGTGTTTCGATGAGACAAATGAGCGGGCAAAATGAGCATACATTCAATAATGCTAAAGATGAGGCAGATCACCACCACCCATCCAATGATTGAGAAGAATGCCCCCATGCGTCCATCCATAATAAGAATGGGTAAAAACGCTGCCATAGTGGTCAGCACACCGAAGATTACGGGAGTGACCACTTCGCTGGCACCGGCGATGGCGGCATCGCGTTTAGAGGTGCCGGGTTTCTCAAAAGAGAAGATCCGCTCTCCGACGACAATCGCGTCATCGACGACAATGCCCAATACCAAAATGAAGGCGAGTACCGTCAGCGATGAAATGTTCAGACCCGCCGCGGGGAACATCCAAATAGCGCCAAGGACTGCGATGGGTATACCCGCAGCAACCCAGAGGGCAACCTTGAACCTTAAAAATACGGTCAGAATCAGTAGTACCAGAACAAGGCCAGCATAGGCATTTTTGGTGAGCGCATCGATTCGGCGATTGAGGGGGATCGATTCGTCGATCCAAACGTTAACGTTCAGGCCTTCGGGAAATGTTGACGACTTCTCTGCAATGTAGTTTTTCACGGCTTGTGCTGAGGTGATGGTGTCCTCATCGCCGACCCGATAAACCGAAATCGTCACTGCGCGTTCGCCATTGAATTTTGCTCGTAAAAATCCCTCCTGAAAGGCGTCTTTGACGGTGGCGATGTCACCCAAGGCAAGGCTGGTGCCGTCAGGTCGGGTTAATATCTCAATGCGTTCAAAATCTTCGCCGAGGTAAGCCTGGCCTTGGCTTCGGATTAAGACTTCGCCACCGTCAGCTTTGATTGAGCCGCCGGGCAAGTCTAATGACGCGCGGCGAATAGCTGCCGAGACATCAGAAATTGTAAGGCCGTACTGCCGCAAGGTTTGCTCTGAAACCTCAATTGAAATTTCCCAAGGGCGGGCATAATTCACGCTGACCTGAGAGATGCCCTCGAGTCCTGCGATCTCGTCTCGCATTGATTCAGCGAGAATCTTTAGTGTGGTCTCATCGGTTTTACCTGAGACCACCACAGAAATACTCTTGCCTCGAAACTGCAGAGACGACACGATGGGTTTTTCGGTCTCCGCTGGGAAAGTAGTAATAGCATCGACCCGACTTTTGACCTCGTTAAGGGTTACCGTGAGGTCGGCGTCCGCAAGGACTTCCAAAAATAATGTACACGCGCCTTCAGAGGCTGATGCATTGGTCCTCTCGATACCGTCCAAACCTTCGAGCGCTTCCTCAACACGAATACAGACGGCTTTTTCAGCTTCAATCGGGGCGGCACCAAGATATGGCACCGTAATCTGAATAATACCTGGCTCGATGCTCGGGAACTCCTCTTTATGCATCGAAAATAAAGAGAAGGTACCGCCAACGATCAGGATGAGCATAAGGAGGTTCGCGGCCACGGGGTTGTCCGTGAACCAGGTTATGATTCTATCCATCTGGATTACCCTTTGAGATCAAAAGACTCAGGAGATTCGAAGGACTCGAGAGATTCAAGTGACACAGAGACCCGCATGCCATCGACGACTGTTTGGATGGGAGAGATATTGACTCGCTCTCCCGAACTCAAACCAGCGCTGACCAAAAATGAGTCCTTTTCCAAGCGAATAATGTCGACGTTTCGATAACGCAAGCGGTTTTCGGTATCGACAACTAGGACTTGATTTTGATTTCGCAACGCCGATCGCGGCAGCCGAAACACTCCATCAAACGATCGACCAGTAATCTCGGCGGTAACAAACAGTCCAATTTGGAGGGGTGGGGCATCAGCTAATTGTTCGGATTGAATGACGCGTGCCACGGCGGTCACCATGCGGCTCTGGGCGTCGATTTCGGATTCAGTTCTGGCCAAGTAGCCTTGCCATTGATAAGGCTGGCCCGCGAAGGTAGCCGTTAACGTTATTGGCGGCGCCTCGTCGACACTGATCGCGCCGCGGACCGAGGCGGGCAGTTCTAAAAAAGCGAGCTGCTCGTTGGCCATCGGCAGTCTAACTTCAACTTCGTCGCTGGCATAAAGCGTTGCGACGCTATTGCCCTCACGAACAAATTGGCCGACGTTGATGCGCTCGGCGCGGACCAGACCTTCAAAGGGTGCAGTGAGTACTGTCCTGTCGAGGTTGCGTTCGGCTTGCGACAAATTAATCTCAGCTTCTATGTATGCAGCTTCGGCAATCTTATTCGTTCGTATGGCAGTTTCTAAGCTGGATTGACTAATCAGCTGATCCTTGACGAGGGTCTGTAAACGTTTGAGTTCGTAAGCACTGTGCTCAAGATCAGCTTCAGCTCGAATTAAACGTGCTCGGGCAAGACCCGCTTTGGCCTCATAATCTGCTGAGTCAATGCTGAGCAGTCGCTCACCCTTTGTAAAGTAGCCGCCCACTACAAGGTTGGGAGAGCGCCACTGGATCCTGCCACTCACTTCAGGGATTAGCTCGGTGACGGTGCGCGGTGCCACGGTACCTTCGGATTGTACCGAAAGGGTCATTGACTGGGGGGTCACAGTGATCGCTCTAATGGCACTCACGGCCTCGGCAGGCTGATATTTTTCGGGTTCTGGACGTGTCATAATAATACTTGCCGCAGCAGCTACGGCAGCAAGCAATACAATGATAGTCATGAGAGCTTTGATTGCAGCTTTAGGCATGTCCTGAATTCCTCTGACGATTTGCAAAAGTTGGGATGTCTGCTTCGATGGCTGAGAGTTTGACGGACAAGTCATCGAAATGACGGGAAATGACCATCGCTAATTGATTGCCGTTATTGGCCTCAATCGCGATCGCCATGTCCTTTAGTAACTGGCGATCGGTCACCGGCGAAGGTTGTTTAGGTTTTAATCGGCCAACCATTTGGGTGCGCAACCCATTGCGAATGAGGCGCAGAACCAAATTGTTGTGAATGCCACCGAGGGCTTTAACGAAGGCTTCAAGCACAGATCGAAATTGTTCGTCCTGATCGGAGACGTCGGAGGTAGGATCGATGCGCTCTAGGATTTGCAGCAACTCTGCTCTTTGATCTGCAGTAGCTTGGGCCAGCGCTAAGCGCCCTGAAAGCCCGAGCAAGGCACCAAAGACCACGACCAGCTCAGAAACAACCTCTGGTCGACCCTCAGCTTTCAGATCTAGCAATGGGCCTAGCACACTGAGACTGGCTTGCTCTAGAGGATTGATACGAACTCCACCCGGTTGGACTTGAACGATACCAAGCTCGGCTAGCGTTTTAATGGCTTCTCGAATCGCACCCCGATTGACTTGGAATCGGCCTGCTAGGTCACGTTCCGAAGGTAGTCTCTCACCTGCTCGATACTGGCCCAACAGAATCTCGTCCCTTAAGATATTCGAGATGTCTTCGGCGCGCGTTTTACCTGAAGCGCTGGTTGTAGCAGACGAAGGAGGCATAATCGGTCCTATCTACCGTGTTAGGATGACAACGATGGCTTGTACGCGAGTGATTGGTAATTGGTTCTACCGCGATGGTACTGCCATGTCGCACCGTCCAATTTGGTCGGGTCATTTTGGTCAGACCATTTTGGTCTGACCAAGCGTTTGAGAGGTATTATAGTGGTTCATTGCTCGATGTAAAGCCCTCATTCGGCTGCGGTTTGGGTATTTTTGTCCCAGTTTGTTGTGTGATCCACTACGAGATAACTTGAGGAACGATTCGGCATTTTGACTCTGCCCTGGAGTTGCATTAGGGTCTTGACTCGATGCGACGAATGCCTCGCCGAATGGTTTTTGATCCAACCCTAAGGAGTGGATTCCCGATGGTAGCTCAATCCACTCCGATGTCAGGCCACGATGCAGAGAATCGAGGTTGTTGGCAGGTCGCGGTTATACTGGTTCGAGACTTTTCAGCCTATCGCAGTGACTTCCAGTCTGTGACTGCTGGCGCTAGGAGCCGTTTTGAGGCTGCAGACTGGGCTGCTGTTCAGCGGGCCGCAGCTTCGAGAATTCGGCTTTATAGCGACCATCGTCAACGCTGTTTTGCCCGTTTGAATGACCTGGTCCAGTCATTTTCGTTGGCAGATTGGCAGCAAACAAAATGCCATTTTCAGTCTTTGATTGATGGCATGCCGGACGAGGAACTCGCGCAAACTTGGTACAACACGCTTTACCGAAAACTCAAGGGTCGGGACTCGCTGCAATCGAACGTCGCCTTTATAGAACAACTGACCACGACCCAAGTAGCACCTGCACCTTTTGAGTTGTTTCACTTCACGCAGGCCGAAAACTTGGCATCGCTATTTGAGCAGATCCTGCTGAGTTATCCCTTTGAAGTCCCCTTCGCTAATCTTGAAAGAGATGTTGCCGCGATGTCTCAATCGTTAAGCCAGCATTTCGATGCGCAAAATGGTGAGAAGATCCTCGCAACTTTGCTCAGAAGCGTCTTTTACCGCAATAAAGGTGCTTACTTGATTGGTCAAATTGTCCTAGACGAGCGCGTCTTTCCTTTAGCGATAGCACTCCAACATGATCGATCTGAAGGTTTGGCTGTGGATGCAATTTTATGGAATGAAAACGATCTCTCAAGGATTTTCAGCTTCACCCGAGCTTATTTTATGGTGGATACCGCGAGACCCCAATCTATCGTTCAGTTTTTGGCTGCTTTGATGCCTCAGAAAAAGACCGCCGAGTTATACAGTAGCCTTGGCTTTTTCAAACACGGCAAAACGGTCTTCTACGCGGATTTCAACGCCCATCTCAAGCACACCTCGGATCTGTTTAGGCGAGCGGAGGGGACTCAAGGCCTCGTGATGGCAGTATTCAAGCTTGAATCCTATCAGGTGGTGTTCAAGGTGATTCGAGATCAGTTTCCTGCGTCAAAAAATGTGACGAAGGCGCAGGTGAGGCGAGCTTATCATCTCGTGAAAACCCATGATCGAGTAGGCCGAATGGCTGATACCCATGAGTTTCTTGAATTATGTTTGCCGACGAATCGGTTCTCTGAGGAAGTGCTGGAGGAGCTGCTGACCGACTGTAGCGATTGTGTTTCTTTGGATGATGGGCTGGTCAGGCTGCAACATGTTTATATCGAGCGGCTGATGACCCCTTTAAATCTTTATCTACCGCAAGCTTCACCCATTGATCAGAGTTTGGTGTTGGAGGATTATGGCCTGGCAATCAAACAATTAGCTGCAGCGAACATTTTTCCAGGAGACATGTTGCCGAAAAATTTTGGTGTCACGCGTCACGGCAGGGTAGTATTTTATGATTATGATGAAATTTGTTATTTAACTGAAATAAATTTTAGAGCGTTGCCGGCTGCTGACCCGAGCCTCAACTCTGCGGAACCTTGGTTCGAAGTGGGCGAGTTTGATGTCTTTCCAGAAGAGTTTGCACATTTTCTCATGGCGAACGCAGCCTTGAGAGAGATCTTCGGATCCAAGCACGGTGATTTGTTCACCCCAGATTATTGGCAGGGGGTGCAACGCCAAGTTGAGGAACAACTGATGTTAGATGTGTTTCCGTATTCATCGAACCGCAGACTTAGTAAAGACCCCGCTCGGTAGACAGTAGGAATCTATCAACCATTGTGCTAGAAAGGCGATGCCATGTCAGGTGCCAAGAGCATTAAGCTCAAAGAACCAATCGGTAAGGAGTGAAGCTTGGATCTATACGACGCGATGAGTACCCAGCGTGCCGTGAGGCGGTTAAGACCCGATGCCATTCCAGAGCCGGTATTGGCGAAGGTTTTAGCGGCAGCAGCCTGGGCACCGACTGGTGGTAATGTCCAACCTTTCCGAATGATCACGGTAACCGACCGACAAAAGCTATCGGTCATCCAAAAGCTGTACCAAACGCAATGGTCAATTTATACAGAATCAATGCGAGCGGAAGGCGATGGCCTTGCCCTGCCTAGGCAAAAGATGCTTCGCGCAGGGGATTACCTTGCGGCTAATATGCATGAGGTACCCGTGCTCGTGGTGGTGTGCTTCAATGCTAATCTAATGGCTATAACGGATGCTGATCTTGATAGGCCCTCGATTGTTGGGGGCGGCTCAGTGTATACCGCTGTTCAAAACCTTATGCTCGCCTGTCGGGCCGAGGGCTTGGGCTGTGTACTTACCACCTTATTGTGTTACCAAGAGCAGGAAATCAAAGCCCTCTTAGAAATACCGGAAGAATGGGGTACTTGCGCTGCGATTCCAATTGGATATCCGGTTCTAAAAGGTTATGGACCGATTAGCAGGCGCCCAATCGACAAGCTGGTGTTCGATAATGTTTGGGGTCAGAGCGCGAGTTTGGGGGAGACGCATGGGTAGGTTCTTGTATCGGCTCTACGAGCGGTTGCTGTGGTCTCAGGTGAAGGACGGTCCGAGCCCTAATCATATTGGCTTGATTGTCGATGGTAATCGACGATTTGCGCGAGGCCGGGGTCTTTCGCAAAATTTGGGGCACGAAGAGGGATCGAGTCGGGTTGAGGAGTTTCTCCGCTGGTGCTGGCGACTTGAAATCAAAGTGGTGACTTTATACGGATTCTCAACTGAAAATTTTAATCGCTCTGAAGATGAGGTGGACTATCTCATGGAGTTGATTATGACCAAGCTAAAGCAGTTTCAAACAGATCCCGCGATTAAATCCGAACGGGTGCGGGTGAAGGTGATCGGCCGGCGTGAGGATTTAAGCGATGCCATGAATGCGGAAATCGACTTGGTAGAGTCAATGACGGCTGATCACGATCGGTTCCTTCTGAATATCGCTTTGAGCTATGGCGGCAGAGCTGAGATTATCGATGCGGTAAAACAAGTGGCCGCTGAGGTTAAGGCAGGGAGTCTGGAGATCGATGCGATTACCGAGCAAGGGTTTGCAGACTATCTGTACACCGTCGGCGTACCTGATCCAGATCTCATCATTCGAACGTCAGGAGAGGAGCGGCTCTCAGGATTTTTACTATGGCAGAGCGCTTACTCGGAGCTTTATTTTACAGAGGTGTATTGGCCGGCATTTCGAATGATTGATTTTTGGCGAGCAATAAGGGTCTACCAGCAAAGAGAACGTCGATTCGGCAAATGAAAGGTTGGCTCTGCGCTCTTGGGCCGAATAGATTTGGGATTAATTCGGTAAATGGGTGAAATACAAGGGTGCGGTAAACCTGTTTGAAACAAGGGTATAAAGGTTTTATAGGTGGCACAGGTGGTATAGGTGTTAAGGATGGCTCGTGGCAGCGCTTGACAATAATATTAAGTTTCCGTGTCTGGTTATCACCAGCGAAGACGGCTTAGGTACTGTTCATCGGCTAGAGCAGGACGTCGTCACGCTGGGCAGCGACGAGAAGGCTAGTGTTTATCTTCCGATGCGAGGGGTAGGACCTGCCCATACGATATTGTCGCGAGCAGATCAGAACGGTGATTGGTTGCTCACCAGTTGCGCCGATAATTTGACGATGCACAACGATGTGCTGGTCACTGATCCTAAAGTCATCGTTGATGGCGATCGTATCGAGCTGGGCAACGTAAAACTCAAATTTCGATTCTTTGATGAAGAAGACGAACACTATCATGCAGCCTTGCGGCAGCTTGCCATCAGAGACGGTATAACCCAACTGTATAACGTGCGGTACTTTGCGGATTCACTCCAAAAAGAACACGAGTATAGCTATCGAAAGCAATCCTCTTTGGCGCTGCTGTTTATGGATATCGATCATTTTAAATTGGTGAACGATCGGTTTGGTCACGCCTATGGTGATTTTGTTCTTAAGGAATTGGCATCCCTGCTGACGACTAAAATAAGAGGTTACGATTTGCTTGCTCGCTATGGTGGCGAAGAATTTGTATTTATGGTCCGCGAAGAATCACACCAAGCGGTGCATGAGTTAGCCCATAGAGTTTGCAGCGATGTGCGAAATCATGTGTTTAATCATGCGGGTATCCGCACCAAATTGACCGTCAGTATTGGCTACTATTGGTGGGATGGCAAAGACCGAGAAACTTCTGCCGAAGACATTTTGCGCATTGCTGATGATCACCTCTATCAGGCAAAAGATGCGGGTCGAGACCAGGTTATCCCAGCGTCATTGTCGAATCCAGAAATTCCCTAGGTCAATCAAAGGTCGTGTTATTGAGCTAAGGAGCAAAAGTCTTATTGGCCAATGCCTGGATCGTGTCAATAGCGTAAAGCCGCAAAAACTGCTCCGTCGGGCATTGTTAAGCCGTTTGTGCTTAGCGGTTTAAAATCCGCGCCCAAAATTGTCTGCGTCGCGTTTTTTATTTCAGAAAGCTACTGGGTGAAGGTGTTTCCTATTGGATGAATGATGTGTGGGCCGAATATCAAAATGAGTCCGGTTGCTCCAAAGACGATGTTCAGTAACAAGGTTAGATTAATCTAGGTGGTTTAGCGGCGCTGCCTTAAGCTAAGCCATCGGTCGAGGATAGATAGGGCCGTTGAGATCACCAGAGCCCAGTACAAGAAATCTAAAAATGGCGCGCCCCTTGAAAGGCTTGGTAGCGTCATGGTGCCGAGAAAAATACCGACAAGCGCGAAGTAGGCTATGCCGTTATAGCGCCCGAGCCGACTGGCGATCAGGGGGCGGCCCTGATGCGCACCAGATCCAAAGCTATAATGAATAAATGCGACTGCGATCAGTGCTGATAGTAAAAGAGGTAAGCCCTGACGAAGGCTAAAAGCGCCAATCGTTGAAATTACGAAAACCGCATCGGCGCCATGATCGACAAGCCCGCCTCTCGCTGAAGCGGTGTGCAGGTATCGGGCCATTGGGCCATCGATAAGATCTGTGATGACAGCAAGCACATAACCCATGAGTGCTAAATGCCACGATCCGTCGAAAATAGCCCAACACACCCAGAGGGCAAGACCTAATCGGCTTAAACTCAGGGCATTGGGTAAGTGTTTTAAAACGCTTATGATGATCGCCTCAAAGAATCGGCTTGGTACCAATGATGACTGTAACAGATTTTGCGCAGGTTTCTGCGCGGGCAAGGCCGAGCGCACTAGGACGTGTCAGCTCGTTGTTCGGATTTAGCGGTAGCGTTGGACTCGCTAACTTACCAGTCTTTTCGGGTAAGCGTTGGATGGTTTCGAGAGTTGCTTTGGTTGCCAGTCTTGGGCTTATTATGGGCTTAGGGCCTTTTGAGCGAATGCCGGGAGGGCGAATTCTGGGGCCCGAAATCTCAACACCTGTTGCGCATTGGCGGTTCGTATCCGCTGCTCGCCAATGTGCACTTGAAGTCAGGCCCAGTTATCCGCACTCGGTGACAGTGAACTGTTGGCACCTAGATGGGCAGTTGTACATAGGATGTATGGCTTGTGAAGGCAAAACTTGGTCCAGATATGTTCAAGAGGTTCCGATGGCGCGTGTGAAAATTCTTGATGCGATCTATCCCGTTGCGATGCAGCGCGTGTCGAAAGTCGAGGAAGTCGCTGCTGCTTGGGAGGCGCGCTGGCTGAACATGGGAAGGGAGCTGCCAGCGCCAGCTGTACCGGGCGGTTATTGGTTGTATCGGGTAACCTCGCGATGAAAATCGCAATCGCGGGCGCTAACGGAAATCTTGGGCGGCGCTTGATTGCAGCCCTCGGTCATGATCATCAATTATTAGGTTTGGTGCGGTCGCCCAGTGCGGCGGAGCATTTGATATCGTTACCCTGTCAAGTGGCGATGGTTGCGTATCAGGATGTGGAACAATTGTCGAACTTGATTCAAGGGTTTGATGTGCTGATCAATTTAACGGGTATTATCAAAGCGACCCGCACCAATCCGTATGTTAAGGCACATGAGGAAACGGCTAAAGCCTTAGTTTTAGCGTGTCAGCAAGCAG
Source organism: Pseudomonadales bacterium (assembly GCA_016779565.1). GTDB lineage: Bacteria > Pseudomonadota > Gammaproteobacteria > Pseudomonadales > Azotimanducaceae > UBA9926. The sequence continues at coordinate 13,606 of JADHNJ010000022.1, forward strand.
AGGTCCCTCGGATCATTGCCCTTGGAATTTGTGGCACAGAGGCGGAGCACCCAAACGCTTGTTTTCGGTCTAGAGCAGCCTGTGAAGCACTACAATTAGAGGGTTTAAGCGACAGTGTAATTTTGCGCGTACCTATGGTGTTAGGTGAAGGCGATTACGCTAGCCGCGCGTTGGTCAAACGGGCGAACAGCCGGCTAGCGTGGACCTTTCGAGCGAGGAGTATGGAGCAACCCATTTATGCTGGAGACGTCATTGAGGCGATTCGTCAGCTGTGCTTTACCAAGATCACAGGTATTGTGATGTTAGCTGGGCCCGAATCGATTACGCGTCGAGCCCTGATCACCCGATGCGCCGGATTTGTCGATAACCATTCGGTAACGGTTGTTTCTTTACCCTTAGCCTTAGGGCTTTTTGTTTCGTTCCTTTTAGAGCGTTTTATGAGTTCGCCACCGGTGACGCCGACTATGCTGGGGGTGCTTGATCATGACGATAATTTTGATGTGCTCTTGCCGGAGACCCTTGACCTGACCCTGACGCCGCTAGACACTATCCTCGAGCGGATAACCAAGTTGCCTGCATAAAGCTGGAATAGCAACCTCCGCAGGAGTCGTTATCTTCAGTGACGCCTGATCGTCTACTCGAGTCCAGCCCGGATTAATCAACCAGATGGGCTTATCTTTGGCGAGAGCATAGCGACAAAACCGATATCCGGAAAATAGTTTGAGAGAGCTTCCGACCACTAGCAAGGCATCAGCCTGATCGATAAAGCGATAGATTTGGGCAACTAGGTCTACCTCGACACTACCTCCGAAGAAAACGACTCTGGGTTTTAAGTCACCGCCGCAAGCCGAGCAGCTCGGGCATTGGAAATCGCGAATAGCTTGGTCTGCAATATCTGCGTCGCCGTCGGGTAACAAAACCTGTGAATCGGTTGTTGGCGCAATTAAGGCCTCTAGCTGCTGTTGCACATCGCTGCGTTTATGTTGCTGAGCGCAGGACAGACAATCTACCCAGTCAAGATTTCCGTGAAGGTGAAAGACTTGTCGGGTGCCCGCCTGTTCATGCAGCGAATCAACATTTTGAGTTACCACCTGGCGAATCAGGCCGGCGTCATGAAGACGTTTTAGCCCGAGATGGGCTGAATTGGGTCGAGCCCTCGCAAATATAGGCCAACCTCGTGCACTCCTTGCCCAGTACCTTTGTCGAACAGTGGGGTCATCGAGAAAAGCTTGATGCAGTATGGGAGATTGCCCTTGCCAGTTGCCGTCCTGATCGCGATAGGTTGGTATGCCTGAGGCGAGACTTAAGCCCGCGCCTGTTAGACACACAACATGGGGGCTGGCTTTAAATCGATCAAGGAGTTGTTCAAAGGGGAAAGTGGCGGTCGTTGTCATAGCTTTGCTGCATTCGATAACACGGGAAGGGCGTGAGGTTTAAGTTAGCTTCCAAAGATCAGACCTAAGCCTAACCGAGATCACCACTGCGAACATGGCTAGCGATGCAATCGCGAGTGCACTGCTCGGTCCAAACCAAGCGACTAAGTAGCCTGAGATTAGAGCGCCAATTGGCCCGGCTCCCATAAATGAAAAAGCGTAAAACGCCATCATTCTGCCTCGTTGATCCTCGGGAGAATGTTCTTGCATGATGGTGCGCGCCATCGTCATCGCAATGCCGCCACACATACCCCAAAAAAACAAAATACCTGTTAAGAAGCTAAACGGTAAATCAAGCGCGGTTGCCGCTAGAACCAAAGCGCCGAGACCTTGCGCTGTGAGCAAAGCACGCCCCTTACGCGCGATGTCGCCGAATCGCAGGAGTATCATAATGGTCAGAAACAGTCCCAGAGAATTGGCAGCATTGACGATGGACATTTCGGTTGAAGAGCCTGAATAGACTTCCCGTATGAGCAATGGAATAGTCACGATATAAGAACCCATAAAACAGATACCCATAGCGACATTTTGAAGTACAACGACTCGCATAGCGGAGGACGCTTTCACGCTGTTGAAGCCCTCGTAAATGGAGGCACCCAGTTGATGCAAGATACTAGATTGGGTCCGTGCGCTTTGGATCAGGGGTATCCTCAAGGTCTGATAAGCAAAGACGCCGACGGTGAGTACCACGCTCTGTATGCTGAGCATGACGATGGCGCCCAAGGCGTCAGCTAGAGAGGCGATTAAGATGCCGATCATTTGTACCCCAAATTGAATAAGACTCACTTGAGCTACCCGACGTTGGATTTGGCCATCGGCCACCAAGGGTAGAATGCCATCCCGAGCAGGGGTCAAGATTGCTTGAGCACAGCCCATACATACAGCAAACAGCAAGAATTTCTCGTAGCTCAGTGATGTCAGCATCATGGAAACTGCTAGCCCTGCCGCAATAATTGCCGCTAGCGATTGGCCAATTAACGCAATGCGTCTGCCACCGTACTGATCGGCTATGCTGCCTCCGATCAACATAAATAAAGTACCGGGCAACAGATATGCCATCTGAGCAATACCTACTTTGTCGGGACTGGCGTTTAATACGATGGTCACCAGCCAGGCAAAGAGCACTGTTTGCATGCCGTAAGCCAAGAACCAAGCGCCAGTAGCGAAAAAGTAACTTGTAAGGGGTCTAATCATCCCGCGATTTCTCGATTTTTGTGAGTGTTTCTGGGACAAATACAGCCATAACCCCAAGACCTAGATACCCAAGGGCCGCAGAGGCTAGAATACTGGGGCCCAAGCCAATACTGCCGGCAATCGCAGCGACTAAACTGGGGCCAACAAGTGAGCCAGCGTCACCAATGAGCCGCCACGTACCCAAAAAGGGACCTCTCTCGTTAACCGGAGCAAAATCTGTGCCCAGCGTCATATTGATGCCGCTACCGATGCCGTTGCCAGCGCCGGCGAAACAGGCTGCCAGGGTAAACATCAAGAGGCTATCGGTGAATGCAATCAAAAGCACGCCCGAGCTCAGTAATCCTAGACAGCCCATTCCGGCAACCCGCCTGCCATAGAGATCCATGATTAAGCCGGCAGCTGGAAACAACATCATGTCAATCGCAGCAGAAATCCCGACCACCATACCAATTTCAGCCGGATTTAGCCCGAGATAGGCACCCCACAAGGGGACCAGTAACGTCCGTGCGGCCCTTAGTAAGGTAAGTAGGAATACCACAGTCCCGGCTGTCATAAAGATCGTCTGATGGCGCTTGAGCAAGGCCCAAAGTGACTGGGACGACCTTTGGGGGCTTGCTTGGTCGTGCCGATGATCGGCGTTTATCGATCGTTGAGGCTGAGCGCGGGATCTGATCGCCGTCAGTACTAAAATGGCGAGCGTGAGCCCTGAAAGGCCAGCAATAGCGACGAACGCTACGGTGTAACTGCTATGAAAGACTAGATACCCGCCGATGACAGGGCCTAGAAAGTTGCCTACTCGTTGCAAACCGGCCAGACTCGAAAGCGCCTGTCCACGAAAGGCGGTAGGCACCGAGTCACTGATGAACGTTAACCTAGCAAGTAACCAAGTGGCCATGGAAAGCCCGATAACGAAGGTGAATAGCGCAAGTTCAGCGAGGCCATCTGCAGATGCCGCACCTAGGCTCGCGGCGACCATTAGCCCGACGCCGACTCGCATCACCCAGGCATCACCCAGTTTCTGCGCAGCATAGCCTGCAGGAATGTCAGCAACCATGTTACCCAGGCCTCGGCAGGCAAAAATCATTGCCGCCGCCGCTGGAGAGCCACCCACCTCGAGCGCGTAAAGGGGTATCAGTAAAAGCGCGGCACCCTGGCAGATAGACATTAAAAACGACGGGAGATAGACAGGGATGAATAAGGATTGATACATCGCCCATCGAGAATCAGTGGTTTGGGGGTTAGTCAATTAGCGGGCCTCGCGAGGGGCTGTTATATCGTGCCTTCTGGTTGCTTGCAACACACTGAGGCTTGAAAGGCGATACGAGCAGGGAAAGGGGCTCTGCGTATCAACTAACCGAAAGGTGTCTTGAGGTGGCGTCAAGATGAGACTGGCTGAGGCCCCGGTTTAGCGGTTAGGCAGCTTGATCGACCGCTTCTTTTGAGGGGAGGGGTTCGCTTAGACTGACAGGGTCTTCTTGAGCGTTACTCGCGGTTTCCGTGTCAAAATAACCGTTCAGAAGATTGACGACCTCTGGATCAAACGGACCAGGATTGAAAGGGCTGAAGTGCGCGGCCAAAGCAAGCAAACGAAGCATGAGAGTTAGTTCTGAGAAGTTCGACCGCTTTTACGCAGATATCAGCGTGATAGATTAATGCCTGCCAGTGTAGGCGCCAAGTCGCGATTCGACAGCGTTTGTCAGGCGCACCTTTCGCTCGCCGGTGTAAGGCGCTGTTTGATGAACCTGCTCTAGGTCAAAAATGGCGCAAACAAAAATGGCGCAAGCATGGTTATCCCTGAGGCGTCGAGAAACCCTCGGCAGCTCTGCCCCATTCCCAGTGGTGAAGAAGGTTAAGACCTGCGAGCCTCAAAATAATAGTGAAATAATCTTCTGTCTGAGGCTGAAGCTTACGTGAGACTCACACTTGCTTAACGCGCCGGGAGTCTCGCTGGAAAAACCAGCTGAATGCAAGCGGGTTGGTCAATGCCAGCTATCAGCTCGAGTTTGCCCCCAAGTCGCTCAGCGAGTGTCTTGGCCGCTGCAAGACCATGTGTTCGTCGTGCTCGATCATCGTCCAAATTTAATTTGGTATCAAAGTTGGGATCGAATACCTGCTGTTGATAGGATAAAGAGACCAAGAAGTGTGGGTTCGTAAGAATCATGATAAGCCCAAGTTCTTGGTCAAGCTCACCCAGCAATACCTCGAGTTTAATTTGACGGTTAGCGCTTAATGCCAAGGCATGGATAAATAATGTCAGCAGAACTTGCTGCATACCTTGTGCTCTAACACTAAGGTACCTAGGTAGTTCATCAGCTGTGATCAAGATTTCTCCCTCGGATCTGGCGCATGCCTGCCCGCTGGTGCTCTCAATGAATTCTAAAATGTCGATCTCTAAGGCGTTTTTGTCAGCGGGCGAATCGGTTGGGCTTAGCCAAGCGAGCAGACTATCTACGGTATAGTTTAATTCCTCAGCAGCCCGCTGCACGATTCTGAGAGGCTCCAATGCAGTGGGATCTTGTGTGTCCTCAAGCAGTATATGCGTCATTCCGATAATTGCATTGAGTGGGGTTTTTAGGTCGTGGCTGAGCCGACTTGCGACAGAGACCTCATCGAGTCCTTGAGCTTTTTGCGCCTTTAGATCACGTTGCTTTTGAAAAATTGCGGCTTTCAAGGTTGCATCCGTTTGGTCTACCTCTTCGCGTCTAATGAGCTCGGCCAATCGCGCCGCCGTCATATTGGCAATAGTCGTCAGAAATGTTTCATCAGCCTCGCTAAAGAAATTGGCGTCCTGATGCTCAGAATCGATCACACCTAAGGTTCTGCCCTCAAAAATGATGGGTACCGAGAGTTCTGAAAGTCTCGAGGCGTCATCAAGGATATAGCGAGGATCAAGCGCAGCATCTGATATCCGCAGACTTTTTTGTAAAAGTGCAGCGGTACCGACGATGCCATAGCCTAAAGGGATTTCGATTGGGTCCTTAATGGCTCTGCCAGGAAGTTGCTTGTCACCATAGGCTGCTCGCTGCAGCAAAGCGTCTTGACCGCTTGGTAAGAGGTAAACAACGCAATCGTCAAAGCCAAGGGCTGCCACGACCTGATCGATAATGAGCCAAAGTACATCGTCAGTAGACGACTGTTCGATAAGCCTAGCGGCGAAGCCCGACAACAGGTTAAGTTGCGTATCTGCCTTTGTCTTCACGGCGAGTCTTTCAATGCCACTAAATCAGATGCCCAGCCAGCTAATTTATATGGTCTCGATCAGATTTTTTAGATTGTCACAATGGGCAACACGCTCTTGACTGGTTGTGCCTAAGAACGAGACATTCAGTGAGGTTACACCATGCGCTTTCAAAGAGACCAATCGATCCTTAACAAAGCCTTTAGAGCCGACCAAGGATGTCGCGTCGAGATAGGATTGCGGTATCGCTGCTTCTGCCTCTGATTTTCGACCGGATAAGTAAAGTGACTGAATCGCTTCGGCTTCGGCTTCGTAACCATATTTTCTAAAGACTTGGTTATAAAAGTTTTTCTCCTTGGCACCCATACCGCCGACGTACAGGGCGATCCCCGAGCGTGACATGTCTCGGTAAGACTCAAGGTTGTCGCCAATGGCTACCGCACCGCCGGCATAGATATCAAGGGGGGGGCGACCAGGGTCGCGCTTGCTTTGCCCGCGTCTTAGAGCATCACCCCAAACGGCATCGGCACCCTCCGCCATAAAAAATGCGGGTAACCAAGCGTCGGCAAGTTCTGCCGTCATTTCAACACTTTTTTCACCCAGCGTTGCTAGGGCAATTGGAATCTCCTCTCGGTAGGGGTGATTAATTATTTTGAGCGGGATCCCAAGACCAGTGCCCTGATCTTTAGGTAAGGGAATTTGATATTTTTTACCGGAATATTCCAGCTTATGCTCTCGGCGCCAGATATCTCTGCAGATTTCGACAATCTCTCGGATCCGGGTGACCGGGGCATCGTAAGCAACGCCGTGGAATCCCTCAATGACTTGCGGGCCGGAAGCACCAAGGCCCAGCATGCAGCGCCCATCAGACAGTTCATCGATGCCAGCCGCGGTCATCGCGAGCAATGAAGGTGTTCTGCTATAGATGTTTAAAATTCCGCTGGCGATGGTCAAGCGATTGGTTTTAGCCGCGAGATAACCCATGGCGCTAACAGCGTCAAAAGAATAGGCCTCTGGAACCCAAACGACATCAAGACCGGCTTTTTCAAGCTCAATTATTTCCTGGCTTGCCCCTCCAAACCCATGGGCGTAGCTCATTAAAGTTGAAATTTTCATAGACGAATTCCTTTGTGATCACTTATCGCTGGTTAAATTGATATAACTCATTGTGGTGATAGGCCAACGATCCTGCTCTAGCCACATAGTAAATCATGAGCGCTAGCCAAAGACCATGGTTATACAGGTTTTGGGTAAAAAACCAGGCCAGCAAATAAATGAGCAGCGAAACAAGCATGGCATTGCGCATTGCTCGGGTCTTTGTCGCGCCAATAAATAATCCATCGTAGATGTACGCCGCGAATGAAATCAAGGGCGTGAGCAACATCCAAAGCGCATAATCGTTCGCGAGATCTACGATGGTCTGGTTTGAAGTTAACGCGTTGAGCGTAGGTGCTTGGATAAACACAAAGCAAAGTGTTAATAGGGTGGCAACCCCAAGCCCGGCAACAAATGCTGACCTGATGATAGCGGTAACCTCGCTCCGCTTGGCGCGCCCATGTGCCTCGCCCATGAGCGACTCGCTGGCGATCGCGAAACCGTCGATGAAAAAAGCGGAAAAGGCAACGAATTGCATCAGCAAAAGATTCGCTGCGAGATAATCATCGCCGAGCCTCGCACCTCGGTCTGTGAACCACGCAAAAGCAAAAATGATACTCAAAGTGCGAATCATGATGTCGCGATTTACGGCAATCAGCTTTTTGATGGCAACGAAGTTGAAAAGCCTTTCAATGACAAGGCCCTCACCATCGCGCCTAGAGGCTGCAGTTAACCAGCGATAGGCGACGATTAGCGTGATCAACTCTGCGGAAACCGTTCCTGCAGCGACGCCGCCGACGCCGTAATCGAGACCAACCACAAAGATAAGGTCAAGCACAATATTGCTGCTATTGAGAAAAATCTGGAGAGCTAACACTTGACCGGTTCTTTGCTGGCCCAGCAGATAGCCCATCACGCCAAGGAGCATTAAATGAACTGGAGCGCCCCATATTCGAATCTCGTAGTAGGTTGAGGCCGATCTTTCCACGGCCTCGCTGGCACCCGTTAAGTGAAAAACGAGTAGTTGTAATGGAATCTGAATAAGCCAAAGCAGACCGCCTAGAGCGACTGCTAGTAACAGCGAGCGACCTAAAATGTCGTTGGCGGCTCTTAAATCTGAGCGACCTCGTGCCTGGGCAACTAGGGCCGTGGTTCCCATTCGCAGAAAACCAAATCCCCAGAAAATAAAATTAAAAATCATGGTTGCGAGCGCCAGTGCGGCGAGCAACGTAGCGTCTCCCAGATGACCAATGACGGCCGTATCAACGAGACCGAGCAGCGGGCTGGCTAAATTGGCTAAGATAATAGGGGCGGCCAGGCGGGACAGCTTGCCTAAGGTAAGCGAATGAAGACTCATACTGGGACTACCGCTGACGTGCTGATTGAAGGTTCGCGCAAAGTATCCTGAGCCTAACGACCACGACCGGGCTCGGAGAGATAGCGATAGCTCAATCGAATACGTTGAGCGGTTGTAATCCAACACAAAATGCCAAATACCAAAGCAAAGACTTGAAACCCGCTGGGGAACATTAGAATCAGGGCGATAAAGAGCATGGTTTCAAAGCCCTCGGTCAGACCAGCTAAATAGTAAAAGCCTTTGGTATTTTGGTCATTCGAAACTGTTGGGGCATCGTTGGCAAAGATTGCCATTGCCAAAAAACTGCTGCCTGTGCCGATAAAACTGAAAATCGTAAAGGCCGCAACCAACCCCACTTCAGGGCGTTCAACGGCGCAGGCAAAGACGATACCCGAATAAATAATGAAATCGAACACAATATCCAGATAGGCGCCTGCCTGACTTGGTTTGCCAAGACGCGCCAAGGCACCATCCAAGCCATCGAGTAGGCGGTTGGTCAAAAAAAGCAAAAGACCGAGTAGGAATGACCCAAACATGATCGCAACCATTGCCGCCAGGCCAATGACAAACCCCACCACGGTCAGTTGGTTTGGCGTTAGTCCAAGGCCCTTTAAGAAAACGGCTGCTTGCATGAGCCAGGGGTCTATTTTAGGGCGCAGCGCATTATCCAGCATCGCAAAATGTCCTTGATTATGTGCGACTGTCATAATTAGCGCCAACGCTGGTATTAAGCGTTAGGCCAATAGGCTGTTAAGATTACGCCATGGATTATCTCATTGGTACCTACACGATAGATACTAAGGCAAAAGGCCTTTATCGGATAAGAGCAACCACTGATGGTTTGCCGAGGTGCAATGACGAAGCGATCGCCTTGACTAACCCATCGTTTCTGATCCGCCATCCAACGCTTGCAATGATCTATGTCGTATGTGAGATCGGAACAACACCCGGCGGTATTTTGGTTGCGTTAAGGCTGGATGAGGCTGGAGACTGGCAGCAGACTCAGGAAGTTTCGACCCATGGGCTAGACCCTTGCCACCTCGCTATCTCTCCCGATGGTCAATGGCTTGCAATCAGTCATTACAGTAACGGCAGTTTTTTGCTGTTAGGTCTGGACGAACAGGGCGCAATCGGATCACGTAGTTGGTTGACGAGTCATGCAGCTAGGTATCTGAAGGTTAAATCTCGGGATGGTCGTAAGCATCCAAGGCAGCAGGCTGCTCACGTGCATGCCGCTTACTTTCTTGACACTAAGCGTTTGCTGGTCTGTGACTTGGGCACAGATGAAGTCGTGTTATATAGCCTACCTATGGAGGAATCGGCATCTGTCATTGAGCTCGGCGCCTGGTCTTTACCGCCTGGTTCTGGACCCAGGCACGCGGCGCTCAGTGTGGATGGTCAGCAAATCTATGTCGTCGCGGAATTGTCCAATGAGGTGTTCCGCTTAAAAATGGAAAAAAATGGCACCCTGTCTACACGTAATATGGGGAGCTGCTTACCCCCGGGCAGGCAAGGTTTTAGCGAAGCGGCAGAAATTCACTTAGATGAAGCTCGGTCATCGGTATGGGTCAGTAACCGCGGTTTAGACAGTGTGGTGCAAATTCCCCTGACAAGTCAGGCACGACGTTCAGGCAATGTTGCTTGGCAGTGTGGTGCCCATCCTAGGCATTTCTGGATGGATGCATCGGTGCTCGTGATCGCGGCTCGAGATGATCATGTCGTGCAATTTATTCCTCGCGATACAAGTGGCAGATTGTTGTTATCGCGCCAGATGAACGTTGAGGTGCCATCACCGGTTTGTATCTTGCCGCTAACCTAAGTGAGTGATGCTAAGTCCTGAAATTGTAACTGGGTTAAGGTGTGGTAAATGCCCCGGGCGGCCATGAGCGTCTCATGGCTACCCACCTCTCGAAGTTCCCCGTGCTTGAGCACAACGATACGATCAGCCTCTTGGATCGTTTGCAAGCGGTGAGCAATCAGGATGGATGTCCGGCCTCGGGTTAATCGCCCAAGGGCTGTCTGAATAGTCTGTTCGGTTTCCGTATCAATGCTGGCTGTGGCCTCATCGAGAATTAAGATCTCTGGGTCTCGGGCCAACACGCGAGCAAAGGCCAAGAGTTGCCGCTCCCCCTGGGACAAGTTTTGTCCCCTTTCATTTAAAAACGTATCAAACCCTTGGGGTAGTGCGTTGATAAACTCATCGGCATTGACCCAAGCAGCAGCTTGCTTGGCGTCATCGATAGAGATGTTCGGATCTCCCAGCCGAATATTATCGAAAACAGTGCCCGCAAAAATATGGAAATCCTGAAGTACAACGCCGATGCGTTGGCGCAGGGCAGCTGACGGCAGATCGTTAAGATCGATGCCGTCGATAAAAATGGCGTTGTCGTGAAAATCATAGCTACGGGACAACAGTCGGATGAGCGTGCTTTTACCGGATCCGGTGGGCCCAACAATGGCAACTTTCTCTCCCGGGGCAATCGTCAGAGAAAAATCTTTGATGACGGGTTGTCCAGGCTCGTAGCCAAATGTCAGACGATTGAAAACCACCTCTCCCTTGAGCCTTTTAGGTAAAGTTTTAGGGGCGGCTGGCTCTCGCAATTTTTCGTCCCAATCCAGCGCCTGAAAAATACGCTCAGCACTCGCCATGGCTCTGAAAATGACGTTGTACTGTTGTCCTAGAACCCTAATCGGGCGGATGAACATGTCGATGAACTGGGTGAACAAGATAAGGCTACCCAAAGATATCTGTGCTTGGATAACTTCCCCACCGCCAATCCATAATATCGCCGCCAACGCCATATTCACCATGTTATCCATGAAAGCACCATAGCTCGTCTCCATGGTTACCGCCGAGATCTCCTGTCGCTGGTTGCGCACATTGATCGCTTGGTAGGCGTCGAGATTGCGCTGCTCGCGATTGCTCAACTGCACGACTTGGATACCACTTAAATTTTCTTGCAAATTTTGATTCAGCTGAGAGACGCTCGATCTAATTTGTCGGTAGATTTGTCGTGTCGCTAAGCGGAAAAAATAAGTCATCACCCCAAAAACAGGAATGGCTATCAGTAAGTAAGCGGTTAACTCAACATCAATCGCGAGCATAAGACCTAGGGCGATGAAAAATGGTACAAACTCCCCAATCAACATCCCAATACCTATCAGCATATCGAACAACGCCTGGATGTCATTGGTCACTCGAGTCATGACTCGACCAACGGCAACCTTGTCAAAAAAAGTGCTGGGTAGGCGCTCGATGTGGGTAAAAAGGGCCAATCGTAAGTCTCGGAGCGCATACATAACTGCTTCCGACAAGGTAACTCTATGCAGATGGTAAGCGCCGTGGCAGCACAGGGTTAAAACGCCGTAGAGCAGCAGGGCGGCAACTAAAACTGAGATGTTGAGCTGGTGCGCGATCCAAGTTGTCAGATCATTCATCCCCAAGTCCGGCATATGGAGCATTGGGTTTTGAATCAAAATCCCATCAATAATCACTCGAGATATGATAACCGGCAGTAAAATTGCGAGAAACGAAGCCAGCAACACAAGGCCAAGGGATCGCAATACCTGACGCCGATGGGGTACAGCCCAGGTCAATAGTCGGCCGAACTCTGCCAATGTGGGGGCCTTGTATGAGATTTCTGCATCGAAGACACCATGATCTCGCGGCTTGGCGCTGTGGGTAGATGGTGCCATCAGCTTTTGCCTCTAATCGATTGTTGCGATTGCGCGAGATCCCGATAGAGTCCGGGTTGTGTCATCAGGTCCTTGTGGCTGCCAAAGGCGACTTGCTTACCTTCGTCTAAAACTAAGATTTCGTCGGCATGCCGGGCTGTTGCTACCCGATTTGACACGATCAAAGTCGTTAGACCTTGTCGAATGACCTTAAGCTCAGAAAGAATGTGCTCCTCGGTTTCGGTATCCACGGCAGAAAAACAATCATCCAATATCAGAAGCGGACTCATTCTGATAATGCCTCTGGCGAGGGCTGTGCGTTGTTTTTGTCCTCCAGATAATGTGACGCCTCGCTCACCCAAAATAGTTTCGATACCATCGGGAAACGCATCGATCGTGCTGGATAGCGCAGCTGCTTGCGCTGATTGTAGAATCTCCTCTGGACTTCGGCCTGGATCATCGTAAGCAATGTTGTCACTGAGGCTGTCAGCAAACAAAAACGGGTCTTGTAGCACGAGACAAACGTTTTCTCGAAGATAGTTAAGTGGATACTCATGGATAGGGGCTTGGTCTAGCAAAATGCGGCCTCGCTGAGGCTCAAGCATTCGCACCAGAAGACGCAGCAGCGTCGACTTGCCAGACCCAACCCGGCCGATGATGGCCAGGGTTTGGCCTGCAGGTATCGAAAACGTTAAGGCCTGAAGCGCGTACTTATCTTTGTTAGGGAACCGGTACCAGAGATCCTCAATATCAACTCGGCCGGTCAGCTCTGGATGCAGCGGGCTGGGCTGGTCTCTAATCTCTGGTATTTGATCAAAAATCTCGTACACGCGCGCGGTACCAGACACGCCTCGCTGCCATTGGGTCACAATAGAGCCGGCCTCTCGGATGGGCCACAAAAGCAGTGCAAGATAGGAAAAAAATGCAGTGAAGGTCCCGAGGGTAATCTCGCCGGTTTTGTAAAGGTGTGACCCGTAGCCAATAATGATCATGGTTGAAATTGCGGCGAGGATCGGCATGATCGCGCCAATGGCGGAACTATCCTTAATCAAGGCAATGTTGTCATCGGCGAATTGCTGATTAGTTTCAGCGAAGCGAGCAATTTCGCGTGTTTCTTGAGCCATAGCCTGTACCGTGCGAATGCCATTGAGGTTTTGTTGGACAAACGTTGAAAGATCGGCGAAACCTTCCTGAGTACGCTGGGATTTGACGAAAATTCGTTGCGCGTAAAGGTGCGCAAAGTAGGTGATCAATGGTGCGGGTAATACAACTGCAAGCGTGAGTTGCCAAGATAATACCGCCATGAAAGAGAGTCCAACCGTCGCCGTGAAAAGCAGGACCATGGTTGTTCTGGAGGTACCGGCAATCAGCTCGCGAACCCGGGTGATATCGTTAATGGCCCGGGCCATGAGGTCACCCACGGGATAGGTTGCAAAAAAGATCGGTCCCTGCTTTTGCAGATGATCATAAAGCCTGTGCCTAAGATCAGCTGCGACTAACACGCCTGTGCGGCGAATCAAAATTCGGCTTACGATGGTGACAATAATTTGTGCGGAAACGCAGGCGGCAATGATAAGCGCTATCGGCGCGATTTCGTCCGTCAAAGCCGCTTGGGTCATGCCGGGTTTACGGTCGGCCAGTAAGTCGATACCTTCTTTAAGAAGGAAAGGTACAGTTGCTTCAAAAAGACGCGCTACTAAAAGGCCCAGCATGCCGCCCCAAAAAGCAAACGCATGCTGGCTGATATAGGGCCAGAGGCGAGCAATGGTAGACCTTACTGTCATAAACGGCCGTTCAAAAGCATCAAGATGAGGGGTTTGCGATGATGGCGCCATGGTAGCGAAATTTGCATCCTCACGAAAGGCCACTGATTGCGCATTAGAGGTTCTCATTGCATGATCGAGCGGGTAATTGGTAACGAAACCTTGTACTTTAAGTGAGGCCAAGGTCTTGGGAGAGCGTTATGCATGTTTCTAAAAATGATGGTGACCGCAAGTTCGAACAATCAGTCAAAGCCTTCCTCCGGGAACAGTTAGACCCAGCCGTTGCCGCAAGAGTTGCGCGGTCTTTGCCCGTCAGTAAAGCGGCCCAAGATCATTGGACCAGATGCCTCGCGGCCCAAGGGTGGGCTGCGCCAAATTGGCCGGAAGAATTTGGCGGGACCGGGTGGAGTTTGCGTCGACGACACCAGTTTGAAGTATTGATGCGAGCGCATCATGCACCCGAAACGCAAGGATTCGGTTTTAATATGGTAGGGCCAGCAATCATTAAGTATGGCACCGAGGCGCAAAAAGCCCATTACCTACCGAAGATATTAACCGCAAATATTAGCTGGTGTCAGGGCTATTCAGAGCCTGGTGCGGGTTCTGATCTTGCTGGGCTGCAAACCCGAGCAGAGTCTGATGGTGATCATTACTTGGTAAACGGTGCCAAGATTTGGACGTCAAAAGCCGAAGACGCCGATCATATTTTTGTTTTGGTTAGAACGGATCCAGAGGCTAAAAAGCAGTTGGGTATTTCATTTTTGCTGATGCCCATGAATTTGCCTGGGATCGAAGTCAAACCGTTATACGCCTTTAATGGTAAGCGATTGTGGAATCAGGTTTTTTTTACCAATGTTCGGGTTCCAAAAGAAAATCGTTTGGGTCCAGAGAACCAGGGTTGGACGGTCGCAAAGAACATCTTGGGCGATGAGCGGTTGATGGTCTCTCGGGTCGCCGAAAACAAGCGTATCTTGTCGAGATTGAAAGCACTACTCGTTGAACAGCAGTCGAGTTTCCACCCGGATCAGAGTTTTCTGTCCCGTCTTGCTGGCATTGAAATACGATTAACTTCTCTAGAAGTGATGGCGCTTCGTTTGCTCGGTCATTTTGATTCGGGTGGTTCGGTAGGCGCTGAACCGTCAATGTTAAAGCTCCAGGGCAGTCAGCTGGTGCAAGCGCAGGATCAATTGTTGTTCGAGATTGCTGGGGCTTATGGATTACCGCTCGACGCGATTACGCGGGGGCAGGCTGAGCCTGTTTTTAGTGAAGACGTTGATATGATTGCTAGTGCAATGTTTCACCATCGAGGCTACACCATTGCCGGGGGAGCGAGCGAAATCCAGCGCAACATCATAGCGCAGCAGGTATTGAAGCTTTGATTCGATGATATTTTCCAAGGGTTTGAGAACCTACCTACCGCTCGTCTCTCCTGATTTGCGACGGCGTCTCGTCCCGGATCTCAAATTCTCCCTCGAGCGTGTGTGGACCTGCTTTATTTGAGGTGCCTTGATGATCAGGATGGGGGCGCCAGGGCCCTTGCAGTGTCGCTTGCAGTAGGATGATTAGACCGATCGTGTCTGTGAGTAACCCTGGAATACACAGACAGACCCCGGCAATGAAGTAACCGAGAGAACGAAAAAGCTGCTTGAGCGATGGGGTGCTTTGCTGACGAAATACCTGAAAAATCTCGCCCAAACGTCTTCCAGATCTTTTGAGGATCCAAAGGCCTAGAAGGCCGCTTGCGAGCAGCTCGAGTAGCGTAGCACCAAGACCGATCGTATCCGCTAGTAGCAATAAGCTGAAAAGTTCGCCAAAAGGTAGGCTAAAAATAATAAAACGCAGGGCAGTGGCTCCGCTCAAGGTAATATCCATTGTAGCATGTACAATGAAGGCGCCGCCGCTGGCGCCCGCGGGTTTAGCGCGTCTCTAGCAAGTGCGTTGCATAGTGCGTTTAGCTGCGCGATAACATGCGGTTTGGAGACGTCGTTAGCCCCAGGCTCTAGGACCTCATCGAGTCGTCGCTTGGTAAACTTTGGGTTCGATCTCAATCCAGGCTTATGGCTTAAAGGGCGAACGCAATCATGCAGGAGTCAACAGATGGCATCATCGACCGCTGAAAGTTATTCTATTGAGGGGCCGCAAGGGTTCTTGCAGGCATCCTTGGCTATTGGACACACAGATCGGCCAGTGATTATCTTGTGTCATCCTCATCCCGCGTACGGGGGTAATTTTGATAATTCAGTGCTGGCGCTGATTGGCCAGCAACTCAGTGCGCTCGATTTTTCGGTGTTGTACTTTAATTTTTCTGGTGTAGGGGCATCCTCCGGTCAATGTCAGGACGCCAGCGATGGTGCTGAGGACGTCCGAGCGGTCTGGGAATTTGCCCGGAAAAACCTTGCAAAGCCAGTCTGGTTCGCCGGTTATTCCTTTGGCGCCGCTGCTTTGTTATCGATCAAAGAAATCAAGATTGACCATCCTTTGCTACTATTGGCTCCGGTATTGTCGCTATGTACACCGAATGCCCTAACCGAAGTAGTGGCGAGCGACGTGATTGTGGGAAGCCAAGATCAATTCGTCGAAACAGGTACGCTGATTCGGTATTTTGGAGAATCATCAGTTGCAGTGATTGAGGGCGCAGATCATTTTTTTTATGGGTATGATGATCTGCTTGAGGCGCAGGTAAGACGGTGGTGCGGTGCAACTTAAAACAATTTTATGTGATATAAAACAAGGTGTTGGATGGATTACTTTAAATAGGCCTCATCGCAATAACGCCTGGACGGGCAGGATGCATACAGAATATCGCTATGCGCTTGCCGAATTCGAGGCCGACGCGAGGGTGCGGATTATTGTGGTTACGGGTGGTGGCCGCAGTTTCTGTGTTGGTGGAGATGCTGAGGCGCTCAAAGGACACAGCGATAAGGGCGGTTACGACCCAGGCACGCCGGAACCCTTGGCCCAACCGGGTTATGGTGTGAGTCCAGAATTTGATGCGGCGTTCGCGTTCCATTTCGGTCTTACCAAGCCTGTGATTGCCGCGGTTAATGGAGCCGCTGCTGGCGTCGGCCTAGCTTTGATGTTGTTTGCGGATCTAAGGTTCGCGGTGCCCCAAGCGACGTTTACCACCGCCCATGGTAAGTTAAATTTTCCCGCTGAATACGGGCTTTCCTGGTTGCTCCCTAGAATGATCGGTTTGCCTCGGGCGAATGATCTTTTGCTGAGCTCAAGACGGTTTTCAAGTGATGAGGCCTATCAATGGGGGCTGTTGAATGGTTTGCATGAGGCATCGGCCCTCAAGCCCGCAGTGCAACAGTATGCCGAAACCATGATTGCCGAAAATGCGCCGGAGGCCCTGCGGGTGACGAAGTTTCAAATCTATCAGGATCTGCACCGGGATATCGCAAGCTCAGTGAGATTTAGTGAGCAACAGATAAACCGACTGAGCAAAACCGAGGATTTTAAAGAGGGCGTTGCGGCTTTTATGGAAAAGCGCCCCCCCAAATGGCAGGGAGCAAATTGTGAGTAAAACCGAGCGAACCACCGCCTCGTTAGATCAAGAACCTTACTACCTACCCGTTGGCGATGAGGTTGCACTTTTTACCGCAGCCTATGCGCAGCGATTACCAATCTTACTCAAGGGTCCTACGGGATGCGGAAAGACGCGATTCGTCGAATACATGGCGTACCATCTATATCGAGGCGAGCAAGCATCCAAATATCAGCAATCGCTTGCGTACCCATTGCAGACGATCGCCTGTCACGAGGATCTTTCGGCGACGGATTTGGTTGGACGTTATTTATTACAGGGCGATGAAACGGTTTGGCAGGATGGCCCGCTAACGCGCGCGGTTCAAGAGGGTGCAATTTGTTACCTCGACGAAATCGTAGAGGCCCGCAAAGACTCCACCGTGCTCATTCATTCGCTCACTGACCATCGACGCATTTTACCCATTGAAAAACGTGGCTTGATCCTAGATGCACATACCGATTTCTTATTGGTCATCTCGTATAACCCAGGTTATCAAAATGTTTTAAAGGATTTAAAAACGAGTACGCGACAACGCTTTGTTGCGATTGACTTTGATTATCCTTCTAAGGACACCGAAGCGGCGATTATTGCTCATGAAACTGGCATAGATGAAGTCAAGGCCTCCTACTTGGCCGAGCTCGGCGCTGCTGTGCGAAATTTACGGGATCACGGTTTCGATGAGGGGGTGAGCACCAGACTGCTCATTTACGCGGCTCAGATGATGGTGGCTGGTGTGGCGCCGCTGCGAGCCTGCGATGTGGCGGTTTGTCGGGCGGTCTCCGATGACGTGGAAGTACAAGCGGCATTGACTGCTGTTGCAGCTGCAATTTTCCCAGAAGACCCTAGCTGAAGGCGGTTGTGCTGAGTGGATGTTTATCATCAACTTTTAAAGCAACACGAGCCAACGGCTGCGGCTTACCGTGAGATTTTAACCACGCTGGATTTAAGCGGCACCCAACAAACCGCCTTCGACACTGTGGTCGAGCAGTTAACCCATTCTGGTTGGCATGGATTTGAGGTTACTCGTGCCTGGCTGTCGCTGGCGCCTAAGATCGTGGTCAATGGAGATCCTAACGATTGGCTCATCAAAGCTGATACCGCCTTGGGGTTTGCGAAGCTCAGTGTAGAACCAGCAGTGGCGTATTGGCGGCTAGTCGGAGAGTCTTTAGAGCATGGAGCTGGGCCTAGTCGATTGAGCGTGCTTGAAGACCTAGGGCGTCAGATCCAGAGTCATTACCAGTTTTCTGCGCAAATATTAACGCAAGCACTGCGGGCAGGTGCTGACCGTCTCAAACATGCTAGCCCTTTAAGATTTGATGGCTGGGTGACAGTTGCGACCTTTCTGATACATCAGGATCGCGAATTGTTAGTAGCATTTCTCGCGGAGTCTGAGCCCCTGATTGACGAAGTGCGCTTGGCAGAGCTCCAGCAAGTTAATTCAAGAGCTTTACTCGAAGTCTTGATCAGGCGGCAGTCCCTTGTAGATGCCTTACCCGGGAAACATTTTGATGCTTGGTGGCAGGTGTTAATGAAGCTGGCCGAACAAGCAACTGATTTGAGCGAATTTTTAGACCAGCTTTGTCTCTGCGCTGAGCGAATTAGTCAGGGCGATGTGCTCAGGCAATTGGTTAATCAGATCAATGATTGTCAGTTGGCGACCGCGTTTCTAGAAGTTTGCCGACAACTACCGCTTGATCGACCGGCGCTGTGTATGGAATGGATCGATTTAGGTCTGGCAGCTCATGAGGTCAGCCCGAGGAAAGGCCTCGCATTTTTTCAATTAGCCTCTGCTACCGCCACCGATCACCTTGAGACGCTACGAGGACAGGTCAGGTTCGATGAGCAAAAAAGGCTATTGCAACTCTTCGCTGAAGCGATCTCCGGCTGCCCCCAGCAACTGATCTGCTCAGAGACCGCGGAACACCCGGAGGGTAGATCGTCAACAAATGAAGCCGCGTCAGATCCGTCCGTGATTTTTTTGCCCGAGTCGTTTGCTGAATTTGATCAGGTAGCCGATAACATCGAATTTTATTTTGTCGCGATCTCGCATCAATTAGGTTATCAACAATTTGGGACCTTGCAGCAATTGCCTGGTCTACTGCGCTATTTCAGAACCCAGCCCCTCCCTCGCTTTAGCGGCAGGTTGTTTGCGCTGCTAGAAGCGGCACGTATCGACTGGCAGTGGGCTCACAAGTTTGCAGGCGCTAGCGGGCAGTTAAGGCGCCAAAAACAGCATGCGTTGCTAGATTTTCAAACAGCACTTGCGTCCTATTATGAGGATCTTGGATCCGATCAAGCGTCTGGGTTACATGTGGAGGGTTCGCAAGCTTTGCAACACAAGTCCGGCGAGTCGCAGCGTGGCAGCAGCCTCGGCTCCAGGCGAGAGGCGCAAAATAAACTGGCTGAGGATCACCCACGAAAATTGTTAGAGGTCCTAGTCGAGTTGACCCTTGATATTCCTGTACATCGCCTTGCGCACCGGGACCTTGGAGGGGCAGCGCGTTTGGACGCGCTGCTAAACCCCTTGAGGGAGCAGACGGCAACGCTGAAAACGACGTTAGAGGCGGTATCCTTAATCGGGGGTATGTTGAAGGGCGTGTCGCTGATCGATCTCATCGCTTTGCCTGGTATTGCTTATCGGCGGTATCTGCCCTTGGCGGCGGCGCTCGAGAAATTACCAGCGCTTGAGATGGCCGCAGAGGACGTCACCACGGATTCAGATGACGTTGAGGGCATTGCCATGACGGTGAATCCAAAGGACTTGATGCTTGATGATATGAGTTTTGGCGAAGTTGACTCTGATCAAGCGATGTTGATGACGGAGTTAGCAGAAGTCCCCGAAATAGAGGGTGAACCCGAATTACAGTTGAGTAGTCGCAGTAAACCAGGTGTGGCCGAAGGGGCCCCAGCTACCAAGCAAAAGCCTGCAAGCTTTTATTATGATGAATGGGATTACCACATCAATGATTATCGTCGCCGCTGGTGCCGATTGGTAGAGATACATGATTCAGATGAAAATGTAGATTATTACCGGCAATCGGTGATGGATCATTTAGGCCTGCAAAAGCAGGTGCGCCGGCAGCTCAGTCGACTGAAACCAGAATTACTGGTAAAAGTCAGGGGCTCTCCTGATGGGTGCGATATGGATCTAGAGCGCGCTATCGAGGCTGTGATTGACCGAAAAGCTGGACGCTCGCCCTCTGAGCGGATCTATGTCGAGCGTCATCGGCAGGGCAGGGATGTTGCTGCACTTTTCCTGATAGATCTCAGCGCTTCAACAGACGACAGAATGCCGGATCCAAATGCAGAGCCGCCGCCCACTGAAGAGTATCACGACTTCGATTGGCCCGATGAGCCACCGCCACTATTGCCTGAAGGAGAGAAGATTATCGATCTCGAGAAGCACGCTGTGATTCAGATGACTCAGGCGCTTGAAGCCTTAGGGGATCATTACGCGGTAAGTGGTTTTAGCGGTTACGGTCGGGATCAGGTCGAATATACGGTGTGCAAACGATTCAACGAACCGCTCGATGCGCGTGTCAAAGCAAAAATTGGTGGGCTTAAAGCTTGTCGCAGCACCCGGATGGGGCCAGCCATTCGGCATGCCGCGATGCAACTCAATCAAACGGACGCAAGGATTAAAGCGTTGATTGTTATAAGCGATGGTTATCCCCAAGACCACGATTACGGTGAAGACCGCAACGACCGAGAATACGGTATCCATGATACGATGAAAGCGCTTCAAGAGGCGAAGCAGCAAGGGGTGCAGTCTTTTTGCCTGACCGTCGATCCTTCTGGACACGATTATTTGAGGCTAATGTGCCCGGATCGACAGTATATGGTCATTCAGGATGTAACGCAGTTGCCTAGCGAGCTTTCAAAGGTCTACCGTAGTCTGACAGGATAGCGAAACATGTTAACGCCATTTCACTTGGCTATTGGGGTTCATGATCTTGCGGCTGCGAGGCAGTTTTATCATGAACTACTGGGATGCCCTATTGGCCGGTCCAGCGATCAATGGATTGATTTCAACTTTTTTGGCCATCAGCTCGTTTGCCATCAGGTAGGCACGCCCACCAAGATTCAGGGGCGTAATCCAGTAGATGGGGAAGCGATTCCGGTACCGCATTTTGGTATCGTGTTGACGCTCGCCGAGTTCGCCAAATTTGAGACCTCGCTCAGCACTAAAGGCTGTCAGTTTATGATTGAACCCCAGGTCCGTTTTGCTGGCGAGGCCGGTGAACAGCGAACGCTTTTTATTCGAGATCCCTCTCACAACGTGCTCGAATTTAAGGCTTTTGCCGATATCGACGAGGAGCTGTTTAAGGTCTGAGATAGATTAATCACATCGCCTGGCGCAAGGGTGAAATGCAGATCCTAGCGCAGTAGTGGTTGTAGGCGTGTTTGTAGGCGTAGGTGTGGTTGTAGATGAGGCTTTATGTAGATGAGCTCTATGTAGATGAGTTCGATGTAGATGAGGCTCTAATAAGAGTGGACGAAAACGTAAAAACTATGAGTGTCCCAGGTCAAGCATCCGTGAGTTCCCAAACTTGGTACTTGTTGTGTCTTGTGAGTTTCGTAGCGCCGATTGGTATTCAGACGGTTTTGCTACCGTGGTTGGTGGTGGTAGAAATGCAGGCGTCGGGCGCCGCCCTTGGCTTGGTTCAATTTTGTTTACAATTACCGGCAATTTTTTTGATATTAGTCGGCGGTCTGCTCGCTGATCGGGTTGATCGCGCTAAGATTTTGATCGTCTCCCACGGGGTCGGTGCTATCCCGCCGTTGGCTTTGGCATTTGGTATTTTTCTTGACGCGCTTAGCCTGCCGCTGATCATGGCGTACGCCATTGCCATGGGCACGCTTACCGCCTTTGCGCAACCGGCAAGAGATGGCATGTTGAATCAAATTGCTCAAGAGCAACTGCAACGAGCGGTTACCATTACCATGGGCTTAACCTTTGGCGGACAGGTTGTCGGTTTTTTACTTGGAGGCACCGCAGAATCATTAGGGCCATCAGTGCTGCTCATTGCTCAGGCACTGGGTATGCTGCTGGGCATTGGCTTTGCGGTCAAACTATTGCCTCTAGGCGTTGCTCAAAGGGCGGCGATTGCGCACCAAAGTCAGACCGGTTCAGGTCTTGCAATCCTAGAGGGGCTGAAATGGGTAGTTGCCTCCTCAAGTATGCTGCCAATTCTGTTACTGGTATTTATGATGAGCCTGCTCTATGGCGGTGCTTACATGGTGCTAGTGCCGGTTGTTGCTCGCGATGCCTATGGGGCTGGTGCTGCAGAGATCGCTCAGTGTTTTGTCGCTTTTGTGGGGGGCACCATTTTGGTGACTTATTTGCTAGTGCAAATAGGCGGTCTGGCCAACCCTCTGCGGGCATTTCCATTGGCATTGGTGGGGGGCGGGGGATGTCTTATTCTCGCATCGATGGCCACAGAGTTTGAATACTTTCTGGCGTCTCTAGTGCTTTGGGGGATGTGCGGAGCGGTTGCGATGAGTATGAGTCGAACGTTGTTGCAGCAAGCTGCGCCAGAAGCCTATCGGTCCCGTGTGTTAGCTATATTCTCTCTGGCTAATTTGGGCGGCATGCCAATCGGTGGGTTGCTGTTGGGTTACAGTTCTTTGGTGTTCGGGGGACAAGCCTCCTTGTGGGCAGTTGCCTTGGCAATGACGTTGGTGGTTGTCATATTTCAGAGCACTCGGACTTTAGGCCTGTGGTCCCAAGAGCCGATCAACGAATCGACGTTGTAATACCGAAGTTAGAGATACATCACCGATTGGGAGATCATAGCCATGACAAAGTTAGTGCAACCCGTCCAACACCAGGCGAAATTTAACGGCGTCGAACTGTGTTGGTTTGAGTGGGGGCAGCCCAAAGCTTCTGAGATCTCAATCCTATTGGTCCATGCGACAGGATTTCACGCTAGGTGTTGGGATCAGGTGATCGCAGCAATGCCTGGTAGGCATGTTTTATCGGTGGATATGCGTGGCCATGGCCGCAGCGAAAAGACGGGACCGTATAATTGGCAATCTTTTGGGGATGATTTAAGCGCCTTCATGCTGGCGCAAGCGCCTAAAACGTTCATTGGCGTTGGGCACTCAATGGGTGGGCACGCCGTCGCTGTAGCTGCGGCCAGGTGTCCCAACGCGTTTTCTCGACTGTTATTAGTAGACCCTGTAATTATGTCGCCCGAGGTTTACTCGAGCAACACATCGGTACATGCAGATTGGTTAGATGATGCGGGGCAACATCCGGTTGCGCGACGAAAGCGACGGTTCGATTCGGTCGCTGGAATGGTTGCTAATTTTGAGGGTAGAGGTTCCTACGGGGTATGGGAACCAGCCGTATTACAGGATTACTGCCAGTTCGGACTGCTCCCGGATGCAGAAGGCTCGGGGTTGGTGCTCGCTTGTCCGCCTGAAGTGGAAGCAGAAATCTATATGGGTAGTACAGGCCGAAACATTCTTGACGAAATCGCAGGGATCGAAATACCCGTGACTGTAATGCGAGCGAAGACAAGGGATGCGGATCGACACGAAATGGATTTTTCTTCATCACCGACGTGGGAAGGCCTGGCAGCGTTTTTACCCCAGGGAACGGACGTTCATCTGCCAGAGCTAACGCATTTCATACCTATGCAAGCCCCTAAATTGGTCGCAGGGCATATCGTTGGAGATCTTCCCTGATGCAACGATTGGCATTGACGCTGGGCGATCCTGCGGGAATTGGACCAGAGGTCTTAGTGAAAGCCTTCACTGAATTATCGGCATCCTCCGATGTTGGCGTCTTTGTTATCGGCTCGGAGGCGCCTATTCGGCAAGCCATGGAAGAATCTGGAGTTTTCCACGCTATCAAGCGGGTTGAATCGCCTGAGGATGTTACCCGTGAGCCGGTTTTGCACCTTCTAGACCCCTTTCCATCATCTTTGTCAGATCTTGTCAGAGGTAGTCCTTCGGCGCTCGCTGGCGCGGCCTCGGTAGCGTATTTTGAGCGGGCGGTACGTCTAGGCCTGGCTGGGTCGATCGATGGGGTTGTGACTTGTCCCATTAACAAAGTGTCTGTCCAGATGGCGGGTTTCTTGAAAGATATTGCCCATCAAGAAATCCTCGCTAGGATCACAGAAGCCCCGCTAACCGAGACAATGTTGATGACACCG
>JADHNJ010000023.1 GCA_016779565.1 Pseudomonadales bacterium
CCAAAGGGCGAGCCAGTTTTCGCAGGTTTCATTTTGCTGCGCCGACACCGTTCAGAACAATACTTGACCTGCTCCCAGTCCTTACGCCATTTTTTTCGCCAAACGAAGGCTAACCCGCAATGGGCGCAATTTTTTTTCGGCAGCTGGAGCTTGTGGTGTGCCATTGGTGATTGCTGCTCCTAGGTGATTGGTGTTGCTTGGCGCATATCGACAGCACGCTTTTCATCGCGATGCTGTCTGCGCTAGCCATCTCGCCAGTCATCTGCGCTAGTCAATTGACGCGTGCTTACCGCGATGACAATGAGACCAATTCGCTGCTAATGCACTGCTCTGTGATGATTTTTCGCAGCGCGATGCTCTAAGGTTATTCGCCATCTTAACCTATCGGGATCAGATGCTTGGCTATCGTTACCTGACCCACATGCGTCTCAGAGAGCGTAAATTGATATTGGGCCGTCTCACGCTTGATTGGCTCGAGTACCTTGATCGCTGTATGATCGAGTGCTTCTTTGGGTTAAGTGGTCGTTGAATTGGGATTAATATGATAAGTCTCTCTGAATTTTTGCCAGAAATGATCGCAACAATTATTGGTGTTGCCCTCGGTGGTATGGGTGCGCTTTATAACAGTCGACGGCAATTCAATGAAATGAAACGCAAACGAGCGCGAATCTTCCTCAAGAACTTGGAAAGCGAAATCAAAGAAAATATGCAGCAGATTGAGGCTGCACTGCCGATATACCTTGATGCCGACCATGGCAGATCTTTTTTTCTCGGTACCATCGCTTGGTCCACTGCAACGACCAGGGGGGATTTAGCGGATGTATTGGGCATGGAACTGGCAGATTTGGTCGAGAACCAGTACAGGATCTTTTTTAAAATCCGTTATTACGTCGATCTAATGACGCGGCTATGGTTCACGACGCCTGAAGTTGATGGGCGCGGAGAGATCCAACAAGGATTCAACCGCCACATCGTGAGTAACTTGCAGGCAGCTATGGCACATTTACCAGAAATTCAGCGAGCCATTGACGAGGCGAAGCAATCAATGGAAGCCAGCGAGTCTAAAACCGGTAAACTTTGACAGTGATCCTAATGTAGCGATTGGCCCAGGTGGGGTGGCGTATGTTTTGCCCATTTTGCAGTCACAGCGAAACGAAAGTAAACGACAGTCGACTGGTGGCCGAAGGCCAGCAAGTGCGTCGCCGTCGAGAGTGTTTGGCCTGTGGCGAACGATTTACCTCTTTTGAATCAGCGGCGCTGATGATGCCCAGGGTAATTAAGTCCGATGGCACTCGAGAGCCTTTCGACGAAGAAAAATTGCGCTCAGGGTTGATGCGGGCCCTTGAGAAGCGACCCGTGAGTCTTGAAGGGGTCGAGGCAGTACTCATGCGCATCAAGAGCAACGTTCGCGCCACCGGAGAGCCGGAACTCAAGAGCCGGGCGCTAGGAGAGCTGGTGATGCGGGAGCTGAGAACGTTAGACGAAGTCGCTTATGTCCGATTTGCGTCGGTTTACAGAAGCTTTCAAGATATCAGCGAGTTCAAGCGCGAAATCGATTCAATGGGTAAAGCTAAGCGAAAACCGCCAAAGAAAAAATCCCCGGTAGAGAAACAATGAAATGGATGATCGACAGTTTCTAGCCAAGGCTTTCGCGTTGGCGCGCAAAGGACTTTACACTGCAGACCCAAATCCTAGGGTAGGCTGTGTGTTGGTTCGTGACGGCAGGGTTATTGCAGAGGGATATCATCGTCAGGCAGGGGAGCTGCACGCAGAGGCTAGTGCCTTAGTGAATGCCACCGAGTCAGTCGAAGGCGCGACCGCTTATGTGACCTTGGAACCTTGCAGCTATGAAGGGCGCACCCCTGCTTGCGCAAAGGCGCTGATCAATGCGGGTATTTGCCGGGTCGTTGCGGCAGCGGAAGATCCGCATCCGAAAAATCGCGGTGCCGGCTTTGACCTACTCGAATCGGCTGGCATAGAAGTGGTTCGATCTTTAGATCCATTATCGGCAGAAGCGTTAAACCCTGGGCACGTCAAAAACCATAGAGATGGCCTGCCCTTTACGCGACTTAAGCTCGCGGCAACGATAGATGGCTTTACAGCGCTGCCGAACGGCGCGAGTCAATGGATCACCAGCCCAGCAGCACGGCTAGATGTGCAGAGGCTTCGCGCTCGTAGCTCTGCGATTGTAACCGGCGCCAACACGGTGTTGGTCGATGATCCAGCGTTAACTGTTCGCGACCCTGCCATTGATCCTGTCGCCAGTGATTTGATCCTGGCACGTCCAAAACCGGTTTATGTATTGGATTCGAACGCCCGAACCACTTCATCGCACCAGGTTTTTCAAAACCCTAGGGCAGTGCAAGTTTGTGCTGCAGGCACTAAACCAAGTCACAGTGAAGCGCTTGTGATACCCGCCGATCAAAAGGGCCGTATCGATTTGACACATTTTTTTAGATCACTAGCACAATCTGGGGCCCTAGAGGTGCTGGTGGAATGCGGCCCGGTGCTCGCCGGCGCCGTTATGGAAGCTGGGTTAGTTGATGAATTAATTGTTTACCTAGCGCCTAAGTTCATGGGCCAAGGCTTGCCGTTACTTCAGCTACCAGAAGTTGCTAAGATGTCGGAGGTTCGCAGCTGGCGAATCGCCGAGTCCCGTCGGGTCGGAGAGGATCTAAAACTAACGCTAAAACCTTAGGCAGGCTGTTGCTTAAGATAGGATAAAAGCATGTCTCGAATTATTGAAGGAGATTTAGTCGCAACGACCTCCGGGATCACCTTGGTCGTAGCCAGATTTAATGAGCTTATCGTTGACAACTTGCTAAGCGGCGCGATTGCCACCCTCAAGCGTCACGGTGTTCAAGAAAAATGTCTCACCGTTGTCAAAGTGCCGGGCGCCTTTGAAATACCCTTGGCTGCCCAATTAGCCGCCGAGCAGGCTGATTGCGCTGCGGTTATAACTTTGGGAGCGGTGATTCGAGGCGGCACACCGCATTTTGATTATGTCGCCGGACAAGTAGCCAGCGGCGTTAATACCGTCGCATTAAAGACCGGTAAGCCGGTGATCTTTGGGGTGCTTACCACCGATACTATTGAGCAAGCCATTGAGCGTTCTGGCACCAAAGCGGGCAACAAAGGGTCAGACGCCGCAATGGCGGCACTTGAGATGATCAATCTCATCAGAAAATTGGTATGAAATCCTCCTCCTCGGCCCGGCATAGAGCCCGCAAGCTCGCTGTTCAAGCCTTATATCAAACTCAGTACGTCAGCACATCGCCATCAAAGGTCATCGAAGAGTTCATCGAGGATAATGATTTAAAGCGCGCTGACATCGATTATTTTAAGGTGCTTGTCATGGGCGCTACAAAACATCAAGCGTCACTCTGGCAGGCGATAGAACCTTTATTGGATCGGGATGGCGATGACATCGATTCGGTTGAACGCAGTATCTTGCTGGTCGGCGCCTACGAGCTGCGAGAGCATATTGAGGTACCCTTTCGGGTTGTGATTTCGGAAGCCATAGATATCGCCAAAATATTTGGCGCCACCGACAGTTATAAGTATGTCAATTCTATTCTCGACCGTTTGTCAGTGGATTTTCGAGCGGTTGAGACCTCGGTCGCAGGGCCCTAATGACCCTGTCTGAGTTCGACATTATCGAGCGCTATTTTGCCCCCCTGGGGAATTTTCGTGGACCTGCTGTCAGACTTGGACCAGGAGACGATTGTGCGGTAATCATGCCGCCATCCAACGAGCAACTCTGCGTATCGTCCGATACGTTTATCGAGGGCACCCATTTCCCGGTTGATGCGCCAGCGGCCATGACGGCTCGACGGACCTTGGCTGCGGCTCTCAGTGACCTTGCGGCAATGGGCAGCAAGCCTCTCGCGGTCACCGGTGCGCTTACGCTGGCTAGCGTCTCACCGGAGTGGCTCGAAGAGTTTGCCAATGCGTTGGGTAACTGTATTTCGGTTTGGCAGAGCCCTTTAGTGGGCGGCAACATTAGCCGGGGTGAGGCTTTGTCAATTACCTGGACCGTCATGGGTTCGTTGCCGCAAGAGCAGTTTATCAGTCGAAGCGGAGCAACCGAGCCGTCGGATATATTTGTTAGTGGCTGGCCAGGAAGGGCGGGACTGGCATTGCAAAGGCGCCTCGCGGGACAACAATGTAGCAAAAAAATTGCGCAACACTATGAAGCACCCGAGCCCCGGCTGGAATTGGGGCAGCATCTCCGAGGGTTGGCCTCTGCAATGATTGATGTTTCTGATGGTCTGTTAGCGGATTTGAATCATATATTAGTGGCTAGCGACGTAGGCGCCGAGATTGATCTCTCGTCCTTTAACTTCGATCAGGCTTTGGTCGCTGAAGCCGGCGATGAGGTGCTTGCTCGGCGATTGACTCTGACGGCGGGTGATGACTACGAATTGTGTTTTGTTGCACCGCCCGAACATCGCACCACCATCGCAGATCTGTCTAAGCAACTTGACTTGCCACTCACAAAAATTGGTCAAACGAAGGCAGCGAAGGGCCTAACATTTTGTCACCCGCCCGAGGGCATGTTGATGGAGCCACTGCTGTTGCAATCGGGTTACCAGCATTTCTAATGAAACCGACTTTCCCTGACCTTATTGGTAGTCCTACGCTCATGATTGCCCTTGGTTTTGGGTCTGGGCTAGCAAAATGGGCGCCGGGCACATTGGGTAGCGTTGTTGGGTTAGGCCTGTATTTGTCGCTATCGTTGTTGCCTGTCGCCGCTTACTTAGGGTTGGTAGCCTTGGCAGGTCTACTGGGTATTTGGATTTGTGCGCGCGCCGCCAAGGTCATGCAACAAAAGGATCCGAGTGCGATCGTCTGGGATGAAATAGTTGGGATCTGGTGCGCACTGATCTGGGTGCCAATCGAACCCTTTTGGCTATTACTCGCCTTCGGGCTATTTCGATGCCTAGATATTGCAAAGCCGGGACCAATAGGATGGCTCGATAGACGCTTAACCGGTGGTGTTGGGATTATGGCTGACGATGTAGTCGCCGGCATCTTGACTTGTTTGATGGTGCATGGCGCGATGTTGGGTGTCTCGATTTTGGCCGTTTGAGGCGGATGCTCGTGCGTATTGTCAAACAATCCGAACAATGACAAGGTAGTCGCTTTTGAGTGTCGCTAGGAAAGCATCATGAAAATTCATCAGAACTATACCTATAACGATTTAAGAAACTTTAGCTACATTCTCGAGCTGGCCAACGGTGATGCGATCGTCTTAGATCCTTGGGATGCGGAGGCAACAGCTAAGGCTGTTGCCGATCTTGGGCTCTCACTGAAAACCATTATTAATACCCATGAGCATTGGGATCATACCCGAGGCAACGAGGCCTTGGTTGAACAAACCGGTTGTGAGGTTTGGGCGCATGAAAATGGCAAAGGAAAGATCCCTGGAATGACTCGGTCTCTCAAAGCTGGAGAAGTGATTGACCTCGAGCCAGAGGTCACCATGGCGGTGCTTGACACGCCCGGCCATACTTTTGCGCACCTTTGCTTTTTAATTACCCAGGGGGGCAATCCAGAGGCAGTTTTCACAGGGGACACATTGTTTAACGCCGGCGTTGGCAATTGTCACAATGGCGGCAGCCCAGAGGCGCTCTATGAAACCATTGCCGCTCAGTTTCATACCCTTGATGACGGAGTAACGGTCTACCCGGGACACGATTATTTAGAGAACAACTTGAAGTTCACCTTACACCTTGAAGCGAGTAACGTCGTTGCTGCTGATTGGTTGAAGCAAGTCGAGGGTAATGACCCGGGTAAGAATCCCATCACCACAACAATTGGCGACGAACGATCTATTAATACTTTTTTTAGATTGGGCAGTGCCGAGATCAAGCGTTCGCTAGAAATGCCAGATGCTGATGACAGCGCAACGTTTTTAGCGCTGCGCCATCGGCGTAATAGCTGGTAGGTTTAATCTGTCTTTGAGCAAGGGTGGCACGATGAAGTCGGTTTGTTTAGTTTTAGGCGCGGGTGCTGGCATCGGCGCGACCGTAGGCGCTCGCTTTGCGGGTGCTGGTTATCACGCCGTTTTGTGTCGTCGAAGCGATCAAGCTGGATTAGATCGCTCCGTAGAAGCGATTGTTGCCGCGGGGGGCTCAGCGACGGGCTTTTTAATGAACGCGGTCGAGCCTGAATCCATAGAACATCGGGTTGCCCAAGTTGAAGCCGAGATTGGGCCGATTGACACCGTTGTTTATAACTTGGGTGCCCAAATTGGCTCGAGAAAGTTACAAGATACTTCGTATAAAGCGTTTGAAATGGGCTGGCAAATGGCAACTTTCGGTCTGTTCCGATTAGCACAAGCGGTCGTGCCTGCAATGCGCGTTCGAGGTCAAGGCAATTTTCTCGTGACCTCAGCGACAGCTGCTGTTCGAGGTAATAGCGGCCAACATTCCCATGCGGCAGCGATGGGTGGTCGTCGAATGCTGTGCCAATCTTTGAACGCAGAATTGGCCAGCGAAGGGATTCATGTAGCGCATATTATTATCGATGGTGCCGTTGATGCCCCGGATACGCTCGGCAAAATGCTAGGCCCCGAACGATTTCAGGCGCTTCGAGAGTCGAAGGGTATGGCCAACGACGGGCTTATGTTGCCCGAAAAAATCGCTGATACTTACCTTCATTTAGCGCAACAACACCGATCGGTTTGGACACACGAATTAGACCTTCGGGCATTCTCAGATCAAGCTTGGTGGAATCACTGAAGCATCGAGTCGGCGAGCGCTGGCTAAATCCACCATGAGACGGTGCTGACAAGCATCCAAATAAGGGCGGACTTCCCATGCAAGAGGACTTGATCGTGACGTTTGTTGGTAATGACCGCCCGGGCATTGTGCAAGAGATGAGTGCCGAGGTGAGTGCCTTAGGAGGCAATTGGCTGGAAAGCCAGATGAGTCGGATGGCTGGAAAATTTGCGGGTGTTGCCCGCATTTCGATTGATGTCGAGCAGGTCGAGGCGCTTTCTGAGGGGTTAACCGCCATCTCCGGTTTGTCGATTTTGTTGGAACGGGCGGAGCCAAGCCCCGACGATGTCATGGCCTTGGCCTTCACGCTGAGTATCATCGGCCCTGACCGTCCCGGTATTATGAGCGAAGTCACAACCGCCTTGGTAAGCAACCAGGTAAATCTGGCAGAGGTTGCGACCCGGGTAGGCCCTGCTCCCATGACTGGAGACCAGACATTTTTCGCGGAGGTGAATATTTTAGTGCCCGAAGGCGTGCCCATGGTCTCTCTAGAAAATGCGTTGCAGCGGATCGCGGACGATCTAGCGGTGGATATTCGATTCGAATGATCCGTTTAAAGTTAACGACTAATCGTTGGGTCGGTATTTTTCTTTAGAGCGCTTAAAAACAAAAATTCTAGGGGCAAAACCACATGTCGAAAGCACTGAAGAAACCTATGCCCATAAAAACTGGTTTCTTAAAGACGCTACGAATGCTCAGGCAAAGCTATCGAAACCCCCTGGTGCATGGTCAAGCCCTGCAAGCGGAACACGGCAACGTAGTGATGCAGATGGCGGGCGGTATAAAAATGGTGCATCTGTTCGGCGCTGATGCTCATCAATTGTGTTTGCTGAATCCCAATCAGATTTTGTCCAATAAGAAAGCCTGGGATCGCATCATCGGCCGGGTTTTCCCTAATGGCCTAATGCTGCGAGATGGCGATGATCATCGATATCATCGACGGTTGATGCAAGCAGGGTTTAAAAGCTCCGCTCTGCAAACCTACGCGCAAACAATGTTGCCTCAAACCCAAGCAGCCATTGCAGGTTGGACGCAAGGACAAACCGCATCTTGGGTGCCGGTATACCCTAAATTTAAGCAGCTCACCCTAGATCTCGCTGCTACTATTTTTTTAGGAATGGATTTAGGTTTTGATGCGACTCGAATTAACCGAGCCTTTGAAACTACCGTAGCCGCCTCAATGCCTCGGGTGCCGGTACCGATTCCTGGGAATTTGCTTTGGCGTGGCATTCGAGCAAGAGAGGCCATGGTGAAATTTTTTCTCAGCCAGATCCCAAGCAAGCGCCAAGGGGACGGCCAGGATCTGTTTTCCTTGCTGTGTCGTGCGGAGGACGAGTCGGGCGATCGATACACAGATCAGGAAATTGTCGATCATATGATCTTCCTGATGATGGCGGCCCACGACACCACAACCAGCACGCTCACCAGCATGACGTATTTGCTCGCAAAACACCCTGTTTGGCAGGAAAGGCTGCGGGCTCAGAGTAAGCCCCTTGATGGTGACATTAACCGAGAACATTTAAATCAAATGACGGATGTCGCAGCGGTGATGAAAGAATCGCTGCGGCTATATCCGCCCTTATCAACTTTGCCGAAATACAGTCTAAAAACGTTCGAATTTGAGGGTTTCGAGATACCCAAGGATGCGATGGTGATCACCTACCCGATTCATACGCACTATGCTTCAGAGCACTGGCCGGATCCAGAGCACTTTCAGCCGGAACGGTTTTTAACCGATGCGATATCAAAAAACCGACATCCTTATAGTTTTGTCCCCTTTAGTGGCGGGGCGCATATGTGCATTGGGCTACATTTTGCGGAGATGCAAATCAAATTAGTGATCAATGAGCTACTCAATCAGTACAGGTGGTCAATTCCCGAGGGTTATGAAATGCCCGTTCAGCAGTCGCCGATATCGAAGCCCAAGGATGATCTACCGATTCTCTACCATCGGTTAGATAGGGCATAAATGATTGGCTTCAGATATTGCCAGGCTCAGGTTAAAGGAGGTTAGATGCTAACGTGGTCTCATGTCGTGCTAAACGTGCGCAATCTAGATCTGATGCTCGATTTTTATCAAAACATTTTGGGATTTGATATCACCGATCGTGGTCCGATCGCTGAGGGTGGACCAGAAATCGTTTTTTTAAGCCAACAGCCTTCGGAACACCATCAGTTAGCCATGGTGGTGGCTAAAGCGGAGGAGGCGACAACAAAGTCAGTCAATCACCTCGCCTTCAGAGTGCCGACCTTTCAAGCTCTAAAGACACAGATCCAACGTTTGCAGGATCATAGAGACACCCATTTTTTACCTTTGTCTCATGGCAATACGCTATCGGTGTATTTTGGCGACCCCGAGGGCAATGGGTTTGAGGTCTTTTGGGATACGCCGTGGCACGTTGCGCAGCCACAGGGTAAGCCTTGGGATATCAGTTTGAGTGAAACAGCGGCCTTAAACTGGATTGAAAGCACATTCAGTGGCGAACCCTCCTTCGAGGCAGCGGAGGATTATCATGCGCGCAGGCGGAGCCTGCGAGAGGGTTAGATGCTTGGGGCTTGTGTTAACTCGTGCGAAGCAGTGTTCGGATACGACTTTTTAGGCGTGCATTGGCACCGGAGTCATGAGACGTGCCGCCCAAGCTTGCAGGCAAAGCCGCCTTGCTGTGACAAGATCATGGTGTTTACCCAGCGCCTTGATAATGCGGAATACCTCCAGTGTCCGTGCTTTTAAAGTTGCGACGAGTACCCAATGTGGGCTGGGGTCTGTCTGACAATCAAGTCGATGATCAGCTTTAATTGCATGATCAGGGTTCGCGACGAATTGAGTACATTGCTAAGAAGCATTCGCCAACAGTGCGCCAATCTAGATTTAGGCTAAAGGCTTAAAACGGAGGGAAAGCTTGCATCCTGGGTCGTCGAGGGTGTCAATCAGTAGATCGATGTTCAAATGATTAGGCAGCGCATTGTCTTGTTGAGACTGATGAAATTGTCACTCGATGACAATTTGGCCACAAAAGGTTGGGTAACACGATGAAGGCATTAAAAGTGTTAATTGTGGGTGCGGGTATCGGCGGACTGACGCATGCCTTGTGTTTAAGTCGCGCAGGGCACCGAGTAACAGTTCTTGAAGCTAACCCGCGGGCAGAGTTTTTAGGGGCAGGTGTTCAAATTTCACCGAATGCAACCAAGGTCTTGCAGGCAATTGGCCTTGAACCTGGCCTGAGCCAAAGGGCAACTCAGCCAGAGAACTCGATTTTTCGACATTGGCGTACCGGTGCCACGATCCATCATGCGCCGCTGGGTTCAGCCGTAAAGGAAAGGTTTGGGGCGCCTTATTATCATTTGCTGCGATCTGATCTCATGGCGTTGTTGACGGACGCGATTGCAAAAGATTCCCGGATCGATGTGGTGTACGGGGCTAAGGTTGTGGCTTTTGAAGCGGGGGACGACGCCGTTTTTGTTGACAGCCTTGACGGGCAGTTCATGGGGCAAGTGTTGGTGGGCGCCGACGGAATCCACTCCATCATCCGTCAAGGCCTGCTTGGCGAACAATTGCCAAGGTTTACCGGTCAGGTAGCCTGGCGATTTCTGGTGCCGACGGCAAGTCTCGACGCCCGAGCGTTTTCTCCTGCAGTGACAGCTTGGTGGGGTCCAGGCCAGCATTTTGTCCACTATGTGGTTGGGCAAGGTCAATGGATGAATTGCGTCTGTGTTTTAGGGGCGTCCCAGTGGGCCGAGGAGTCTTGGGTTCAACCAGGCGAGATCACCGACGTCTTAGCAGATTTTAGAGATTGGCATCCCAGCTTAAGGGCATTAATCGAAGCAGCCGATGTGCCTGATATCTATAAATGGGCACTCTTTGATCGACCGGAATTGCCAAGGTGGGGTGCAGGCCCTGTTACTTTACTCGGAGATGCCTGCCACGCAACATTGCCATTTCTGGCTCAGGGTGCGGCAATGGCGATTGAGGATGCGGCGGTTTTAAGTCGGTGTTTGAGTGAAGGTGCGGACATTCCAGGCAGCCTTAAACGGTATGAAGATCTTCGAAAATCTCGCACGACTTATGTTCAAAGGGCCTCACAAAGAAACGGCTGGGTTTATCATGCGCGTCCTCCTCTGACTTGGCTGCGGGATCTAATCACGCCTTGGGCGGGTCAACGGACCATGACCCGTTTATATGATTACAACGCCCTTTAAGACCATCCTGAATCAATCGCAGTCCTGCTAGGGACGCTTAAAATTGGGCTTTGGAACCTTGGTCGTTGTGACCGAACGGCTCTTAACTTAGTCTTAAACCCATGGATAGATTGCAACCAAGTCAGCTCTCCATCACTATGGACGCAAACACAACGGCCCGATAGGGGTGGACCGTGGGCTAGCGCGTAAAGTCTTGTTTAAGTTGGCGCTCGCTAGCCGCGATTTCGACCCATGCAAGGAGAGATCAATGCAAGCTGTCCTAAGCGAAGATCAAATGCAATTCAAGCAGGTTATCGCTCGGTTTTTTGATACCCACAGTACGATGCCGGCGGTACGCAGATTGTCAGAGACTGAAACAGGCTTTGATCCAGTGGTTTGGTCCGAATTGAGCGAAACCCTGGGGTTGCCGGGCACTCATTTGCCTGAGGAATATGGTGGGCATGGATTCGGGCCTACTGAGCTTGGCATCATTCTCGAAGAAATGGGTCGAACCTTGTACTGCGGGCCCTTTTTTTCGTCGGCGGTTATGGCGGGTTATGCGTTGGCGTGCTTTGGTGATGAGGCCGCAAAAATCGAAAAGTTGCCTCAGATAGCGGCAGGGACCACTCGTGCGACATTAGTCTTGGATGATCTTAATCACCCCAGCAAGGTTGGGCGTCTGATTAAGGCGAATCAGGCCGGCGTGTTGACTGGCACAGCGCCTATTGTTTTAGATGGCGGCAGCGCTCAAGCGTTTCTTATCGTTGCTCGCGAGCCAGCAGGCTTAGGGCTTTTTGAGCTCTCGCCAACTTCACCAGGTGTAGAGATCACCTTGCAAGAATCGATCGACATGACCCGGAAAATCGCGCGTCTGACATTACAATCTGCACCCGGCCTTCGGTTGGGTTCGGTAACAGAGCAAGGTCTCTACCAATTTTGGGATCTAATTAGTGTGGCTTTAGCCCATGAGATGATCGGTGGGGCCGCCCGCCTATTAAATGACACGGTTGAATACACCAAAGGGCGGTATCAGTTTGGTCGGCCGATTGGTTCTTTTCAGGCCTTAAAGCACCGTTGCGCTGACCTGTTGATGAGCCTTGAATTTGCCAAGGCCGCAACCCACCATGCCGGGTTTTGTCTTGCAGCCGGGGAAGAGACGACAATATATCCGAGTATGGCCAAAGCGATGGCAGCGGACTGTTTTATGGATATGGCGCGCGCCGCCATTCAGCTTAGAGGTGGCATAGGGTTCACCTGGGAAGATGACACGCACCTTTGGTTTAAGCGGGCAAAATGTGATGAGGTGTTGCTGGGCGCGCCCTATCAACAGCGTGCTCGAATGATGGATATCTTACAGGAGGCTCAAGATGTCGCGTGACGAGATTAAAGCGGAACTTGAACAGTTTCTAGAGGCTGAGTTTTCACCAGATCTGTCTCTGATCGAATGGCGACAGCGTCTGGTGTCAGCGGGTTGGGCGGCGCCTCTCTGGCCAGAAGCGTATTTTGGGCGGGGGTTTTCTCAAGCTCAAGCTGCAGTCGTAACGCAGGTTTTTGCTGAGCGGCGTATCGTTGGCGCAGCCCAGGTAGGACCTCGTCGGTTGGCCGCTGAAACCATTCTCGCTCATGGCACACATGAACAAAAGCTGCGTTATCTACCCAAAATCTTGACCGGCGAGCATGCATGGTGCCAATTGTTTAGCGAGCCCGGAAGTGGATCGGATTTAGCCGGCGCTTCAACCCGAGCGGATCGCGAGGCCGATCATTGGCGGATTAACGGACAAAAAGTCTGGAATACCAGCGCGCATCACGCCGACTTTGGTATTTTGGTCGCGCGTTCAAACTGGGATCTGCCAAAACACCAAGGTCTGTCTTATTTTTTGATCGATATGCGTCAGCCAGGCGTTGAGGTAAGGCCCTTAAAACAGATGAATGGTCATGCATCGTTTAACGAGGTGTTTTTGACCGATGCACAAGTGGCCCTCGACGATCTTGTAGGTGGCGAGGGCGAAGGCTGGGCTGTGGCTACAACAACGTTGTCGATTGAGCGCCAAGGTTTCGCCAGGGGCCGCGGTCAAAGTACTCCGGCAGAGCCCTCGGCAGGTCGAGTTTATCGTGAGCTCGCTCAAGAACTTGAGATCGATAACGAACCCTACACATGGTATCCCCAACGGGAAGGCCGCCCAGATTTAGTTTTGCAGCGGGCCCGAGAAACCGGCGCCATTGAGTCGGATGCTGTTCGTCAAGAAATGGCGAAATTGTTTTGTTTGAGCGAGGCTGCGCGTATTTCGGCAAATCAGGTCTCTGCGCATCAAAAATCCGGCGCCCAGGGTGTGCTTCCTGCTGGATCGATTGGCAAGCTTGGTGCCAGTGTCATAGCGAGGCAGGCGGCGCACGTTCACACCATGATTTCAGGAGCAAGTGCAATGTTGAGTGGTCCTCGGTCTGCGGCAGATGGCATGATTGCGGAAACCCTCGTGTCAGTGCCAGCGATTTCGATTGCTGGAGGTACTGATGAAATCCAGCGAAATATCATTGCCGAGCGGGTGCTGGGAATGCCAAAAGAACAACGTATGGATACTGGGCCCTTCAGAGATATCCCGCGTAATTCGCAGTAGCCTGTTGTCTGGGTTAAGAGATGCCAGTGTAGGTTAACCGTCATCCAAAGTGGTAGAGCAAAAAAGGAGAGTAACATGAGTTTCAAAGGGATAGACCACGTCGTAATTCGAGTCGCTGATATCGAAGCGGCGATTGTGAATTACAATAAGATTTTAGGCTTTGAGCCCGATAGGGCGCACTCAGAGGTACTGAAAGCTGATCAGGCTTTTTACCACTTCGGCAATGGCACCTTTCTTGAGTTAATTTCTCCAACTGATGACGCCTCACCTCTTGCAGGACCTTTAGCGAAACTCGGTGATGGGGTGCATACGGTTGCCTTTGCTGTCGATAATACGAAATCTGTTGCTGAAGCATTGTCAGCGGAGGGTGTACGAACAATTGGCGGCGCCTTCATTCATCCCGGCGATGCCAATGGCTTGTTGGTACAGCTAAGCGAGGCCCAATAGCGCAGTCGAGAATCGAAGGAAATTGGAGAACTACCATGACTGAAGCCCTGGAGGCATTTAGATTAGAGACCCGAGACTGGTTGCGCGCAAACTGTCCACCTGGGGCGCGGGGACCGGGTGAAATTCACTCCGGGAGTACGAAGTTGTCTTTTCAGCCAGACACCATTGCTTGGCTTGAATCGATGGCTGATCGGGGATGGACGGTGCCCATGTGGCCAGAGGCGTATGGTGGTGCTGGCCTAACCCTTGAGCAAACCCAAGTCCTCTACCAAGAAATGCAAGCCATTGACGCTCGGTTACCGCTCGTCAATATGGGCACTCGGATGTTGGGTCCTACGTTGCTTGAATATGGCAGCGAATCTCAGAAGCTCAGACATCTTCCACTGATTGCCCGGGGCGGCGCCGCCTGGTGCCAAGGCTACAGCGAACCCGGTGCGGGATCAGATCTAGCGGGTTTGACCACCAAAGCCGTTTTGTCAGGCGATCAGTTTGTAATTCACGGGCAAAAGATTTGGACCTCCGGGGCCCAAAATGCTGATTGGATGTTTTGTTTGGTTCGGACCGATCCAGAGGCGCCGAAACATCAAGGCATCAGTTTTGTGTTATTACCCATGGATCAACCCGGAGTCACAGTAAAACCGATTCGTTTGATCTCGGGTAGTTCGCCTTTTTGCGAGACATTTTTAGACGGTGCAATTGCAGAAAAATCAGATCTTGTCGGTCGTTTAAATGAAGGCTGGGCAATTGGTAAACGATTACTTCAGCATGAACGATCTGGACAAGGTGGCCTCGGCCCAGCGCCGGCACGCTCTCGACCAGTCGGCGTTACAATCGACCTTGAAATGCCAGAAGTGTTAAATCGTTATGCCACCGATCCCGCCCAGAAGGCCAGTCAGCGAGATGCGGTAATTCGTTGGCAAATGCGAAGCCGGGCATTTCAATTGACCCAAGCCAGAATGGGCCAAGAAGTCCGTGATGGAAAAACACCAGGCGCTGCAACCTCCATGTTTAAGCTCTACGGCGCAAGTCTTGCCCAAGATAAGCAATCATTGACCGCAGAATTGATGGGCACTCAGGGCATTGGCTGGGAAGCAGCAGGGTTTACGGAAGAAGAAATTGGCGCCACGCGCTCTTGGCTTGCGAGTCGGGCGGTGACGATTTACGGTGGCACTAACGAGGTGCAAGCGAACATCATTGCTAAGCGAGTGCTTGGCTTGCCCGATTAACTTGGTCTAAGGCGGGGTATCGGGTTTGCCGAGGCCTGCGTTGATCAACAGACGCAATTTAACCACCTCCTGGCCGATTTTCAGTCCATGGCGACTGCTGGTACACTTCGCCCTCAGATCATCAAGAGCATTAACGCATGCCGGTCCAATTTGTTGCCTCCTGCGAATTGCCAACTCAGTTTGGCAATTTCGTTATGCATGGGTTTGAAGATCCCGACACAGGCCAAGAGCACGTGGCATTGACCTTTGGAGAGGTTGCGGATCAGCAAGCGGTCCTGTGCCGAGTGCACTCTGAGTGTCTAACCGGAGATTGCTTATTCAGCTTGCGATGCGACTGTGGCTCGCAATTACAAACTGCGCTTAAGAGAATTTCAGAGACGGGTGCCGGTATCATTTTGTATTTACGACAGGAAGGTCGAGGGATCGGCTTGATTAATAAAATCAGGGCTTATCAATTGCAGGACGCAGGCGCCGACACCGTAGAAGCCAATGAGCACCTCGGATTCGATGCAGATCTGCGAGACTATACAATGTGTCGAAATATGTTCGCCCATTTACAAGTCAAATCGGTTCGTCTGATGACGAACAATCCCGTCAAAATTAATGCGCTAACCAAGCTTGGGGTAGAAGTTGTTGATCGGGTTCCAATTGAAACTGGCCACAATGACCATAATGACCGGTATCTAAAAACCAAGGCAGGGAAATTAGGGCACTTGCTTGGACAATCAAAGCTAAGGTGACAGGGCCGCAGACGCTACCCTAAGAAGGCCTCTCGATGTGCAGAGATACGCGCAACGATGCCCTCTATGTCCAACCCACAAGCACTCAGCATATTTTCAGGCTTATCCGGCTCGATAAAAGCATCTGGGACCCCAAGATTTAGTAGCAAGCCGCGATAACCCGCCGCGGCCAGATATTCATTGACGCCGGATCCAGCACCCCCTTGAATCGCATTTTCCTCAATCGTGACAATGAACTCATGGCTGGCGGCGATATCGTTGATCATGGACTGATCTAGGGGTTTGACAAAGCGCATGTCTACAACCGTGGCATCGAGCAAATCTGCGGCCTCGAGACTCGGCGAAACCATGCTACCAAAGGCAAGAATAGCGATTTGCCGGCCGAGTCGCCGGCGAATGCCTTGGCCTAGGATTAAGTCTTCGTTGGCTGGCGGGGTTTGGCCGGTGATCGAACCTCTGGGATATCTAACGCAAACAGGCCCTTTAATGTCGTAACCTAATTCGAGCATCGCGTTAAGCTCGAACTCGTTAGAGGGCGTCATAATAATGAGATTAGGCACGGTTCTGAGGAAACTGTGGTCATAAACACCTGAATGGGTGGGCCCGTCTTCTAGTAAGCCGGCTCGATCGATGGCGAACAACACGTCCAAGTTTTGGATTGCAACATCGTGAATTAACTGGTCGTACGCTCTTTGGAGAAAGGTAGAGTAGATGGCAACAACTGGTTTCATGCCTTCGCAGGCAAGTCCGGCAGCGAGGGTGACCGCGTGCTGTTCTGCGATGGCGACATCAAAATAACGCTTGGGAAATTGTTCCGAAAACGCAACCAAATCGGAACCTTCACGCATCGCTGGGGTAATGGCCATTAAGCGATCATCTGAGGCTGCTTTGTGGCAAGCCCACTGACCAAAAATATTAGAATAGGTCGGGATTTTTTCATTTTGTCCCGTGGTGGATTTGGGCTCAATTTTTGATAACGAATGGGTTCCGATTGGCGAAGCCTCGGCTGGCTCATAGCCTTTACCCTTTTGAGTGACTAAATGCAGGAACTGAGGCCCAGGTTGATCTTTGATATTGTTAAAGGCAGTGATTAATGATTTTAGGTCATGGCCATCTATCGGGCCCATGTAGTTAAGGCCCAGTTCGTCGAAGAGGGTACCTGGCACTACCATGCCTTTCATGTGCTCTTCGGTTTTCCGTGCGAAGGCTCTGGCAGAGGGAATGTGGCTTAAAATCTTTTTGCCGCTCTCTCGTACGTTTAAATAAAACCGGCTGGATAATATGCGCGCGAAGTAAGAAGCCAATCCGCCAACGCTTTCCGAAATAGACATGGCGTTGTCATTAAGAATCACTAATAAATTCGCGTCTGAGGAGCCGGCGTGATGCAATGCCTCAAAAGCCATGCCTGCAGTCATTGCACCATCGCCAATAATTGACACAGTGCGGGCTTCGACTTGCTGAGCCTTCTTCGCCAGCGCCATGCCAAGTCCAGCGCTGATCGAGGTTGATGAATGGCCCACGCCAAAGGTGTCAAATTCACTTTCTTCGCGTGATGGGAAAGGTGCAAGGCCACCTTTGCGGCGTAACCCGCCCATTTGTTCACGCCGGCCTGTGAGAATTTTGTGAGGGTAGGTTTGATGCCCAACGTCCCAAATTAAATGGTCGGTTGGCGTGTCGAAACAGTAGTGCAAAGCAATGGTGAGCTCGATGACACCTAGACCTGCACCGAAATGTCCCCCAGTCTGACCGACGGTATAAATTAAAAAGTGTCTGAGCTCTTCTGCCAATTGCCCAAGGTCGGCAACCTCAAGCGCCCTTAAGTCCTCGGGCGTATTAACGGTATCGAGTAGCGGGGTGTCAGGACGCGTCGTTGGAATTGAGTAGAACATAAATTCGAGGGCTGAGCGCAGTAAAAGAAGTTTACACCAGAGCTATCGAACTTGCTTTAGTTTAGTAATTTCTCTGCCGCAACCAAGCGATTAAACCGATTAAGTTGGGCGTTGCTAAGCCGCTTTGTTTTAGGCTGTCGGTAGCATCGGCGATGAGGTTCGATAATTGGTTTTGGGCACCGGCAAGCCCGAGGGCTGAAACGAAGGTGGATTTGGCTTGGGCTTTGTCTGAGCCTTGCTGCTTTCCTAAGGTTTCAGTGCTACTCGTTTCATCTAGAATGTCGTCCTGTACTTGAAAGGCAAGCCCGAGTTTTTCTCCAAATTGTTTCAAGGCCTTGCTATCGCTTGCGTTGCGGTCTGGATGGAAACCCGCGCTTGCAGCCGCGAAACTGATCAGTGCACCGGTTTTAAGGCTGTGTGTTTTGGCGAGAACATTGATCTCAAGGGTTTGGTGTTCGCTCATCATGTCTAAGGCCTGACCACCGACCATACCCTTGGCGCCTGCAGCTCGGGAGAGCGCGGCAATCAGACCGACCTTAGTTTCAGCAGATAATCTGACATCGTCAGCAATAACTTGGAACGCCAGTGCTTGTAAGGCATCCCCAGCGAGGATAGCCTCAGCCTCGCCGAAGGCAATATGTGTGCTCGGCTTACCGCGTCTCAAGGCATCATCGTCCATTGAGGGTAAGTCATCATGTATCAAAGAGTAGCCATGGATGAGTTCCACCGCCATTGCCGTGCTGTCCGCATCATCAAGACTAAGCCCAAGGGCTTCGGCGCTTAAGTAGGCAAGGCAAGCTCTAAGACGTTTGCCACCTCCCAAGCAAGCGTAGCGCATAGCTTTGCCGAGCGAAGATGCATCGCTGGCGCTTGTCAATAAGTTACTGAGCTTTGTTTCTATGCGGTCCCGATACTGGCTTAAGGGATCAGTCGTC
Organism: Pseudomonadales bacterium; assembly: GCA_016779565.1. GTDB lineage: Bacteria > Pseudomonadota > Gammaproteobacteria > Pseudomonadales > Azotimanducaceae > UBA9926. The sequence continues at coordinate 18,814 of JADHNJ010000023.1, forward strand.
ATCACTAGGTTCGAAGGGCTCGGCTACAACGCCATCTTGGTTAGCTAGCAGAATGTCTACTTGTTGTTGAGCTTCGTTCAGGGCCTGCTGACAAGCGCGGGTTAGTTCAATGCCCTCTTGAAAGGCCTTAAGAGACTCTTCCAGACTGAGATCACCCGACTCCATGGTTTCAACAAGGGCCTCTAACTTCTGCAAAGAGGCCTCAAAAGGGAAGGCTTTGGTTTTCGGCATGGGATGGCCCGATCAAGGTTTGGTGAACGATACTGCCCAGTCCTTGGTAGGTCAAATCGTCGATTAAAAGGACTTTGTCGGACAGCCTATTAGCAGCAGCAGTCATGCGCTCCCGATGGTGAGGGAACTTCCCATCTTTTACTGGCAGGTTTAACTGGCGCTGGTTCCTGCGAGCTGCTCGCAGGTCTACGCAAGGTACGCTGGCGCTCAATTGTCTAACCATCGAAGGCAGCGTTGATGCAGGCTGGACTGGAGCAGTGGGCATCAAGTCGAATTTGAGTGATCGATAATCCTCAGCTAGACCAGTTCGAGTTGATAGCTCAAAATAAAGTTGCCGTGGCCTAGGCGATATTGGGGTAGCGTATCAGGGCCGCAACTAGCGCCACCAACGCCCCTTTGCTGTACATCTAGACTAAGGAAGGTTTGATCGACGGGAGCGATGTCATAAGTATGAAAAGCCGGTAGTAACATTTCTTTTGGGTAGTGGCTGGCGGATGCTTCAAAGGGTTGGTCTCCTACAACTTTAAACATTGACTGCGCAGAGGCTCTGAGGCAAAGCCAACGCACGTCGGTTAGGTTGCCATGGTCTTGAGGCAAAATATAAGGGACGTATTGTTCAGTGACGGTGCTCTCGTGAACCTTCAAAACACCCGATTGCTTGCGGTCTTGATAAGTTTCATGGGGGCCTCTGCCATGCCAAGCTAGCTGCTCAAAACCCGGCTGCAGACAGTAGCGAACCCCAATTCGGGGCAGATCCTCAAGGGCTTTGGGTACCCGAAAGTGATGCCGCACCGAGAGTTGATCGTTGGCGTTCAAGGTGTACTCATGCTGGCAACGAATTTGGCCGCCAGGCATTTTGATCAAGCTCGATTGTGACCAACCTAGGGCGCTGGGGTCTTGGCGTCTAACCTTCGGGACGCTGTAGGAGGTCTCGGCCTCAAAAAGACCTTGCGCTTGCCATCGGCCGAGTGCTTTACCTTGTTGACCGGTCCAACCTTTGATGCCGTCGTTATCAATCGGTGCCCGCCAGATATTCATTTCCATGGGGCTTGCAAAAACCGATTGACCGGCGGTGGTAAGATCGGTGAAGCCGCGATTGGTAAAGGTCAGCGAGATGCGGTCGCTCTCGATATGGAGACCAGACTGGTTCCGTTCAACGGACGGCGACCATGGTTTAGATAGGGTCATTTTAGTCGGTTTAGGATCAATGGTCTTAAGCATGATTTGCTCCCACGCGACCATATGTCCAGCCTGACACCAAGCGGTTTCTTGAGTCATTGTAAATTCAAAGATTATGCTGTGTTCACCAGGCAATCTCTTGCAGTGCGCTGGGCTTGATATCAGTACCTGAGTCGATCCTTGTGGACCGACACTCGGCAAATGCTCGGTGTCAGAGACCTGACTTATGCCGTCGACGAGATAGTGCCAGGTTAGTGTGAAGTCGGATAAATCGATAAAATTGTGCAGATTCTGGATGCGAAAGTATTTGCCTTGTGCCTGTACTCTAATGGGCTGAATCACCTTTTTATATTCGATCAAACTGCTATGAGGGGTTCTGTCAGGCCAACATAAGCCGTCACAAACAAAGTTTAGATCATGAATGGTTTCGCCAAAATCCCCGCCGTAAGCCCAGTAGGACTGCCCTTGGCGATTGGCCTTCAAACCATGGTCAATCCATTCCCAGACAAAGCCTCCTTGCAAACCCTTGTGCTTCTCGATGGCCGCCCAATACTCTGCCAAATTGCCGCCGCTGTTACCCATGGCATGGGCAAATTCACACAGTATTACCGGGCGAGGATCTTCGCTGGTTGTAGCGTGTTCGATGAGATCATTGACCGAAGGGTACATCGGGCAGACCAAATCAGAGCCTTCTGGATTGGCGTCCCAATCGCGACCCACGCCCTGCTCACAAATGGCATTCTCGTTATGAATAGGCCGGCTCGGATCAAAGCCCCGAATCCAGCCCGCCATAGCCAATTGATTAGGTCCAAAGCCCGTTTCATTGCCGAGACTCCAGGCGATGATAGCGGCATGATTTTTGTCCCGCTCTACCATGCGCGCGGCTCGCGATAAAAACGCAGGTGCCCAATGACTATCTTGACCGAGCTGCGCGTAATGGTGGTGTGCTTCGAGATTGGTCTCATCGATGACGTACAGACCATACTCGTCACAGAGTTCTAGAAAGCGTGATTGGTTGGGATAGTGGCTGGTTCGTACTGCGTTAATGTTGTGTTGTTTCATTAATTCGATGTCTTGTCGCATCAAATCTTCAGAGATAACTTTGCCGGTTAGATCGCAATGATCGTGGCGGTTTACGCCCCTTATAAGGACCGCTTGGCCGTTGATTAATAGTTCGCGGTCAGCGATTTCGATATGTCGGAACCCAATGTTGAGCTGAGCGCATTCGAGCACTCGGTCCGATGGGTCAAACAGTGTCACTGTCAGTCTATAAAGATCCGGCACCTCACTTGACCAAGGCTTAACGCGATTCAGCTGTTGGTGACAGTGGATTACAGCGCCCTTGCCAGTGACCGGGTAGAAATTAGCTCGACCAACCGCTCCCTCCAAGTTGGGCGTTAGATTACGTTTGCTGCCGACGGCAGTTAAGGTTGCACTAATCCGATGGGCTATCGCGTCTCGGCCTTCTGCAGCCAACCGCACTGTTAGATCGAGCGCGCCGCTGCCATCTTGAACATTGAAGGTAGGCTTGGCATAAACGTCTCGAATATTCACGGCAGGGCGTTGGGACAATCGAATAGGCCGGTGGATGCCCGCATGCCACCATTGGTCTTGATCCTCAATATAACTGCTGTCGCTAAAGCGCAACACCATGAGCGCGATAAGGTTGTCGCCGGTTTTTAGATAAGGGGTCAAATCAAACTCTGCCGGCAACCTTGAATCCTTGCTAAAACCCACTTCGGTTCCGTTGCAGTAGACGTAACAGCAATTTTCGACACCTTCGAGGATAAGAATGCTGCGCATGCGGCTATTCTTATGTTTTAACTTAAGGCGGTACAAACCTGTTGGGTTGTTAGCCGGGACCTTGGGCGGTTCTTCACGAAACGGCATGCGGACATTAGTGTAGATCGGCTTATCTTTTGAGTCAGGGTCCATGGTCCAAAGCGCCGGTAGCGTTACTGGCTTGAAGTGATCGTCGTTAAAATCGAGGGCTTGCCAGTGCTTTGGCGCGTCATCTGGGCGCTCGATTCGGTGAAAGCGCCAACCCTTGTTTAGCGTCTTGTCCCGAGAACTTTTGCCCGCAAGGCTCTGATCAAGACTGGCAAATCGATGAAAATGTGCTGCCGCAGGTAGTCGGCCAAAAGCGAGGGTTTCTGGGTTTTCCCAGTGGGGATGAGTCACAAAATACTCCAATTTACGTGTCTAGTCAGGGTCAATCGAGATCTCGATATCGAGGCATATTAAACAAAATCGCGACAAGAATAATCAGCCCGAGCGCCGAGCTGCCTACCGCCCATTGTGGACCATAGAGATCAGCTAACACGCTAATCGGATAAATACTGATCGAAAGCACGGCCATTTCCAACATGTAAATGCTCATGACCCGACCTCTGAATTCGTCGTCGACATAGGATTGAATTAACACGTTGCTAAGTGACATTCGAGTGGCTTGGCCAAAACCAACAATCGTTAACAATATTACCGATAGCCAATAGTGGGTAGAGAGAGCAAACCCGAGCAAACTGATGCCCATAATGCCGGCACCCCACAATAGGATTCGGGCTCGTTTTCGATTGCCGAAAGTAGCGATATAGAGTGAACCCAGCAGCGAACCGACGCCTGAAAGCGAAATCAATAGGCCCAACCGCTCCGGACCTGCATCCAGCACATCTTTGGCAAACCCTGGCAAAATCATGAAATAGGTCAAACTAAAAAAGACCATAAGAAAGTTGCAAACCAGCAACATAAAGATGATCGGTGTATCGAGCACGTATTTAAACCCAAGGCGCAGCTCTCTCAACATCGAGCCCGTGGGTATGTCAGCGTCGGCCTTATCGATGACATCGATAAAAGACATGAGCGCAGCGGACCAAAGGTAAAGAGCCGCCATTAAGAAATAAACCCACTTGGCTGGATCGATATTGCCATCTCCGCCACCAAGAATCGCCACCAATCCTCCGGCCAGCCCAGGTAACAATAATCGCGCGCTATTCATGCCGGACGTGCTTAAAGCGATGGCGTTGGTCAGTCGATCCAAACCCACAATATCCTTGGTGAAGGCTTGGCGGGCAGGCATCATCGCATTCATGACTAAGCCTTGTAGGATCGATGAAATCAACAAGTGTACAAATGCCAACTCACCCAAATAAATGAGCGTGCCGATCCAGCCGGTGATGAGGGCGTTGGCAATTCCGCTGATTTGGAGCACGACTTTTTTTTGCTTAACCCGATCGGCAACTACTCCTCCCAAAGGTGCAGCAATTAATCCTACAAGGCCACCGGCAGCGGTCATCCAACCTAACTTTTCATAAGACCCAGTAATCTCATAGACGAGCCATCCCCGAATAAACATCTGAATGTTCATAGCCGCGAAATTGCCGCACAACGCTAGGAAAAACCATCGATAGTTTTTGAGTTCAAACGCAGCGAAGGTGCCGCGCCATTTTGATGACCGCCCTGCTTTTGGACTGAGACGCTCGTCGGCTCCCGAGCTTGTATTTTTGCTCATCTTGGCAATATAGCAGTTGCGCTTGCTGAAGATATAGCGCTGACATTGACAAAGGCGTTGGTTTTTAGCATAGGTGACCAGCAAATTCGGCGCTGAGGCTTGAGGTGTTTTGAGCCATCGAGATTAATGCTTCAGTGCCCGCTTTGGTCCACCTTCGTCCTTATTCAGTAAGGCCTTATTGAGTAGGGTCTAGCCGACAGTCGATGCAGTGGCGTCGTGCCTTTGGCTTAACGTGGCAGTCTAAGCGCTGACAAAGCGTCCTCGGCGATTTTTGTCGGCAGTAGCGTTTGCGACTGCTCAAGGTCTGAAATTGCGCCTTTGGTTCGCCCCAAGTTTTGGCGTGCCAATCCTCGGCCCAAATAGTAGCGAAAATGTCGATTGTTGATAGCAATGGCCTGGGCGAAAAACTGTTCGCCAGCGGTCGCGTCCTCCCGGGCAAGGGCGATCTGTCCGGCTAGCCCGAAAAGGTAAGCCTCAGACTGGGTCAAAGTGAGCGCTTGGCGAATGAGTGCTGCCGCGTCGTCGAGTTCGCCGGCGCTTAGCTTAGCTGCTGCCTGATCGCCAAGATCATAGGCGGGGGATAGACTGCTAAGGCGGTCTAGTTTGGATTGATAACGATCAAAGCCTTGAATCACATCTCGGGTACGGCCGGCTTTCAGTCGCGCAGCAGTTTGCTGATTTCGTTGCACCCGTTCTTGAGATGGGGGATGGCTTGCCAGTAGGCCGTCTAGCCAAGAGCCAGATCGACCTTTCGATAAAGCCACGAAGGTTTCTTGTAGGGTGACCGCGGCTTCCGGGTCAAAGCCCGCCCGTTGCATGTAGACCATGCCAAAAGCGTCAGACTCTAACTCGGCCTCTCTGCCGTAAGAGCTAACTATAAATTGGGCACCGAGCTGAGCCCCGTTCTCGAAAACGGAAGCATAACGGTCGTTTTGCGTCTCGATGGCTGACCCGGCGGCGCTAATAACGGTCGACAGTAAAATATTTCGTTCCACAGATTTCGCACTGTGGCGTGCTGCTGCATGAATGATTTCGTGACTTAGCACGGCGGCAAGTTCAGCCTCTGAATTCAATCGCGTAAGCAGCCCCCGATTAATCGCAATTTTACCCCCGGGCAACGCCCAAGCATTCGGTGTCGAATCGTCAATAATGACAAACTCGTAGGGAAGGCGCCGGTCAGCGACACGGGCTAATTGTTGGCCAATATCCTCGACGTATTGAGACAAGGCAGGATCACTCACATAAGGCCCACCCTGAGCTTGCTGGCTTGGCTGATACTGATTTTGGCCAATGTTGATCTCCTGCGCTTCACTGAGCAGGCTGAGTTCATTCTTACCGGTTACAGGATTGACGGCGCAACCAGCCAATCCGAGTGAAGCGAGTAAACCGGCGAGGTAAAGGAAGCGTAATCGGATGATGTTTTTCATGAGGTGATGGGTTTGTTTAGATGGCCACAATTCTCTATGAAAACCCACTTTTGATCTAGCGTGCTATGCTCGTCGTTCTAAACGATGCGTCAAACCTTAAGTGAATTGTCCGTGCTAGATATCATCGAAATCGAAACCTTATTGAGCAGGCGCCGGTCGGTTGATCCGCCGGTGAGTGCGGGTCAACGTCAGGCGGCAGTTGCATTGATATTAGATCCCCAACCCGACGGTCTCGAAGCCTTATTTATTCTGAGAGCAAAAAAACCCGGTGATCCATGGTCGGGTCAGATGGCAATGCCTGGCGGGCACCGTGACCCTGATGATGAGTCGTTACAAGCAACCGCTAGCAGGGAAACTTGGGAAGAAACGGGTCTAGATATCAGCGAGAAAGGTCGTTTCCTTGGGTCGCTAGACGGTATTCGGGCGAACCCAAGATCAGGCATTGATCTAGTGGTAACGCCCCAAGTATTCGTTCTTAATGAATCCAGGCCGGATTTGACACCCAACGAAGAAGTGGCTGAGGTCTTATGGGGTAATCTCAATGGCATGAAGACTGGCGCATTAAAAACCGAGGCACAATTTCCAGAATTTCAGCGGTCCGGTAGTTTCCCAGGCTATCGAGTCGGAGATCAGGTCGTTTGGGGGTTGACCTTTCGCATGCTCAACGATTTTTTTGATTTATTGCCGTGAAGGTCATGGGTAGGGCTGTCTAGCAGCGCTCTTTGGTGTCGACAGATTTACCCACAACATCAAAGCGGTGAGCGGAGTGGTAGGCTGACCTCTGATCAATGGGTTTACAATCCGATACGAGACAGCGGCATAAGCGTTGCACGTCTTAAATGTTCAGAGGTATAAGCACTTAGAAGCTGTTAGCACCACCGTAAACTAAACGCATCGCCGCGTCGGTCGACGTACGCGGCATGACTGGGTCCAAAATGGGCCGGCATCAATAGCAGATTATCCTCCGCGCAAGTTTCAAGCAGGGTTCGCCGGGCGTCGATGGCTTCGTTCGGAAGCTCGCAATAGGCACTGTTCATCCAAGGTTCATAGGCTTGCAGGGGATGATGACAAATATCACCACAAAACCGAGCGCCCTCGCCCTCGCTGGCGACGCTCAAGGTTATCGAGCCGGCCGTATGGCCTGGAGTGAGTTGTATGGAAAGCCGGTCGCTGATGAGGTCGTGGGATTCCACGACAAGATCCGTTTGGCCAAGGATGGGCGCGATACTGTCGTAGTAAGTTTTTTTGTTAACCAGAGCGAATTGATCGCTGTCGTCAAGGTTTTGAAGAGATTGCTCGAGTTGCGCTAACTCGACCTTTGAAAAAACGTAGCGCGCCCTAGGAAAGGTCGGTTGCCAACTACCGTCGATGAGCTGAGTATTCCAGCCAACATGGTCAACATGTAAGTGAGTGCATAGAACATAGTCAATCTCTGCAGGTGACACTCCCGCGTATTGCAGCTTGGCTGGCCAGTTGGTCTGCATTTGATGCCAGTCACGATAAGGGTTGCGATCTTTATCATTACCGATACAGCCGTCTATTAAGATTTTATGATGCGGCGTTTCGACGAGCCATGAGTGCATTGAGGCGATGATGCGGCCAGAGGTCATGTCGAGGTGGTTGGGCAGCAGCCAATCCTGATGTTTTTTAATGAGGTCTTTATGAAAGTCAGGAAAAAAACGAACCGGATCGAATAATGGGCCGATGAGTTCCTCGATACGTGTGATTTTGGTATCGCCTAATTGCCAGGATAGATTCATAGGGTCCATACCTTTTCTTAGAAGCCTATGAGACTATAAATTAATTCGATCTCGAGGGGGACCAATGAAGAAAACAGTCGCCATGCAATTACCAGCAGTCGCCAAAGAAGCGCCTGTTTCGGCGCGTTACGCGCTCGAGCTAGAGGCGCTTGCTCCGATCGCAGACATTATAGAAGTCGATGGCACAACGCCAGAGCGGTTTATCGAAGGGGCAAGACAAGCTGACGCGGTGATGACCTCTTGGGGAATCAACATTGATGCCAATATTATCCAAGGTCTTGAGCGCTGCGTGGTCATCGGCGTTGGCAGTGTGGGTGTTGATATGGTCGATGTTGATGCCGCAACTGAAGCTGGCATTGTTGTTACCAATGTGCCGGATGTTTTTATCGAAGAGGTCGCTGATCACACGCTGATGTTGTTGCTTGCCGCCGGTCGTCGGGTCAAGTTGATGGATAAAATGGCTGGCGATGGGCGCTGGTTTGAGGGTCGGCCCGTGCTGAATCATGTCCCGCGACTCTGGGGACAGACGCTCGGATTGATATCCTTTGGCAACGTTGCCACAGCAGTTGCTCGCCGGGCAAAAGCATTCGGGTTACACATCATTGCTTATGATCCTTTTGTCTCAGAGCTCAAGATGACCGGTGAGGGTGTAGAACCGGTCTCTTATGCTGAGTTATTGGCGCGCAGTGACTATCTGTCGGTGCATCCAGGTCTGAACGATGATACCCGGGGAATGCTCAGTGATGCGGAATTCGCCGCTATGAAAAACTCGGCAGTCGTCATCAATTGTGGACGGGGCGCCGTGATTGATGAAGCGGCGCTGATTCGTGCGCTGCAATCGGGTGAAATTGCTGCCGCGGGTTTAGATGTTTTAGAGCAAGAACCCCCGGAACTGAATAATCCGCTGTTAGCGATGGACAATGTGCTGATTACACCTCATGCGGCTTCGGCAACAACGCGGATGCGCACAGAAACGCGTCGCCGCAATGGGCGAGAGGTGGCGCTTGCCTTATCCGGTCGTTGGCCAATGAGTTGTGTCAATCCAACGGTCTTGCCCCGAACGCCATTACATCGCTGGCAACCTTATCCCATGGATCGCGGCCCCAATCGATAAAGGAGTAGTAAAGATGCAAGTGACTGAGGCAATTGCTGAAATTCTAAAGCAGGAAGGCGTTAAGTTTATTATTGGATACCCTGTTAATCCCATCATCGAAGCCGCAGCGATCGCAGACATTCGGACCATTATTGTTCGTCAAGAACGCGTTGGCTTGCATATGGCAGACGCAGTCAGTCGGCTCAGCAGCGGTGATGATATTGGGGTCTTTGTCATGCAGCATGGTCCAGGTGCCGAAAATGCCTTTGGAGGTGTTGCTCAAGCTTATAGTGAATCGGTGCCTTTGCTGGTAATGCCCGCGGGTTATCAGCGCCGATTGGCACACTATTACCCTAATTTTAACTCCACGCTGAACATGCAGCATGTGACCAAAATGGCGGAACCGGTGACTCAAGGTCGCGCATTGCCAGAGGTGATGCGACGGGCTTTTTGGCAGCTTCGCAATGGTCGAGGCGGCCCTGTTCTGGTCGAGGTTCCCTTAGATGTGTTTAGAGAAGAAGTGCCCGATTTTACCTATGTTCCCAGCTTTAAGGTGCGGAGTGCTCCGGATCCGAAAGATATTGAAACCGTAGCGGAAGTCTTGGCTGCAGCAGAGAGGCCGGTGATCTATGCTGGTCAAGGGGTGCATTATGCTAAAGCCTGGGATGCTTTGCGGACGCTAGCCGAGCGTTGGCAGATCCCGGTGACCACGAGCCTTGAAGGCAAAAGTGCCTTTCCTGAAGACCATGCTTTATCGCTAGGCTCAGGGGGGCGGGCAATCCCCAAACCTGTAGACACATTTTTAAAAGACGCGGATGTGATTTTTGGTATTGGCTGTAGTTTCGCGCTAACGGCATTTGGTGTTCAGATGCCAAAGGGCAAGACCATTATTCACAGTACGCTGGACTCAAAGGACTTAAATAAAGATGTGCCCGCGCAATATGCCTTATTGGGTGATGCCAAGCTTACGCTGGAAGCGCTCAACGCGGCACTGGAGGGTCACGCTCGTGATAAGGCGCTTGCGCGCTCAGGCGTTGCTGATGACATCGCTGCCGATAAAGATGCTTGGCTCAATGATTGGATGCCCAAGCTTACATCAACTGAAGCACCCATCAGCCCTTATCGAGTGATTTGGGAGTTGCAGGCGCAAGTGGATCCGGCGCAAACGATCATCACCCACGATGCTGGGAGCCCAAGAGATCAGTTATCGCCGTTTTGGCAGAGTCGTTTTCCTTTGAGCTATATTGGTTGGGGTAAGACCACGCAGCTAGGTTACGGTTTGGGCTTGGCAATGGGCGCAAAGCTTGTGCGTCCAGAAGCGCTTTGCATCAATGTCTGGGGTGATGCCGCAATTGGGTTTACCGGTATGGATTTCGAGACTGCGGTTCGCGAGCGATTGCCAATCCTATCGATATTATTCAATAACTTTTCGATGGCTATAGAGTTACCCATTATGAAGGTTGCGACGGAGAAATATCGAAGCACTGATATTTCAGGGCATTATGCCGATATGGCCAAGGCCTTTGGCGGTTACGGTGAGCGAGTGACAGATCCCGAGGAGATTGCTGCTGCGATCGCCAGAGGCATTGCTGCAACCGAGCAAGGACAGCCCGCTTTGCTAGAATTCATTACCTCACAAGAACTGGCGATCTCAAGTTTTTAGCTGCATCGTCAAGCCGCGTCGCGATAAGATTCGAGGGGTTTGACCCTCCGAAGCCCGGCGGGCAGACTGAAGGCTCGGTTGCGCTTAATTTGATTGGCGTTTAAGGGTTGGTTTTCCCAGCCAGCGGGATTTTGATGTGATAGGTTCTTAAATGGTTTAGCTAAAGACAGACACAGACCGATACAGACCGATACAGATTGATAAATAGATAAATAGATAAACACATACATACATATAGATACATACATTCATTCATTCATATAGATACATACATATAGATACATTTAGATACAGATAGACTTAAGCTGAGATTATGGTCGTGTCTGTGAGTAAAAACTTAACAACCTCAGATTTTTTTGGAGAAGTGTAAATGACGGAACATCAAACTTTTTGCCGCTATTGCCACGCCTACTGCCCGATGGTCGCAACCGTGTCTGAGGGCAAAGTTCAGTCGGTCAAACCTGACACGACCAACGCGATGTATGGCGGCTATACCTGCATTAAAGGACGGCAACTGGTTGAACAGATGTATCAACCGCAACGGCTCACAAGCTGCCAGAAAAAAACTGAATCCGGGGAGTTTGTGACGGTCACGAGTCAGCAAGCCTTTGATGAAATTGCTGAGAAAGTGCGAGAGATTGTCAGTGAGCATGGTCCGCGCGCAGTCGCCACCTACAACGGCACCGTGGCGTTTCAAAATTCAGCACAGTTAGCCTACAGCCGAGCCTTTCATAATGCGCTAGAGTCGCCTTCCTATTATACAAGTGTGACCATCGATCAACCGGCAAAAGTTTTTGTGGGTTCAAGAATCGGTTTTTGGACGGCCGGTAGCCACAGCTTTCACGATTCCGATGTGGTCATGATCATTGGCAATAATCCTTTAGTTTCCCACTATGCGCCGCCAGGCGGTGTCCCATCTGTGAGCCCGGCAGATCAGTTGCGACGAGCGAAAAAGCGTGGACTAAAGCTGATTGTTATCGACCCAAGGCAAAGTGAGCTAGCCAAAAGAGCAGATCTTCACGTGCAAGTTAAGCCGGGAGAAGATGCCACGCTTCTTGCCGGGATGCTAAAAATTATTTTTGCTGAAGGCCTTTATGACGCCGAATTTTGCGAGGCCCACGTGGGTGGTTTGGCAGAACTCAAAGCAGAAGTCGAAGCTTTTGACCTTGAGATGGTATCTGACCGCACCGGCGTCCCAAAAGACACCATTATCGAGGCTGCTCGCTTATTCAGCGCTGGACCAAGGGGGTCGGCGATCACGGGTACCGGTCCGGAAATGGGTGCCCACCCGAATCTGACCCAACACCTGGTCGCTTCGTTAAACATAGTTTGTGGTCGTTTTTATAGAGCTGGGGATCAGATTCCCAACCCAGGAATGTTAGCCCCGCCAGCGCCCAAAGTTGCGCAAGTTGCAGAAGTACCCCTTGCTTGGGGCCGAGGCGTGCGTTGTCGAGTTAATCCGGAACTCGGTGAGCTGAGGCTAGGATCTTCCAAGGAAATGCCAACAGCACAATTGGCCGATGAGATATTGGCCCCCGGGGAAGGTCAGGTAAAAGTATTGTTTGTCATTGCAGGTAATCCGCTGATGGCTTGGCCTGACCAAGAAAAAGCCCTCGCTGCCATGAAGTCGTTGGACCTCTTAGTGTGTATTGACCCGTATTTTTCAGAAACGGCCGAGATGGCGCACTTTGTTCTGCCACCAAAGTTAACCTTAGAGCGAGAAGATGTGACGCTGTTGTCGGATGCTTGGTATGAAAAACCTTACAGTCAGTATACGAAAGCCGTCATAGAGACAGAGCATGACGTCATTGAAGAGTGGGAACTCTATTGGGCGATTGCTGATCGGTTAAACCTGGAGGTGACCATCGGCCGGACGCCGATTCCAAATCAACCGAAACCTAGCAAGTTTGATCTTTTAAAAGCCATTACCGCGGGCTCCAGAGTCGATTTGCAATGGTTACGAGAGCATCCCGGTGGGCATATCTTTGATGATGTAGACGTCGTGGTAGAGCCCGGCCTCGAGGGGACTCAGGCGCGGTTAAAATTATATCCTGAGGGTGTTGATCAAGAGTTCGCCGCGCTAAAAGACACGGTTGGCGGCACAGCTGATTACCCCCACGTATTGATCGGCTTTAGAAGCAAATATGTGCTGAATTCATTCGGACATAACTTGCCGGCGCTGAAGAAAAAAAGCGGCAACACGAATCCAGCGCACCTGCATCCGGATGATTTGGCGGCGCTTGAAATCGAGGATGACGAGGAAGTCTCGATTCAGTCGGCTTATGGGCAAATTCAAGCGATCGTCAAAGCCGACACTAAAATCAAACCCGGAGTGGTCGCGATGCATCACTGTTGGGGTCTGTCGCCAGATAAACAAGGTTCGGTCCGTGAGAACGGCGCCAATACCAATTTATTGGTAAGTAGTGAAGCAGAGACTCAACGCTACACAGGGATGACGCGGTCAAGCACGATCCCAGTGAGAATCTCTAAATCAGCCTGAGATTTGGTTTAAATAACGGCTATAGCAGGTCGTTAAAAAGCGAGCGACCGCGAGTTTAACGTGTTCGCTTCGGGGTGAGGCGAAAATATCAAAGGCGTGCTGGGCGCCAGGTATTTCGCTGTAAACTACCGGTGCCTCAGAAACTTCCGTCAGCGCCTTGGCGAACTTGCGACCCAAGCCGATGGGTACAAGAGAGTCTCGATCGCCATGAACGATCATAAAAGGCGGCGCATGTTCGTGTATTCTCAGCAGCGGCGAGGCGTGGCTGAAAATATCTGGCTGAGCGAGTGTTGTGTCCTTAACGATGGTTCGCTCTAGTATCTGACGCAGGCCAGAATTGTGTTGAAGCTGGTCTCGATCAGTCCAATCAAATACGCCATAAAAAGGCACTGCGGCCTGAACGCTGGTATCTGCATCCTCAAAGCCTTGTTGAAATGCGGGATCATTCGCAGTCAATGCAAGCAGCGCGGTTAGGTGCCCACCTGCTGACCCACCGGTTACAGCGATAAAATTAGCGTCGCCGCCATGATCAGCGATGTTTGCTTTAATCCAAGTTAGCGCTGCCTTGCAGTCGGTGATGTGGTCAGGATGAGTGGCCCTAGGACTAAGTCGATAGGCGACCGAGCAGCAGACCCAGCCCAGACGAGCAAGGTGCAGCATCAAAGGCAGTGCTTGGCCAACCTTATCGCCGTACATCCAGGCGCCGCCGTGAACGTGCATTAAAACCGGCGCTGGTCGGTGCAGCGTGATGCTAGGTCGATAGATATCTAAAGTAAGGCCTTCATGGCCGTAAGCCACGTCACTCGTGACAGTTACGCCACCACGATTGCGTCTAAAAGGATTTAGCTCGGTCATAAAATCTGGCTCAAGCTGTAGGCCGGAGGCAAGGTCTGAATTTATCTCTTGTCGGTAGTTGTTGCCTAAACCCTTTTTGAGGTTTGAGTCTAGCTGTGGGCCAAGAGCGCGACCCTGATAATAATACCTAAGCAGTGCTAGCCAATTGGCAAGTAGAGCGACCAAGGCAACCATGCCCATAATTCCAGCAAAGCTGTGACTAAAAATTAAGACGACGGTTAACAGCATTTGAATAAGGGTGAGCTGCAGCGCGAGCTCACCTGCAAACCAGCCAGCAAAAAAACTATAGACCATAGCCCGGGGGTGTCTGAGTACGGGCCGATAAATATTGATGGTAAGCCCCACGCAAAGGAGGGTGTATAGCCAAACGGTAAGCGTCATGAGGATCTCTCTTTATGCGAGCACTTGGGGGTAGTCGTCCCTTTTGGCGCAGCTCGGAGTGTCAAAATTGAATGGGCGTGCCATAGAATCAAAGTGCCGGCGATAAGTTGCCGTCAACGTTGATGGCGGTGCCGCTGATGTAGCCGCCGGCATCAGAGCACAGCAAGCAGGCTAGGCTCGCGCATTCGTCGGCATAGCCTAAACGGCCCATCGGCAGCGACTGGCCTGCAGCGGCAATAAAATCTTTGAGCGTATCGTTTGCCCCGCTCGCTTGATGAGCTCTGACGATTTGATCCGATTCGATACGACCAATGTTCAAAGCATTGACAAGTACATTATGAGCAGCGCCCTCACCAGCCAATACCTTGGTCAGTGCCATCCCGGCTGCACGAGTCACAGAGGTTGGTGCGGAGCCCTTTGCCGGGGTTTTGGCTAAGGTGTTAAGCATATTAATGATGCGGCCCCAGCGATTGGCTTTCATCGCTGGGAACACCAATCGGGTAAGTCGAACGGCTGCCATCAGCTTCAAATCGAAGTCATACTGCCATTCAGCATCGGTGATCGATTCAAAGGCGCCAGCTTTGGCAAAGCCGGCGTTATTAATGAGAATATCAATCGTTTTGAAGTCTTCGCTGACTGCTTTATGCAGGTTGAGAAGAGATGTTGCGTCGGCGACATCGCAAACGTAGCCTTTGACGGTCTGACCGGTGGTCGACTGAATTGTTTCGGCAGCCGCCATCACCTCGGTCTCAGTGCGCGCCGCGAGTGCAACGTCGGCGCCTGCTTCAGCGAACTTTTGGCCCATGGCGTACCCCAAGCCTTTGCTGCCGCCAGTGATGAGTGCCGTGCGCCCGGCCATAGAGATCTTCATGCTGACTCCTAGGTTTGTTGTTAGTAGCCACCAATGGTTTTTGTCGGAGCTCGTTTGCCGCGAAGTTCGCGCTCAAACAGATGTTCCTCGATCAGTCCGACCATAAGGCTGACGTGATCTTTGGTGGCGTTCAAGGCTTTTACATATTGAAAGCGCTGGCCTCCCGCAGCATAGAACGCCTCCTGATTTTCGACCTTGATTTCTTCAATGGTTTCTAGGCAATCAACTGCGAAGCCAGGGCAGACGACGATAAGGTCGGTTTTACCCTGCTTAGGAAAAGCCGCCATCTGGTCAATAGTGGCTGGCTCTAACCAGGCCGCAGGGCCAAATTTCGACTGAAAGGCCACCGACCATTGGTCTGGTTTCAGCCCGAGTGCATGGGCCACCAGCGCAGCAGTGGTTTGGCACTGGGACTCATATGGATCTCCTGCATCATTTTGGGACATCGGAATACCGTGAAAGGAAAACAGTAAATGGGCCCCTGCGACCAGGTTCTGGTTATATTTTTCTATGGATTTAGTCAGCGCATGAATATATTTGGGGTGTTTGTGATAATCCGAGATGAACCGAAAGTTAGGAATGGCTCGACCTTGGGTCGCGCCAATCCATTTATCAAATACAGCGCCCGTGGTGGCGCCTGCGTATTGTGGATAAAGCGGTATCAGCAGGTATTCATCACAACCCTCGGACTCCGCCAGATCTAGGATCGCGCGCAATGCGGGGTTGCCGTAGGTCATCGCAGTATAAAACTGAAGGTCGCGCTCGGGGTACCTTCGACTGAAATAGCTGTCAACTCTTGCGGTCAAGGCTGCGGTAATATTTCGAATCGGGCCATCATGGGTGCCCCAAATCATTTGGTAGTTATGGGCCAATCTTTTGGGTCGAGTTTTCAGGATAACGCCATGCAGGATGGGCAACCAAACAGAACGCGGCAGGTTGACCACTCGAGGGTCGGCTAAAAACTCCGCCAGATAGCGCTTAATTGCCGGAGGATTGGGTGCGTCTGGCGTGCCTAAGTTGGCTAATATTATTGCGGTTTTAATAGTGGTTAATCCCCAAGGTTCGAAAAATGTTAACACGACGGTAAAGATACGTTGTAGCGCTTATCTTAGTTCGGATGATCGAGAGGTTGGGTGACTCGCTCATTTCGGCGTATACTGCGCTGATCTGGGGGTGACTTGGCTTCGACGCTGGTTGCGAAACCTAAGGTGCATGCCGAGAGGGTAGTGACTCTCGTTAAACAATCGCTGTAACTTGTTATAGTTGCCAATGACGAAAACTACGCGCTAGCTGCCTAAAAAACCTAACCTTCGGGTTAATTTTTATTTAGCTTACCTCGGGGCGGATGTGCCCATGTATTCAAACCGAGGGCTCGACTCATGGGACCGCTGTCAGACCCCGCTTGCGGTTAAAGCAGTTAAACTTAAAGCAAGCTCGCCGTTTAATCCCTGTTTGCCGGGCTAGTGAACGGTTAAATAATAGACAGACTATGCATGTAGAGCCGAAGGTAGAGAACTGACGGACGCGGGTTCAACTCCCGCCACCTCCACCAAATATTTGTCGATTCATCTCGTAATGAAACGCTAATTTTGGCCAGACCCAAGGTAATGTTTTCGCTGGTAAACGTGTTTTGAGTTTACTTCGTCTTTTGATTCTGGCTACCAACGGCTTTGACAGAGATCAAATA
The DNA here is from genome assembly GCA_016779565.1 of Pseudomonadales bacterium. Classification (GTDB taxonomy): domain Bacteria; phylum Pseudomonadota; class Gammaproteobacteria; order Pseudomonadales; family Azotimanducaceae; genus UBA9926. The sequence continues at coordinate 35,969 of JADHNJ010000023.1, forward strand.
GAATCTTTTTTCAAACTAATGCTTTTAAGCACCGCCTACCCACAGTTGCAAATAAAAAAGGGGCTAAGGCCCCTTTTTTATTTGATGCTCTTGGCTCTTGCAGGTTATTCCGATGCGAGGGGAAACGCGAGCGCCACACGCTGGATTGACTGCGACACAACTTCTCGTGAGTCAGCGACCGCCTTCGAGTAGGCTGCCATATCTTTTGAGCCCATCATTGCTGTATTGGCATTCAGTAAAGTCGCCATATCTTTTGAAAGCGCATTTATCCAATGAGTAGCTTCATTTTCGCCGGCTCCGATAACTCGCCCAAAGTAAATATCACCCGGCCAATTGTTTGCTGTGTCAGAACTCATGAGTTTCTCAAAGGCCTTCATAAATGTCCCAGGATCTGTGACTTTAAAGGTGGTTAGCATGCCCACGGAACCTGGCGTGTTTGCCAAGTCCTCGTTCAATTTTGCCATTTCGATTGTGAACAGATTTTCTCCTACAGGCTCAATGGATTCGCGCATGGTCATCATGTATCGCATCCAGTCTGCTGATCCTGCATTTCGGGCATTGTTCGCTTCCATTGTTTCAGGCGAGGGATAAAGCACATTAATTTGATGGGTCGCCATGTTGGTGCCATTGCTGATATTTTGTACCAGCGAAACACCCACTAGCCTGTTCTGACCGGACTCGGTTGCCATGAATGAGCGCATGCTACCAGCCACGGCTGCTGGGTTTGTTGCTCTGAACTCGAATGCCATACCGTAGCCGGTTTGGCTGGACGTGTGGTCGTCAGCGAATATCGAGCTGGCGCCCAGTAGCATGATCATCATCACTAGTTTTTTCATCAGCAGTCTCCTCTTGCGAAGGTTATGGTTATTAGATGGTACCAATATGTTGATTAGTACGAGTAAAAGATGCATTACCTTGTTTTGCTTCTCAAATTTCGTTCGATATTGGTTATTGAAAAGCGGCAATGCAGGCAGCTTTTAGGGATCACGATGCTTCGCACCCTATCCAAAAGCGCACGTATTTTTGCTCTCCGCATGGTAGAAATTTAGCCGCTTTCAAAAATTTGATACCCAAGCGATCGCGAGGGTTGCTCTGTTGGTGAGATGAGTGAGTGATCAATGAATGATGACCATAACGTGGCATCGTTGGCAATCAAGCTGCTTTCATCGGTTTAGGCATCCAAGGTAAGAGAGATCGATTGGCTGGTCACCAAAGCGCATCAGCAATCCGACAATTGCGGCCCGCGTTGGGCTTGACAGAGCGCTGAAGTTTTAAGATTGTTGAATTATGAACAAATTCACTTTTTTGGAGACAATCGCTATGAGATCTGGTTTTCGCGCAATCACCTCACTTTCGCTTATGAGCCTCACAGGGTTTATGGCTTTTGGGCTTGCCCAGATAGCCTACTCTAAACCTGGTGAAGCCAGTTTTGGGGTGGATGCCTCAGTTTTGAACGCGCACAACCGGTGTATCGTGCAGCTGACTGACGATGTACCAAGGGCTGACATAGAGGGTAGAGCACGGGGCATGCTGGCTCGGGCCAATGCA
>JADHNJ010000072.1 GCA_016779565.1 Pseudomonadales bacterium
GGTCTCCAAGCTATGAGCCATTTATACCAATATGTCATGGTAGCGACCTTAGTGTTCATTTATGAATGATGCTCCGACAGGCTGACGTGATGCTGCAATCGGTTTCAAATACCGGCTGGCAAAAACCCGCTGAACCACGATAGTTATCAATTTTAGCGACAAGTGTCGACGGTGCCGAGCGGCAGCGTCGCGTTAGGCATCTTGTGGCCGGTGCAACTGTTTTGATGACTTGATGGAAATAATTGGGCTCAAATAGGGCCATGGATGAGGAGGTAAACGGGGCTAACAGGCAGATGTCATGGCGAAGCATCGGGCTTGGCTTGCTCAAAACAATTCTCAGGGTACTTTTGAGAGAAAATCGCTGAATGCAGCGATGACGGCTTCGGTACGCTGCGGCCCTGCGATATCACCGGCAAAGACGTGGGCAATGGCACCGGGCTCAACGGTAATCGGCAAATGGGCTTTGTAGGCACTTTGCCACTGCTGATATACCGCCTTGGCGGCCTTTGCAGAAATTGTTGGGTCTTGGTCCATCACCATCAGCGCCATAGGTGTGGTCCAGTTGTGGCTGGGTTGCGATCGAAACCAATCCACGACTTTTTGCATCTCAATGACAGCCTGGATCGAGTAGCGGGATGTCCAATAGCGTGCGGTTTCGGCATTTTCGGGCGTCCAACTGCGTTCTTTGCCAAGGAGTAAAGGTACAAGGGTCCGTGCCCATGGCATGGTGAGAACAAAGTCGAAAGGGTTATTGATTTTAAAATTTGGCGCCATGAAGAGGTGCGCGTGCGGAGCGCCATAGGCGTCTCGCAGATGCCGGTCTGCCCAACAAGCCAGTGGCGAGCCGGTTGACGTGCTGACCATAGTGACTTGGTCGCCCAGTCGAGAGGCAATATCGTAGCCGTCTACCACTGATTGCAACCAGTCTTCGGCGCTCGCGGTCATTCCGAGCTGAGCCATGCCATGCCCAGCAAGCCTAATTTCCACCAGATTGGCGTGAAACCGCTGAGCAAGACGTTGGCTAATTGGGGCGGTTTCTTGTCGACAAGCTGAGAATCCATGAATGGCTAAAACAACTTGTCGGGTTTTAGTTGGCGACTCGGGCTCGTGAAAAACAATCCGTGCCTCAGCGCCTTCGATCACGTGGCGCTGATTTTCTTCAAAGGCTGTCAACCAGTCGCGCAAATCGCTCAGGGTCGTGGTTTCAGGCACTCTGGATGCCGGAGGATCACTTTTGAGTCTTGGTCTAGAAAACAACGTGCGCTCCTTGAAACCGCCATCGCCAAAAGGTCGTGGCGTTATGGTCCTGAAACCGGCCCAAACTCCAGTTTTTCCAGCCGGGCTTACCCGCTTTTGACCGTAGCGGGCAGGGCTTAGGAAGTTTACCGCAATTAGGTTGTTTTAGTTTCGCTATTGGGAGCATTCTAGTAAGATCGCCAGATGCGACTGCAAGCGATAAAACTGGCCGGATTCAAATCATTTGTTGATCCCACGACCGTGCCATTCCCAAATAATCTGTGCGCCGTCGTTGGCCCAAACGGTTGCGGAAAATCTAATATCATCGACGCAGTTCGATGGGTGATGGGCGAGGGTTCAGCAAAAAATCTGCGTGGTGAATCGATGACTGACGTCATTTTTAATGGCGCCAGCAGCAGAAAGCCCGTAGGGCAGGCCAGTATTGAACTACTATTCGACAACACCTCGGGTCGGCTGACCGGCGAATACGCAGCCTACTCGGAGATATCGATTCGGCGCCAGGTTTCCAGAGACGGCCAATCAAGTTATTTCCTCAATAGCGTGAAATGCCGCCGAAAAGACATTACCGATATTTTTCTTGGCACTGGACTCGGTCCGAGAAGTTATTCGATCATTGAACAGGGGATGATCAGCCAATTAATTGAGGCAAAACCCGAAGAATTGCGCACTTACTTAGAAGAAGCAGCAGGGATTTCAAAATATAAAGAACGGCGCAAAGAAACGGAGCGGCGCATTGCCCATACCCGGGACAACCTCGACCGATTGACGGACCTGCGTGAAGAGCTCGAAAGGCAGCTGCATCATTTAGAGCGACAAGCAAAGGCTGCCGAACGGTACACGGCGCTTAAGGCGGAAGAACGCACTTTAAATGCCCAACTGCAAGGCTTGCGATGGCAAGCGCTAGACCAGCAAGCCGCCCAGCAACAATCAGGCATCCAAACCTTAGATGTGGAGCTGCAGGCCAGAATAGCAGACCAAAGAAGCATCGAAGCAGAGATCATTACCTTAAGAGATCAGTTAACCTCAGCAAGCGATGCGCTCGCCCAAGTGCAGCAGCGGTTTTATGACGAAGGCACCGAGATCGCTCGAATCGAAGAAAGCATTCAATATCAGTCTGAGCGATCAAAAACCCTGGCAGATGGGTTGCGACAGGCTGAACAAGAGGCCGCAGAAGCGGCAGCGAGTTTAGCAAGCGATGAGGCGCTGGTGCTTGATCTCACTCGGCAACTCGACCAATTGGCGCCAGAACAACGCACTTTGAGCGCCGCAGAGCAAGCCGCCAGTGCGCGGTTGGCGTCATCAGAAGCCGAGCTTGATGCCTTGCAAAAACGCTGGGAGGAGTTTAACGCTGAGTCCGCCCAAGTTGCCCAAGTCGGACAGGTCGAGCAGTCAAAAATAGGATTATTGGAAGACTCTATCCAGCGCCTGAATAGCCGAATAAAAAGTCTGGGCGAAGACAAAACGAAATTAAGCGATCAGGCCGTTGCGGACGAAATTGAGCCATTGGTTGACATGATCGCAACTCAAGAGACGCAGTTGGCTCGGATACAATCCGAGTTTGACGAGTTAGCCAATCACCTCCAACGGCAACGCAATCAGAACGTGGAATTGGCCAATCAGCTCAATGAACAACGAAGCCAACTCCAGCATCTGGGTGGACGTAAGGCTTCATTGGACGCGCTGCAACAAGCCGCTTTGGGCCAGGCGGGCGATGAGAGCGGCTGGCTTGCATCCCATGCGCTAACGGATGCGCCGAGACTGGGCGCAGCGATCGAGGTAGAAGCTGGCTGGGAGACTGCCATTGAGGTTGTTTTGGGTGAGACGCTGCAAGCAATCATTGTTGAGGATTTAAAGCAGCTGACCCAATCGGTTGCCGAACTCAAAGAGGGCGCGATCACTCTGCTTGAACCGGCGATTGAGACGGAGCACTCGGTGGTCTCCGAGGATCGTATATCGTTGGCCTCCAAGGTTCGCTCAAAAGCGAATATCGTTCCTTGGATGCACAATATTTTTGTCGCCGAAGACCTTGCTGAGGCTGAGCAGATGAGCGCCGGTCTGAGACTGAACGAGTCAGTGGTGACGAGAGATGGCGTAAGGATGGGTAAAGGCTGGATCTCAGTACACGCCGATCAAGATGTCACTGATGGAGTCATCCAAAGACAAAAAGAGTTAACCGCGCTGCAAGGTCAAATCGAAAATGCTGAGGCTGCTATCCAGCAGACTGAAGCGGCGATCCAAGATGGCGATGCGGCCTTAACAGTGCTCGAAGAAAACCGTGATGCGACGCAAGGTCGGTTGGCCGAGCAACAAAGGGCCTATGGAGAGACTCGTGCAAGGCTTACTGCTAAGCGGATTCAAGCTGAGCAAATCGCCTCAGAACTTGAACGAACCGATCGAGAACTGGTGAGTTGCCATACGCAGCTCGAGCTAGATACTCAGCAGCTGCAGGCTGCTCGCGCTCGATTAGGCGGCGCGATGGATGATATGGAGCGGATCGAAACGACTCGGTTAGAGCTTACTCAAAAGAGAACCGCAGCTCAGCAGCAACTAACTGAGGTTCGGCTAGAAGCTCAAACGCAACGGGATGCTAACCACAAATTAGCCCTTAGAAATCAAAATTTGACGGCGCAACTCGACGCAGCCAAGCAAGCAATCGCCAGGTTGAACGAGCGGCAGCAGACGCTGCTTACCCGCAAGCGCGAGCTTGAAGAAAGTATCGCAGCCCAAGCCGAACCCACCTCTGAGCTTGAGCGAAATTTGCAGACACGATTACAAGCTCGGCAAGCGATCGAGCATGAGCTGACCCAAGGTCGGCAAATGGTGCAAACGATTGAGTTCGATATCCGCGAGCGAGAAGGTCAGCGAACGGGTTTTGAAGAGGGCGTTGAACAGGTCCGAACCCGATTAGAGACCGCTCGATTAGAGTTCCAAACCATTAGTGTTAAGCGCACAACCATTGAAGATCAGTTGCGCGATGACAAGGTCTCGCTGACCTCGGTGTTGGAGTCGATGCCAGCCGACGCGGACGTTGACGTTTGGGAAGCCGACCTCAATCGGATAAATCTCCGCATTCAACGCCTAGGCGCGATCAATCTCGCAGCGATAGAAGAGTATAAGGTACAAGCTGAACGAAAAGCCTACTTAGATACCCAGAATGAAGACTTAGAGAAAGCCCTTGAAACCCTGCTACTCGCGATTCGTAAAATCGATGTTGAGACGCGAACCCGTTTTAAAGAAACGTTTGATTTGGTTAATGGCAAATTACATCAGCTGTTCCCGAAGTTATTCGGCGGTGGACATGCTTATCTTGAATTGACCGGTGAAGACTTACTCGACACCGGTGTGTCTCTGATGGCTCGCCCGCCGGGTAAACGCAATAGCAGTATTCACTTGCTGTCTGGTGGTGAAAAAGCACTCACGGCGATTGCGCTGGTTTTTTCAATTTTTAATTTAAACCCAGCGCCTTTTTGTATGCTTGACGAGGTGGACGCGCCGCTGGATGACGCCAACGTGCTGCGCTATATCGAAATGGTCAAGGAAATGAGCCGCACGGTGCAGTTTATTTGTATCACGCACAACAAAGTTGCGATGGAAATGGCAGAGCAGTTGATGGGTGTCACGATGCACGAACCGGGCGTTTCACGTCTTGTCGCAGTGGATATTGAAGAAGCGGTTGCGATGTCTGCGGTGTAGCGGTAGCGGCAGTTAGCTAAGCCACTGGAGGCATGAGGTGTAGGTGAAGACCAGCGGGAAACAGTAAAAGGATTTTGCTGACTCAAAGCGCTAATCGATAACGGAAGGTCGATGGATTGTTAAGGTAGCAACGAAGTAAATAGGAAACGCAAGATAGGCATCCTTGAGCGAGGTCTGTGTGGAACTGCAAGAGTGGCTTTTTTTAATTCTGGGTACGGCGATCGTAGGGTTAGTGATCCACGGTTTTTGGGTTAAATACTACGGCAGCGATCGACTACCGCTTAAATTAGATAAACAGTTTGTCTCTGATCGTTCAGATCTTTCACCCGATGAAGCCTTGCAGCAATTCAAAGCTGAACTGCCGAACGGCGGTGCACGCGTTGTAAAAGTGGGTGACTCAAGCATACCTGTTGGTGACCCCAACAGGCCGTCGTCCGCCACCAGCGTTAACCAAAATTTAGACCACCAGGGCGCAGGCAGTGGTAACCAAGATAAAGACGTAAAGTTTGCAAAAGGGACCCCAGAATCCGTCGAGGCCGAGGGGCCATTCATAGAAGACCCTGTCGCAAGCAGAGGATCGGCGCCGCAGATAACTTCGGATGCAGCAAAGGATGACGACGTTGAGACTGATACAGATTTAGGCACAAGTTTTGAGGCGAAACCTGAACTGTTTATGGTGCTTAATGTGCTGGGATCGATACAGGGTCAGGCGCTCTTAGAGGGACTCATGGCGCTAGAGTTTGAGTATGGCGATAAATCCATATTTCATCGTCTGGGGCCAACAGGCGCGCCTGTGATGAGCGTCGCCAATGCGGTTGAACCCGGTACGTTTGATTTGGCCACAATCGATCAGTTGGAAACCCCTGGGGTGATATTTTTCATGGGTGCGCACGAGGTGCCAGACCCTGTTGCTGGATTCGAGGCAATGCTGCAGTCGGCTGTTTATCTGGCAGAAGAGTTGGGAGCAACCTTATGCGATGATCGGCGTAGTGCCGTGACCGAGCAAACCCTTGAGCATTTGCGCCAGCAATTGCAGACCTATCAGTTTAATCAGAGTAGGTAAGGTATGAATTCCGAGGTCGAGGGTAGCTAAGGCATGAATCTCGAGGCCGAACATCGCTGCGCAGTTTTGCGAGCGTTATTGCATGCTCATAATCATGCCTATCACGCGCTCGATGCACCGACAGTATCCGATCAGGAATACGACCAACTCTTTCAAGAGTTATTAGCACTAGAGGCAGCCCAACCCGAGCTCCAAACAGCGGATTCACCGACACTGCGAATTGGCGCGCCGCCATTAGCAGGTTTTGACCAGATCGAGCACGAGCGGCCGATGTTGTCGCTGGATAATGCCTTTAATCCAGAAGATATCCATAGCTTTGATAAGCGGGTCTCAGAGCGACTGGGTGAGCAATCAGTGGTCTATTGCGCCGAGCCAAAAATTGACGGGGTGGCAATCAGTTTGCTCTATGTCGAAGGCAGATTTATTCGGGCAGCGACCCGGGGTGATGGACTCACCGGGGAGGATGTAACGGCAAATGTCAGGACCATTGATTCGGTGCCCTTGGTGCTGCAGGGATCAGGTTTTCCTGGCCGCTTAGAGGTTCGCGGTGAAGTCTATATCTCGAAATCGGTTTTCGCTGATTTGAATCAACGTTTACAGGCCAGTGGCGACAAACTCTTTGCTAACCCACGAAATGCCGCAGCAGGCTCGCTTCGCCAGCTTGACAGTCGTTTGACCGCAAAGCGGCGTTTGACCATGTTTGCCTACAGCGTTGGGTTGGTAGAAGGCGACGGCCTCGAGTCGGGGCATTGGCAAATTATGCAGCAGCTTAAATCTTGGGGCTTTCGGGTCAACCCAGATATTCAGTGCATCGAAGGCGCCGCTGCTTGCGTTGACTACTTTGAGGCTATGGGCCGCCGTCGTGCTGACCTTGATTACGATATCGACGGGGTTGTTTTCAAAGTCAATGATTTACGGCAGCAGCAGGAATTAGGCTTATTAACTCGAACCCCCCGATGGGCGATCGCTGGCAAGTTCCCAGCAGCCCAAGGGATGACAGAGTTGCTCGAAGTGGTTTATCAAGTGGGGCGCACTGGGGCAGTGACGCCAGTTGCGAAATTGCAGCCCGTTCAGGTCGGTGGTGTGACCATTTCGAATGCCACGTTGCATAACTTTGATGAAATCGAGCGATTGGGGCTAAAGCTGGGTGATCGAGTGGTGATTGAACGTGCGGGAGATGTCATTCCGAAAGTGGTTCGGGTTGACGTCAGTGCAAGGTTGCCAGCCGCGCAAGCGATAGGGTTACCTCAGGTGTGTCCATCTTGTTCAGGGCCTTTGGCCAAAGACGAAACGGCCGTAGTGCTAAGATGTGTTAATGGCCTGACATGCCCAGCCCAGCAGAAGGAGCAGATCAGACATTTTGTATCTCGCCTCGCGATGGATATCGACGGCTTAGGTGGAAAAGTTGTCGAGCAGTTGCTCGCTGAGGGATTGATCAGCAATGCGGCAGATCTGTACGAATTGAGGTTTGCGCAACTGATTGAGTTAGACCGTTTTGCCGATAAGTCGGCGCAGAAGCTATTGGATAGTATTGCCGCGTCGAGAAAAACGACGCTGAATCGATTTATTTATGCACTCGGGATTTCTGAGGTGGGAGAGGCAACCGCCCGATCATTGGCCAACCATTTTGGTTCGCTTGAGTCGTTGGTCTCAGCAGATGAGCCGGCGCTGACGGCGGTACCAGATGTTGGGCCTGTGGTGGCCCAAGCGTTAAGACAATTTTTCGCAGAACCGGCAAATCAAGCGCTGCTAAGACGGTTTCAAGAGTTAGGGGTCCACTGGCCGGATATCGAGCCGCAGGCCTCTGGTAGTAACGCACTAGCAGGACAGGTTTGGGTTATCACTGGATCATTTACCCATTGGTCTAGGTCTGAGCTCAAAATCGAGTTGCAAGCGTTGGGGGCAAAGGTATCAGGATCCGTCTCGGCAAAGACGACGGTGCTAGCCGCTGGTGAGGCCGCTGGTTCGAAACTGGCGAAAGCGAGATCCCTTGGAATCGAGGTCATCGAAGAAGCTGCTCTCATAAACCTGCTCGAGGAACTTAAATGATGGGCTTTAAATTGGTGACGATGCTCTTAGTAATGTTGGTCGCTGGTTGTGCTGCCAAACAACCAGAGAATATCGATAATATTTGCGACATATATGGGGAGCAACGGAGTTGGTATAAGGCCAGCCAAAAAGCGGCAAAACGTTGGGGCACTACTGCGCCCGTCATCATGGCGATCATCCATCAGGAATCGAGCTTCAAGGCAAA
>JADHNJ010000073.1 GCA_016779565.1 Pseudomonadales bacterium
GTGACGCTATTAAGCCTTGTTGCGATACCTGCCACATGGGCAAAAGATGACGGGCTGCTCTCAGAGGTTGTGGCGCTGGAGCAAACTGGCAGTTATCGAGAAGCACTTGAGATACTAGCCAGCATCAAGGATCAATACCCAAACAATGAAGCCGTATTTGAAGCCGAACTTCGATTACTGCTCCTAAGCAGTCGATTGGGTGACGCCAGCAATTTAACCAATGAATTACCCATTGAACACCCTCTCAAGCAGTCCGCCAACACGGCGGTGGAGCAAGCCCTCAGTCGCGTGGTCCGAAACGACAAACTTGCCACTATCTATATTCAAAAGCGTATCGAGCTCAAAGACTTCAGCTCAGCTATCTTGGTTGCTGACCGTGCCTTACTGCAATTCCCTGACCGACATGGGGACCTCTTTACTTTAAAAGGTGAAGCCCTTTACAAGCAGAACAATTTAGAAGCCGCAGAAAAAGAATTTATGCGGGCACTCCAAATCGACCCACTGAATCCGGTAGCAAAGTCGTATGTCAACGAAATTAGAACCACATTAGCCGCCCAGACCAGCACTGCCTTAGCGGAATGGATCAGTATTGCAAAGGATAAAACCGGCGATTTCGTCGTCACCTTTCTAGCACTTTTCACCGCGTTTCTAATGAATTCGCTACTCTCGCCTCTAAGCATGCGATATCGGCTTGCAAGAGCAAGAAAGTCTTTTGATGAGGGTAATTATGATGATTTTGCTGATGCGGTTGAGCGCCTACTTGATCAAGAAGATTTCAAACCGCTTAGACAAAACTTCAGGTTGTTGATGCGAAAACGCCCCTATGAAGAAATAAAAAGTATTTTCGAGACCCATGTGATGACAGAGGACCGTTTACCTACTCTTCTCAGAATTTTAAAACGCGAGCACGAACGCCTTGAAGCCGGGGAATAGTAAGAGACCCGCCAATGGGATTGGCAGGCGAGCTTGGTTCGAAAAGACTGAAGTCAACTGGCGCATGCTAGCGCTTAAGGTAATTGTTTCACTTATTCGCAAAGGCCATGAATTTGTCTGACCACGATCAAGACCAACCCGGGTATCACGGACTGACCTTGCTAGGCCCCTTCAAATTGATGATTAACCCCTTAGCAAGCATCGTCAGCACGATCCTTGAATTGATCGGTCTAATTTCAGTTGCGCTATCTGCAAGTCGCTTGTTGTTAAATAAAAAGCGACGCCAGATATTTTTGTCGTTGTTTTTTCGACAAATCTACAACACCGGCGTCAGAGCGCTTTATATCAATGGTGCGGTTGCGATTTTTATTGGCGCCCTACTCATATCGCGGCTTTTTGATTATCTACCGCAACAAGTGTTTAGCGAACAATTCGGTTACTTTTTTATGGTGGTGGTATTTCGAGAGCTTGGCCCATTGATCTCAGGCATTATTCTCATTGCTCGATCGGCAACCGCTGTAACAGCTGAAATCGGATACTTGAGACTGCGGCGGGAATTTCAGGTACTTAATGGCCTAGGTATCAGCCCAGTATTTTTGTTTTTGTTGCCCGTGTTCTTTGCCTTTCCATTATCGCTTTTACTCATGTTTATCTACTTTGATTTAGTCGTTTTCCTGTCAAGTTATGCGGTTATTTGGTTATCAGATCCATCGGCAGACTTTGTCGTCTTATTACTTTCGATTCTCGATCAGATTAGTCTCAACGAAATTGCGATCAATGCCGTTAAAGCCCTTTTAGGTGGAATGATGATTGGGGTTATCTCGATTCACTTTGGCGCTAAAGTAGAAGACAGCTTCTCTGAGGTCTCTGATGCGATTTCCAACTCTACGACGACACAGCTCATGGTGTTCTTCATCATCAACATATTATTGTCTCTGCTGGCCTACACCCAATGACAGCATCTCTCACGATCGAAAATTTACGGCTGGAGTATCCCGATGCGCTGCTATTCGATGATATTCATTTATCAGTCCAGCCAGGCAGTTTAATTGTTTTCGAAACCAATGTTTTAGACGGTGCGACGTCCTTATTGAAGGGCATTGGTGGGATGTTAAGCAACATTGACGGTCACGTTTGGTTAAACGACATTGACTTATTACGAGCGGATGCCCACCAACGCGCTAGGCACGTTGGCTTCGTTTATGAGGAGCACGGCTTGATCAGTCTTTACAACGTTTTTCAAAACATCGGATTACCGCTCGAATTCCATACCAACTTATTAGCCGACGAAATGGCATCAAAGGTATTTAACATTGTCGATCGTCTACGGATCGATCGAGAATTGCTCGACAAGCAACCCCACGAGCTAAACGACGTGCAAACTCGGATGGTAAATTTAGCACGCGCCCTCATCATAGAACCGAACTTACTGTTAATCGACGAGCTCGAGGGCGGAATGCCTGATGATATGATCGACTGGACTATGGAGATGCTTTTAGAACGGACCCGGGCAACCCAGACCGTGACGTTAATCACAAGCTCCCACGAACATATTTTACGCGAGGCCGATCGAGTGTTAAAAATAGAAAACTGTCAACTAAGTGAGCGCCAAACTTGACCGCTTCCGCTTACAGACCCTTTGCCGTTAGCAATAAAGATCGCATCGTTGGTATGTTTGTGATCGGTGCGCTATTTATCTTTCTGCTTGGTTTTATTATCCCAATGATCCGGGATTTATCAGAAGACGATCGAATTAAGTTCTATACACAGCTAGATAAAACCTACGGCATTGCACCTTCTGCCATTGTTTCTTTAAAAGGGGTGACGGTTGGCAAGGTCGAGGCTGTCACCCTAACTGATCAAGGTAACGTGCGGGTCGATATCGCACTTTCAAAGGAATACACCCGTTTTTATACCTCCGATCTAACCCTTTTCATCGATAGTGAAATTGGCGTCACCTCAATTTTAAATGGCAGTGGGCTAATTCTGCTGCAGGGGCCTGATCGGGGCAGCCCATTGCAGGATGGCGCTTTCATAAAAGCAGAAGCTCCCCAGGGACTGTCATCGATGCTTGAAGCGCTCAACATTGAAAAGCTGACGAAGCAGATTACAACCATCGTCAGCTCGGTGGAGTCTATTGCCTCTGGGCTTGAGAGCAATCAAGCAACCCTGTACGTCACAATGGAAAACCTGGCGGCCGTCACCGCAGAGTTGAAAACCGTTTCGCAGGAATTACCTGAAGTGTTTGATGCCGTTAGCCGGAGCTTAGGTCAGCTGGACACGACCATTGGCCGCGTCGACACCCTTGTCGCTGGATCCAGCGACAATATCGAAGCGGCGATTGCAAACTCGGTAAATCTAACCAACCAAGCGACTGTAACCCTTGAGCGCACTGCTGCCTTGCTCGAATCTGGGGAACCGGCGATCGAACAGCTCCCCCAATTGATGGAAACTACCGACCAAACCCTGAAGAGCATAGACGAGTTGTCTCAGACCCTAAACCGATCGTGGTTGTTTGGTGGTAGAAAAAAACAGTCAAAAGCAGACCAAAACGAGGATTGAGCAATATGAAAAAGCCTTCGACACTTCAGCTACCCCACTTGTCAGCCTGCTGTTTAATGGTATTCGCCTTATTCTCCCTGACATCCGGCTGCGCGGTACAAACCGATGACGGAATTATGGCAGGTCCTGCTGTTACATTGTCTTCCAAGGCAAAAGACTCAGGAACTGCTGGCGACCAAACAAATTTGCCTGGGACTATTGCCGTGCTCCCTCTGAGCAATAACACCAATAGTGAACTGGCCATCGATGTCATCAGACAGACCTTAACAAACCATTTCGGTAGTAAAAATTATCGTGTCTTACATATTGGCGAGGTGGATCGCAGGCTTGCACTTGCCGGAATTGATGGATCAGCGATCGAAAACCTAGAACTCGAGGCCATTAGAAGTGCCTTAGGCATCGATGGTCTGATTAAGGGCTCTGTGACGCATTTTGATAAAACATTTGCCGGCGTTGGTGCCCGAATCTCGGTAGGTGTATCGCTACAGCTGTACAATGAGCAAAACGAAGTGGTTTGGAATGCAGACAATGTTCAGCGCTCCTATGCCGGAGGCGTTTCTGCCTCACCTGTGGGCATTATTGTTAATGCCCTAGCGGCCGCTAAGCACCTTTATGGTGACATCAATTTGTATCGAGCTGCAGATGATTTAGGGCGCGCTTTGGTTAAAGATATGCCCTCTCCGGCCGTGCTTAGTGGCCAGCAATTACCGAGAATTGAAGATGTTGTCCATTCTGGCGCAAGTCAGGCACTTCGCTATGGAGATGTTTTAGAACTGGCTCTTGCAGGTGAGTCAGGGTATGCCGCGAGCGTCGCCATCGACAGCATTGGGGTGGTAGAACTACAAGAGGTCAGTCCAGGGCAATACACCGGAAAAATTGCGATCAGCCCAGATATTGATATTAGGTCAGCCCGCGTTACAGGGAGGCTGATGAATCCAGAAGGTCAATTCAGTTCTTGGGTTTCACCCTACGGTCTCCTAACGATCGACAATACGGCGCCTGAGCAATTGGCCAATCTTAGAATCCAATCGCTGACTGGAGGCATTCAATTGAATTGGTCGTTACCTAAAGACGATGCGGTGAAGGTCCGAGCCAGCTTGGTCAATGGCGACTCAGATACCGCGAGTGTCGAGATCCAATCTTTGGATCTTAGAGGCTTAACTAACTTTGAACCTGCACAGCTCAGCATTGTTACTGCCGATGCCGCAGGTAACGAAAGCCCAGAGATGCGACTGACAGTTATTGCCGCACCTGATGCCAGATTTAACGAAGCCCTTGATATTGAGCAATCGTTACCTCCGGTGATTCACGGAGTTCAGCGTATGAGGGCCGCCTTTGGGCCGTATACCATCAATGGCCCCATTAGAATCGCCAGCGACGGTGTACTGCTCATAGAACCGAACACGACTCTACGTCTGTCACAAAATGCGAAAATCGATGTCTTGGGGGAACTCAATGCAATGGGCTCAACAGACAGCCCGATTACTGTTACTCAGGCAGATGGCACCATAAGTCGGCAATTTTTAGTGTTTAACTCAAGCTTGCCTAACCAAGTGTCAGGGCTTCAAGTCGATAGCGTTCAGGTGCCGCTTCAGATCGTGTCGGGAGCGCCTGTGATACAAGACTCTACCATCTCGGGCAGCTTTAACGCCGTCATGGTTTCAGGCAGTGCAAAGCCGACTCTGGTGAATAATGTGCTGACAGGCGCATCTGCATCGGCCCTGGTGATATCAGGTCAGGCGCAACCCAGACTTAAAGGCAATCGGTTCACAGACAACATGCCGTTCCATATCCAAAATAGTTCAAGTTATACGATTGAGATTGGTAATAATCAATTTGAACCAGAAGCCTCTAACACTACCATCTTGGGCGCCACCTCAAACAACGTAAATTATGGAGGTCAGTAATATGCGCCTCATTCAAAAATTAGCTTTGATAACCCTGCTTAGCGTGTCTCAGACAACCTATGGTAATGATTACATCGAGTGGGTTGCTGCCAACAGCGGCGTCAATTGGACAAATGGTACAGCAGTGGCTGAAGGCGCTGGGCTGGCCAAGCCCGGATCACCCCCTAGTCTCTCGAAAATGATGGCTTGTCGGGCGGCCCTCGTGGATGCACAGAGAAATCTACTCGAATCCCTTCAAGGCGTTAGAGTTGTGGGCGTAACAATTGTCGATAACTTAATGCTTGAAAGTGACCGCATTAAATCAACGGTAGAGGGCACGCTAAAAGGCGCCGTTATGACAAGTCGCCGTCCTCAGACTGATGGGTCATGCGAAGTCAGTATTGCCGCACCAATTGCTGGGAACTTTGCCCGGGACGTTTATGATGAAGTGTTAAATAGTGACTTGGGGGCTCAGTCATCAATCGAAGACTGGTCAATGAAGACGACATTACTCGCAGGATTTGATCGACTGCTGAGTTTAACGATCTCATCAGCCTATGCTAGCGATGGCAATACCTTAGATCGCGCGATGGCCGCCTTGGAAGCTTTGACCCGGCGCATGGATGCTTTGGAGTCGGTTGTCAGTGGTCAATCCAATCTTGCAAAAACAAAAACAGGCGCCCCAACTGGCCTTGTCATCGATGCCAGGGGCAGTAACTTCATACCTTCGATGTCCCCCAAGTTGCGACGTCTTAGAGCCGGAATTATCTATCCTGGTCAACGTGATCAACAACAGTTTGCCGAACGCGGCCAATTAGTCTCTTTGTTCACCCGAGATGTCGAAACGGCAACGCAACATCCTCTGGTTGGTGAGCGCCCTGTCGTGCTCAAGGCGTTACGAACATGGGGTGATACTCGCACCGAAATAGTCTTAAATAGCGATGCATCAACCCAACTCGAAGCCATGATTGCGGAGGGTTTTATGAAAGATGCCGGTGTCATCATCGTCTTATAGCGGGGTAACTGACCATGAAACTTAATTTAGCACTCTTAGCGTGTGTATTTGCACTCTCCAGCGTCGCGCAGCAATCATCGATTACCGAAGCCGATGGCTATTCTTGTATGGGTGTTGACTACTCAAAAAAAGAAACAGAACAACTCGCGCTTCAAGATGCTAAACGCCAGGCTGTTGAGTTTTCTAAAAGCTACATCGAAAGCACCACTGAGATGGAAAATTTCAACCTTAAAAAAGATCTTGTTACAGCCTTTGCTCAGGCTGAGGTCCAGGTGCTGAATGTCGTTGAATCGCAGTGGGACGATCCATCAACAGGAGATTGTTATAAAATCAAAATTCAAGCAGAAGTTATTCCCGTAACCAAAGCTGTTGCCAGGGTCGCCTCTCAAGCCGGCTTTGCGGAGGACCCTTCAGCTCCGTTGTTCGTGCAACTTTGGGCTAGTGCTAGCGAATTGATGGAAGACCAACGATTATCCATTTATTTGAAGGCTAATAAGCCATTTTTTGGTCGTATCATCTACACCGATGCCGCCGGTACGAAACTGCAGCTGCTTCCGAACCCTTATCGTGAGGATGTCTACTTTCAGGGTGGCGTTGTCTATGAAATCCCTAGTGGGTTGGATCAATTTGACTTGGTGGTTCAAGCGCCCTTTGGACAAGAGAAAGTTTCTTTGTATGCAAGCACCAGTCCATTAGGTGATTTAGAGTCAACCAATCTAGGGCCTGTGCTTCAGGTACAGACGACAGATATTGCACGAAAGACTCGCGGCATCAAAGTCGTCAGTCGACCAAAGAATACCGATCTGGCGCCAACGCCAAGCGTCTCAGAGTTTGCCGAAGCAAGTATTAATCTTACAACCAGACCCAGCTCATAGTTGACCGGATGGATCGATGCGTATGTCTTTTATAAAACCTAACAATGCTTGGCGAAACGCCTTCATTGCTGTCGCCCTTATTGCCGGCGGACTATCTGCGATGGCGGCACCGCAAGTCGGCGACCCAGCGCCTGATTTCAGGCTCCAAGCCTCTGATGGCAAAGAGTACACCCTGTCGCAATTTAAAGGTAAACGACCTGTCGTTATCGCCTTCTTCCCCAAGGCATTTACTGGAGGCTGAACCTTAGAATGTAAGTCTCTGCGTGACAGCGACCAAGCCATTCAAGCCTTTAACGTCAGTTACTTTATGGCAAGTACTGACTCGCTGGAGGTTAACACAGCTTTCGCAGAAAAGAACTCAGCCAGCTTTCCTATTTTGGCGGACCCAGACAAGACCCTCGCCCGTGATTATGGCGCGCTCATGGGTGGATTGTTTGCAAAGCGATGGACGTTTTACATAGACAGCAAGGGCATTATTGCTCGGATCGATAAAGCAGTGTCCCCGAGAACAGCAGGCGCTGATTTGGTGCAGCATCTTCAAGAGCTTCAACTCGAGGGCTAGGGGGTAAAACTCGCTTTGGGTCTAATTGGCCAAACGTCAAAAGACCCGACCAATACGGGCATAATAATTTTGCCTCCCAGCCTCGGCGATTGCGAAACCGAGCTGCAACGTGCCCAAAGGCGTATCTGCGCCAATAAATGCCCCGATCGACGCAATAGCCGTCTCAGCGCTTACGACCTCTCTATCAGCCCAAGCACCGCCATACTCAAGTGTGCCGCCAATCAAGCCATCTAAAATGGGCAAAGTGTTATATCGTTGGTAATACACGGCGGAGAGCACACCCATAGCGCCGCCCCGTTGCGCCTGAGCCTTAAGACCGGTCAACAACCCATAGCCCCCTATCCGAAACTCAGAATTTATGCTCGCTGCACCATTAGTCGCGCCAAGGTGCAGGTTGATCCCT
>JADHNJ010000024.1 GCA_016779565.1 Pseudomonadales bacterium
TGCTTGCCCTTGGCGATAAGCAATATTTAGAAATCATCGCGCCTGATCCAGACCAAGAATTAAAAGGAACCTTGGGTGAGGCGTTGATTCGCCAAGATAGGCCTGGTGTTCGAGCTTGGGCGGTAGCCACCAATGCTTTGACTGAGGTCGCTGGTATTGCCAATCGGTTTGGGTTTGACAGTCGGGGCATCACAGAAATGTCCAGAACCCAAGGTGATGGACAGGCGTTACACTGGCAATTAGGGTTTCTGCGCCATCGATTGCTCCCCTTTTTTATTGACTGGCTAGAGGCACCGCATCCGTGTGAGACCGCCACAAAAGGTTGCAAGCTAACGCATTTAGAGATTTCGGTTGATCACGCTGATGCCTACGCGAACTTTCTAGCAGCCCTTGGCTTAGCGCCTACCTTAATCGGCGTACATTCGGGCTCACCTGGGGGGGTTGAAGGGTTTTCCGCAACGCTGCAGACGCCCAAGGGTCAGGTCGTGTTGCCCAATTGGTGGGGTTAGCTTAGAAATTATCTAACTTTCTCGGGTTGCTGCTTAACGCGTCGAAAGTGCTGCCCGCCGCGTCCTGGTAAGCGGGTTTTGCGCGAGTGCGCGATATTTTGAGGCTGCAAGAGCGATCATACTGTTAGCGGTGCTAGACCCAAGCCTTTAATCCTTGATAACGTTTGTAGATCTGCCAACAGAGTCAGCCCATGTCACGCCAACCTCCAATCGATTACATTAAAAGAACTCGTGCTCAGTATGAGGCGCTAGGCTACCCGGCTTATGACTGGGTGCAAAATACCGAAAATCCTGAGTTCGCACCGCTGAAAAAGCCTGTCGAGGCATCAACTCTTGCGGTCATTGCGTCAGGAGGCATCTACCGAGAAGGTCAAATCGCTTTTCATTACAAAGATGATTTGAGCTTTCGAGAAATCAGCATCGACACGCCGAGGTCTGCGCTACGCGCTACCCATTTTGCCTATGATTTAGCGCCAGCTCGGCAAGATCCAAATGTCGTTTTTCCACTCGCGCCCTTAAAACGCTTGGTTAAAGAAGGGGTGCTAGGTCGGCTTGCTACTACCGCTTATACCTTTATGGGCGGCATTTACTCTGCTCGGAAGGTAAGCCAAATGTTAGCGCCGGCCCTCGCCGACCGCTTGCAGGCCAATCAAATCGATTTGGCGCTGCTGGTCCCGGCCTGACCGGTCTGTCATCAGTCCGTGGGACTGATCGCTAGGGAAATTGAATCCCGCGGTATTCCAACGCTGTGTATGTCGAGCGCCTATTCTATTACTGAGGCTGTCAGGCCGCCGCGAGCGGTCTTCTTAGATTTTCCTTTGGGCCATACAGCAGGGCGACCAGAAGCGGCAGAAGAACAGCGCGAGATTATGGCAATGACCTTGTCTCAATTTGCAGCGGCGACTGAGCCAGGCTCAATCGTTCGATTGCCATTTGATTGGTCTGAGCGAGATGATTGGAAAGACGCTGTTATGCAAGTGTCTGGTTCTGGCGATGCAGCCACTACGGAAGATTTTAGGATCGATCGCTTTGAGGTGCCGCAGTATCAGTTTGAAAAAGACGCACAATTGGCCGATCCGGTTTGTCCCTCCTGCGTGTTTTTATCGGAACTAGAGCCGCGATGAGCGAGCCGCTATGAACGAAGATTCGCGAGCGACTTCCCGATCAAAACCAGACTTCGAGGCTACAAAAGCTTACCTTGAGGCTCATTCTGGTATTCAAGGCCTGAAAGTTTTGCCGCCTGAAGCGGTTGATGAGGCAGTGACCCAGTTCCATCGAGATGGTTTTGTGGTGATCGGACAGGCTTTGGATGCTGAGCAGCTTGAGATCCTAAAGTTGGGCGTCGAACAGGCCGTTGCAGAAATTGTTGCCCTTGACCCAAAAGGCAAGGGTAACCGTGGTCCGGGACGTTACTCCTTTGGCGGCAGTAGTTTGAGCCGAAGTCAGTTGCATCGGCCAGCATGGCAGATGCTGTTGTCTGTTGAGCCTATGCAGCGGATGCTAGACGCTATGTTCGGCTGTCAGGATTATCGGCTCCGCGCAGCTAGCGGCGACTTTTGTATGCCAATGACGATGGATTATCAACGACTGCATTCTGATGTGCGCGATTGGGTGGATGCTGAAACCACACCCTTTAGTGCTTTTTATGATCCCAGCGGTAGACTCAGTCTTCGAGATCTGCCGTGCCCCTATATTTGTGTCAACTTTTTGCCACAAGATATCCACGCCCTCAATGGGCCGACTCGACAAATTCCTGGATCGCAGAAATCTCGTGCGCCTATTCCCAGATTAGAACAAGAACCAGAGTGGATGCGGCTGAGCACGGTGACCCCGGTGCCGGCTGGTAGCATGATGATTCGGGACGTGCGGGCTTGGCATGGGGGAACTCCGAATCTTTCCAATGAAGTGCGCGCCATTCCGAATCTAGAATTTTATGCCCCTTGGTTTCGTGAGCCCATCGTGCCTGGAATCAGCATCGATGACTTTAAGAAACTCCCCCCAAGAGCTCAGCAGTTAGCGGAACTTTGTGTTCCAGCGTCGGGCGAGACTTTTATCACTGGCCCAACTTTAAAGGCACCTTAATTAGGAAACCCCATGATGCGTTATCGAAATTTAGGACGAACAGCGCTGCGAGTCAGCGAATTAGGCTTGGGGACGATGAATTTTGGACCGAGAACTCGGGAACGCGACGCTTTCGGTATGCTCAATCGCGCGGTGAGCTGCGGTATTAACTTTATCGATACGGCAGATCAATATGGCGGCCATCTCGGCGTGGGAACATCAGAATCCATACTTGGCCGCTGGTTCGCTGAAGACAGAAGTCGGCGCGATAAGCTTGTCTTAGCAACGAAAGTCTACGAGCCAATGAGCGATGACGTTAACGATCGAGGGCTGTCAGCGCGGCATATTGTTAACGCCTGTGAAGCTAGCCTGACAAGGCTAGGGGTTGATCATATCGATTTGTACCAAATGCATCACATCGATCGGTCAGCGCCTTTAGCGGAGATTTGGCAAGCTCTGGACCGCTTGATCAGCCAAGGTAAGGTTTTATATGTCGGTTCTAGCAACTTTCCCGGATGGGGAATCGCCCAGACCAACGAGCGCAGACATTGGCAAGGTCATCTGGGGTTGGTGACCGAGCAAAGCCTTTATAACCTGATCAGTCGGACGGCGGAATTAGAGGTCATTCCTGCCTGCGAGGCTTATGGGGTCGGATTATTACCTTGGAGTCCGTTGGCCGGCGGCTTGTTAGCCGGGCCGCCTGTTGGCTCAGGGCGGCGCCAACAGCTAAGCGATGCCCGACAAGCTCGAGTGGATCAGTTGCTAGCCTTTGAAACCCTCTGTACCGAATTGCAGCGAGGGCCTGCGGAAGTTGCCCAAGCCTGGTTGCTCGCTCAGCCGGTGGTTTCTTCGGTGATTTTAGGGTCTGCTACTGAGGACCAATTGGATTTGGCACTAAAGTCTGGAGAGACAATGCTCGACGACGAGACGCTAGTTTGCTTGGATGAGATATTTCCACCGGTAGGCGCAGCGCCCGAATCCTATGCTTGGTAGCGCGTTGATGCCGCCTAGATTTTGACCGGAGGCTCGTGATCAACCATTTGCCAAACGCGCTCGTCAGGAATATTCATAATTGCCTCGTAGGCACCTGGAGGATAATTACCAAGGTGGGGTCCTGGAGCGGAGGCTAGATCAGGTTGAGGCACCATTCCCTGCTGACTCGTAAAATCTGCAGGCGCTTTGTATTGCGCAAGCTCTGTCTCAGAAATACCAGCAAGGGCCACAACCTCTGGGTCAATCCACGCTTCTTGATCCAGAGCGGTTTTATGATAAGAGAGTTCGAGCGCGAGGTTTTCAGGGCCTGCAAAGTAAATGGATGCGCAAAATCCGTGATCAACTGGCCCCATCACAGGGACGCCTTTTGAGCGCAATCGGTCCCGCATGGATAACAACGTTTCATGGTCTTTTACATTGAGGGCAACGTGTTGCATGGTTCCGGGCGCCGCATTGGCGCCAGCGTTACCAGCATGGGTTTGCCCCAGTTGCGTCGGGATGTGTTGCATGTCGGGATTGCTCACAAAGGCAATAGCGCTGTCGTCCCCGAGTCGCAAAAACCCATGCCAGGTGTTTTCAACCCCATGCATCCAGTAAAGCGCGACCAGCTCCATGCCCAGCTTATCCGTAAAAAAGGCAATCTGTGATTTCATATCACCGGTACAAATGGCGAGGTGATGTAGTCCTTTTATTTGATTCATGTGGATTGTCTCCCTTTTGCCCAAATCAAGCGCAGTGGTTCGCAGCCGTGGCCCGCAAGCCCTCGATAGATTGGGCCAGTGTATGGCGACCACGGGTCAGGATCAATGCGGCTTGTTGCCTTGGCTGGTAAGGGCAGAAATGCGCCTCAAGCGAAAAGTTTTAAGCGGGTCATCGAGCGGGTCGAAGGCCTTTGCGTTGCGAGTATTGGATCGCCAATCACAAAGTGGCGACGTTTCACTCGATTTGAAAGACTGCAAACTTAGTCTCGGCTGGTGTAAAGTATTTTGCATAGCGGTTAAAACAAAGGGGAGTGGATATGAAAGTAGGATTAGCATTTGGAAGCAGTATTGCTGTCGACGGCGCGTCAACGATTGAGCTGTGCCAGCAAGCCGAAGCAGCAGGTTTTGAGTCAATCTGGGGTGGTGAGCATGTCATTTTGCCCGACTCCATTGCATCAAAATATCCTTACACTCCCGATGGCAAAATTCCTGCGGAGCCAGACACGCCTATTCCTGATCCCTTGATTTGGCTTGCGTTTGCGGCAGCAGCAGCACCGTCTTTGCGGCTTGGCACGTGCATTCTCATTGTGCCTCAGCGTAACCCGCTAATCCTTGCGAAAGAGCTTGCAACCCTCGACCAGCTATCGGGTGGTCGGCTAGAGCTAGGCTTGGGCGTGGGTTGGCTCAAAGAGGAATTTGACGCGTTGGGCGTACCTTGGGCAAGAAGAGGGGCGCGCAACGATGAATATATTGCTGCCATGAGAGCGGTCTGGGCAGAGTCTCATGCAGAATTCCATGGAGAGTTTGTTGATTTTGAGCCAGTAACCTGTAGTCCTAAGCCGGTTAACGGCAATATCCCTATTTTGGTGGGAGGTGATACAGAAGCGGCCATCAACCGAGCCGTGAAATTGGCCGATGGTTACTTTCCTGGAGAAGGAGATATTGATCGACTAAAAGCCTTAATCGCGCGTGTTCATGGTGCTTGCGAGGCGGCGGGGCGTGATCCATCGAGCTTGGAAGTTAATGCAATGTTCGGGATCCAGATGGCTGACCCGGAGGCTGGGATTGAGCAAATGCGAGAGGCAGGCGTTGGGCGGATTATGATTCCGGCATTCTTCTTTGCCGGACCGGGTGGTCTCGAGCGTATGCACGAGCTTGCAGAAAAAATCATGCCGTTGACAAAATAATAAAAAGCTAACCAGCGGGTCTGCAAGATCGATATGTCTGAATTTGAGATCACCCCCAAAAACCGCGTCAAACAAGGTTCTGATCAGGCCGATTATCACAAGGCGCAGGTGTATCAAATTCTTGACGCAGGTCTTGTGGCCCAGGTTGCCTTTAGCGAGGATGATCAGCCCTTTATTGTACCGATGATTTACGGGCGGGAGGGCAATACCCTTTATTTACATGGCGCACGTAAATCGAGGCTTGTTCGGCTGCTTGCCCGCTATCCTAAAGTTTGTGTGCAGGTGACGCTCCTTGATGGCATTGTGGTGGCGCGTTCTACCTTTAATTCCTCGATGAACTACCGATCGGTGACCGTGTTCGGTGTACCGCAGCTGATCGAGGATGCACAAGAGAAGCAAAAAGCCCTTAAAGTGATTAGTGAGCAATTGCTGCCGGGGCGTTGGCAGGAGGTGCGTCCGAGTTTTGACCGAGAAGTGGCTATGACCGGCGTGTTGCGGCTTGAGATAGAATCTGCCAGCGCCAAGATCAGCGCCGGACCGCCTGAGGATGAAGACGAAGACTACAGCGCCGAAGTATGGGCTGGTGTCTTGCCGCTAAAGCTGCAGGCAGGAGCATTGCAGCCCGATCCGGTGTTGAGAGCAGGTATTGCACCGAGCCAATTGATGCTGGACCTACAAGGCAAGATCTATTAGACCGCTGCGCTAAGGGTCTCGGCGTTTAGGAGCCGATTGCAAATCGTGGGTGGTTAGCGGCGAGGTAGCCATTGCAAAGGCACGAACAGGGCCGTTTTTGCGCAATCTTTGTTGGGCTGACTGAAGTCGCTTTGAGTCAGGGTGTATTGACAGTCGAACGCCAGACTGGATTGATCGAGTTTTAAAGTTCCGAACCTAGCGGCCGATGGCAGGCTAGGTTCTCTGATCGACCAGTTTGCTTAGCGCTTGAACTGAAGGCGTTAGGCCGTTGCACCCTCTCTATCCGAACTGCCAAGTTCACTTTCTATTCGACTGATGGTGTTCTGATCGAGTCGATAAAATAAAAATGCCAAGGTTCCTAACATCGCGAGTACTCCTGGGAAGATCGTAAACATCAGTCGAATGCCCATCATCGCCGACTCGGTTTGCGCCTCGTTAGCGACGAACCCGTACCAAGCTAGGATATAACCGGATAAGCCTGCGCCAACGGCCAGTCCCATTTTGTGGGCAAATTGTATGCCGGAGAAAACAAGACCGGTGGTGCGCCTGCCAGTTTTCCATTCACCATAGTCAGCGCTGTCAGCGTACATAGCCCAAACAATCGCAGGGGTTGGGCCATTAATGATGGAACCGAGGCAGTTGACCAAGACCATGGTCCAATACATGTCGGGTGGAATAAAAAAGAAGCCAATGGACGCGGCAACATTGCCCAGGGACAGCGCAATCATCAACGTTCTCTTTTCATAGCGGGTCACCAACCATTTGGTGAACAACAGACCAAACAGCATGGCAATGGTCCCGAGGGACATAAAAACGCTGGTTCGATCAAAGTCCAATCCGAGCAGGTGGAACAACACTGCGCCGTCATCGCCAATGAAGTACTTAAAATAGTACATAGTGCCACCCGCTCTGACGGCGATGGACATGAGCGTTAAGATTCCTGCAATGAATAACACCAGCCAAGGTCCGTTACTCAGGAGGGCAGCCAAATCTGCTTTTACATTGGTGCTTTGTTTGACTGGCGGCGCCACCCGCTCTTTGGTTGTTGCAAAGCAAATCCAGAAAAATGCCACCGACAGGACCGCAAAGATGGCCATGACCAACTGAAAACCTAGAACTTCGTCGCCGCCGCCAAGGGCATCTTTGAGCGGTCGGACGAAAGTGACGATTAACCAGCCAGCCGAAAAGGCAAAAAAGAATCGGTAGCTAGACACTTTGGTCCGTTCAATGGATACCGGTGAGATCACGCCCATAAGCGCGGAGTAAGGTACGTTGATCGCCGTATAAGCCAACATCATTAAGGTGTAGGTGATATAGGCATAGATTAATTTCCCTGATTCAGTTAACTCAGGGTTAGCGAACATCGCATAGCCACAGATGCCGTAGGGCAGGGCCATCCAAAGCAGATAAGGCCGAAACTTCCCCCATCGAGTATTGGTTCGATCGGCGACCATTCCCATCACTGGGTCAGTAACGACGTCAATCAGTTTGGTAATCAGAAACATGGTGCCCACCGCTGCCGGCGAGAGGCCAAAGATATCAGTGTAGTAGTAGAGTAAAAAAACGTTGAACGTTTGGAAGAAAAAATTTGAGGCCCCGTCGCCTAAACCGTATCCGACTTTTTCGGTAAAACTGAGCTTTGCTGTGTTGCTACTCATCATTAACCCCTAAATTATGAATGCTAATACGTCCTTTAACGCTGCCTGTGAGTACAGCGTTTTTCGAATAAAAGCAGCGTTGTCTCAATAAAAATTGAGCCTTTCCCCAGATGGACAGTAGCACAATCTGTGAAACCCAAGGGAAGAGTGTC
Source organism: Pseudomonadales bacterium (assembly GCA_016779565.1). GTDB lineage: Bacteria > Pseudomonadota > Gammaproteobacteria > Pseudomonadales > Azotimanducaceae > UBA9926. The sequence goes on from JADHNJ010000024.1 coordinate 7,955, forward strand.
AGACGAAGCCGTCGCTTAGAGCGGTAAAGCGACGCACATTCTCAGTTACTGAGCCGCTGGCGCTTTGGCTGTTTTCTTGCGCGCTCGGTCCAATAGGTTGCGTTCCCGGTCAGTTAATTGTGAACCGGGTTTAGGCGCTCTAAAAAAGAGATAAATACTGACCAGCAACGTCAGGGCAGCTCCTAGCGCCAAGTATCGATAGCCACTTTTATGATGACCTACAACCTGAAAATCCGTCACCCATATGGTTTCACAAGCGCCATCGCCTGTATCAAACCGATTTGTGCTAGTACCTCTGAAACCATGGGTTGTGAGGTTGCGATAATTCGCTAAATAGCCTCGTATGCGTACATGATCACCAATATCGGCACTCTGAATGCGTTCACGCATCCGAGGATCGTTGCTCAACAAATGGTTGTTGCTTAGCTCATGCCCTAAAATGCTGTTAAAAGCGATTTCAGACTGAGTGTCCATAAAACAGGTGAAGCGACCGCTCCAGAAATTGATCGCATTGAGATGAGGGCTTTGCGCTGAGTCACCCCACAGCACGCACAGGTCAGCTACATTGATATGGTCTTTCCACTGTTTATGAAGGCCTCGGTCGCCATCGTGATGGCGCATCGAAACGACGAGACCGTCGAGTTTATAGTCATACAGCCCTTTAACTAGGTAGCTCTCTTCCTCGATATGAACGGTGCGTTCGCTCGGAGAAACAAGCGCTTCTTGTTGCGGTGCGTTTAGCGTCTCGGTAAACGGTGTGCTGGGGAAATCGTTCAGATGCCAGAGCGCATATCCAAAGGCAGCGATGCTGGCCCAAAATAAACTGCCAGCTATTAAGCGCATGCTAACCCCCAAAGCGAGAACTTGGCTCATCTGTCATCGACATTGATCTGCTCAACCGTGAGGCTCAGGGCTTCGCTTAAAATCACGCCTTCGCTCGATGGCACCTTGCTGGCATGAGCGCTAGAAATTGGCGTAGCCGCCATCTATTAAGAACGTCTCTGCGGTATGATATCGGCTGGCATCGCTCATAATGTAGACAGCAATGCCCGCGAAGTCCTCACCCGTGCCCCATCGGCGCATAGGGATACGCGGCATGACATTTTCGACAAACCGATCCCAAGCAAACGTAGATTCGGTCATCGCCGTTTCAATCCAACCAGGAAGAATCGTATGCGCGGTCACCCCGTAGCGGGCGTATTCGACTGCCAGAGCTTTTGCCATAGAAATGAGACCGCCCTTGGTGGCAGCGTAATGTTCGCCTTTGGCTTGGCCAGATATGGCTGCAAGACTCGCGGTACCTATGAGGCGACCAAAAGCATCGCCGTTAGCAGCGCGTGCCTTCATATGTCGTGTAGCGCATTGATAGACATAAAAGACGCCGTTTAAGTTTACGCCAAGGATGCGATCCCACTCGTCTTGGGTCATCGCATCGAAGGCATCCGCCCGACCGCCAACCCCGGCGTTGGCAAAACAACCGTCTATTCGGCCATGTTCCTCAAGGGTTTCGGCAAAAGCGCTCTCGACGTCGCTTCGATCGGCAACATTGCAGACCCGGGCGCTCACTCTTGGGCCATAGGCTTTAAGGGTTGCAAGCGCCGCCGCATTTTTTTCGGCATTGGTACCCCAAATGGCCACCTCGCAGCCTTGGGCTGCGAGCCCCTCGGCCATACCGAGTCCGATGCCGCCATTGCCACCGGTAATAAGCGCGACCCGACCGGTTAGGTCAAATAGATTCTGCATCATGGTGTTGTCCTTGTCCTTGTCATTGCGTAGGCACTCGCAGCTAAGCATGATATTGATTAAGCTGGCATTGGATGGAAGTCTAGCAATTCTAGCGGCCTATAGGTTGTGCAACCTATAGGCCGCTTGATGTAAACCGTAGCAGATAGCCTGCTGATTTAAGGATAATGGGTCAGAGGTGAACATCAGCTAAGCACGAAATGCTGGGGCAGGCGCCCCAACCTGGTCAAGAGATCAGAACAAGCGAGGCGAGGGTCTCAGAGTCTGGGGAAAGCGAAACAGTGGCGATTCAAAAACGCATCATTATCCTGATGGGCGTCATGGGATGTGGTAAGACAACCGTGGGTAAATTGTTAGCAGATCAATTGGGTTGCGCCTTTTTCGATGCCGATGACTTTCACCCTGCAGCGAACCGAAAAAAGATGGCAGCTGGTGAGCCCTTGTCTGAGTTGGATAGACAGCCCTGGCTCCGCGCCCTTCGTGAATCCATCAAGGCTTGGCTTGTCGATGGGCGTACTGTGGTATTGGCATGTTCCGCGCTTCGGCAGTCGTACAGAGACATTCTAAGCGCCGACCCCCAACAAGTCTCATTTGTGTTTTTAACCGGAGCAAAGACCCTTTTAATGCAGAGAGTGTCAGCTCGTTCTGGTCATTTCATGCCGGCTTCACTGCTCGAGAGTCAGCTAAACACCTTAGAGCCGCCCGAGGGCGTTTTAACTCTTGATGTTAAAGCCTCGCCATCACAGCTGGTGGATTCGATTATTTGCGATTTAAAGGACTGAAGGTCACGAACCTCGGCCAAAGCCTGGTTGCATTAAATCTAATCTGCGTCGGTGGCAGTGGTCTCTCGGGTCTTGTACCATCTAAGAATCACTTAGTGAATTTCGGGGAAAATTATGGGTGTTGCAGATGTTATTTCCGTGTTGTCGGAAGTACCCACACTGTTAAAACTAAAAAAAGGCATGGTCCCTAGACCCATCTCGGTCGCAGATTGTTTTGGCGCGCGGGTAGAGGCAAATGCTCAGCGAATCGGCCATAGGACTGCGATACGTTTTGAAGGCCAAGAGGTGACATGGGCGGAGTTCAACGCCTTGGCAAATCAGTATGCGCACTTCATTACCGGTGAAGGGGTAAAACGGGGTGACACGGTCAGCGTCATCATGGAGAACCGAATAGAGTTTTTGGCGCTATTGGTGGGGTTGAACAAAATTGGCGTTACTGCCGGTCTGATTAACACCAACTTAACAGGCAAACCACTTACGCACTGTGTGACGGTGACCCAGTCGAAGAAATGTATTTTTGGCAGTGAGATCGCTGGCGCGTTAAACGAGGTTAAAGCCGAACTCAATCTTGCCGAGGGTGAGGACTACTTTGAGGTGCCTGCATTGGGACAAGAGCCCACTACGAATTGGGCAAAGAATCTGGCCGAGGGCGCATCTGAGGCGAGCCAAGCCGATCCAGCGGGTACTAGCCAGACAACCTTAGGCGAGATCGCGCTATATATTTTTACATCGGGAACGACTGGGCTGCCTAAAGCGGCGGTACTGTCTAATCGGCGATATTTAACGAGTGCCGATATGGCGGCTAAAGCCGGTTATAAGTGTACTGAGGAAGATCGAATGTATCTTTGCTTGCCGCTCTACCACGGCACAGGACTGATGATAGGGGCAGGTGCGGCGATGGTCTCAGGTGCAAGCATGTTCATTCGTCGTAAATTTTCGGCATCAAATTTTTTATCGGAAATCCGCAGCGAGGGGTGCACGCTCTTGGTGTATATCGGCGAGCTTTGTCGTTATCTGTCTAACACTGAGGCAAGCCCCGATGACCATAAAAACCCATTACGGGCGATGATGGGGAACGGCCTAAGGCCTGATGTCTGGATGGGTTTTAAAAAGCGTTTCGGCATCAAAAGAATCGCAGAATTTTATGGTGCCTCCGAAGGTAATGTGGCTTTTGCAAATCTTATGAACCGAGATTGCACGGTGGGGATGACCTCCGCAGAAGTTGCCCTGGTGCAGTACGATGTTGATAACGATGAGATTGTTCGAGACGAAGATGGCCGTTGTCGATTAGTAGCTGCGGGCGAGCCCGGTCTTTTGCTAGGTAAAATCACTGAAGATACGGTGTTTGAGGGCTACACGGACCCGGAAGCCACTGAAAAGAAAATCGTTCGAGATGCGCTTGAATCAGGCGACGCTTGGTTTAACTCAGGTGACCTCATGCGAACTGTCGATGTTGGGTTTACCCTTGGATACCCCCACTATCAGTTCGTTGATCGTGTCGGCGATACGTTTCGTTGGAAATCAGAAAACGTCTCAACCAATGAGGTTGGCGAGATCATCAATGGTTTTCCTGAGGTCAAATTTTGCAACGTCTACGGCGTTGAAATTCCTGGTACCGATGGTCGAGCGGGTATGGCTGCGATTACGTTAGCTGATGGGGTCGCCGAATTAGATCTTGCGGCATTTTCAGCTTTCCTTCGCGCTGAGTTACCGAGCTATGCGGTGCCGATATTTGTGAGGATTCAGCCCGATATCGATGTCACCGGCACTTTTAAGATGGTCAAAGGAGATTTGCGTAAGCAAGCTTTTGATATCCGTCAGTTTGATGACCCAGTCTTACGCTTGATGCCAGGGGATATTGAGTATCAACCGCTGGATATCGCAACCCTTGAAGTCATTGAAGCCGGTCAGGCAGGGTTTTAAGGCACTGGTTGGCAAGCAGCTGCGCTACCGGTGGATGAGCCATGCCGTTTGAGATGGCTTAATCCGCGTAAGTTTCACAGCAAAGGCGCGGAATATCGCGCCTGCTGCAGGTTATCAAAATCAGGCTGCAGCCACCTAAAGCAGGAGAGAAGATGGCGGACTGGGCGCACTTATCTGCAACCGACTTAGCCGAGGCGCTCCGGACAGGAGCGATCAGCTCGGTGGCATTAACCGATTATTACATCGAACGCATCGAGCGGCTTGACCCATCGATTAATGTCGTTGTGGTTAGGACTTTTGAGGAAGCCCGTCGCGCTGCAAAGGCCGCCGATGAAGCCCTCGCAAGTGGCAGAAGCCTAGGGCCGCTGCACGGGATCCCGATGACGATCAAAGAGTCCTATGTTCTTTCAGATACCCCGACAACGTGGGGTCTTGAAGCCTATAGAAACAACGTCTCAAAAGATGACGGCTTGATCGTTAGTCGCTTCAAAGCGGCTGGGGCGCATTTTTTAGGGAAGACCAATGTGCCGGTCAACTTGGCAGATTTTCAGAGTTATAACCCGATTTATGGGGTCAGCAAAAATCCTTGGAACCCGGGGCGAACGCCAGGTGGTTCCTCGGGTGGCAGCGCGGCTGCGCTAGCGGCCGGGTTTAGTGCTTTAGAAGCCGGGTCTGATATCGGTGGTTCTATTCGCAATCCCGCACATTTTTGCGGTGTCTATGGCCATAAACCTACTTTCGGACTGGTGCCGATGCAAGGACATGCGCTGGTTGACGGCATGCCTGAAGGAGACCTATCTGTTTGTGGCCCTCTAGCGCGCAGCGCTGAGGATTTAAGATTGGCACTGTCAATTATGGCTGGGCCAAGCGATCGGCCAGCGGTGGGTTGGCAATTACAGCTGCCAAGGGCCGCCAAACGGTCGTTAGCAGATTACAAAGTGGCTATCTGGGCTACCGATGCTCTTGCGCCGGTGGCAAATGACATAGAGCAATTGGCGCTGGGAGTTGGCGCAGCGCTTGAGCGAGCAGGCGCTATAGTTTCGTATGAAGCACGTCCAAGTTTTGATGCTGCTGCCGCCCATGAAAATTATCAAACCTTGCTCAATGCGGCGATGTCGCTAGGGATGGATGACGCCGCCGCCGAAAGGATCGAACATCGGGTTGCCGGGTTGGCGTCTGACGACGCAAGCCGCGAAGCGATCGTGATGCGAGCTGCCGTCATGTCTCACCGTGATTGGTTGCGTGCCAATATTCAAAGGGAAGCCCTTCGCCGTGCTTGGGATGAGTTTTTTAGGGACTGGGATCTTGTGATTTGCCCGCAAATGGCGACAACCGCCTTCGAACATGACCATCGCCCATTGAGTCAACGAACACTGGAAGTGAATGCTCAGGCTCGGCCTTATTTCGAGCAGCTGTTCTGGGCGGGCTTAGCGATTAATGCCTATCTGCCAAGCACAGTATTCCCGGTCGGGTTAGCCGGCGATGGACTCCCAGTGGGTCTCCAGGCGATTGGTGCACCATTTCAGGATGACCAAACGATTAGCTTTGCTCAACAGTTTGCGGAAGCCCATGGCGGTTTTTTGCCACCACCTGCTTACGCCTCTGATGCGAATTAGTCGGCGGGTTTGGCAATGCCCAGAATCTGGCATGGCCTAATCTCAAGATCAGCGAATGGGTGTTAGTCAAGAGGCTAACCTTGGGCATGGCGGTGCACGGCTCTTGCGCAATGAAGCTTTGCCTAGACGAGCAAGCGGGGTGCTTAGTTAATATGTCGCTGCTTTGTCGCCTCGGTGCAATTCACAGCGGACGGATGCAGACTTTTATCGGCGCTTTGAAGGCCGCCGAGCCAGGCTTCAACTGTTGTGGAGAAATCGTCTCAGCTGACGACCTTAGGGGTTGGCAGCAAATTGCGTTCGTTTAAAAAAGCGAGGGTGCTTTGGTAAGTATCTATAAAATCTGCTTGGCTACGGGTCAGATTAAAAAAAGCGTGGCCCCTACCCGGATAGATTTTAATCTGCGCATTAACCCCGTGGGATTCCAAGGCTGCCCCATAGCCCAATATTTTATCGACTGGAATGAGTTGATCAGCATCGCCATGCAGGATGAGCGCGTCCGGATGATCATGACTGAGGTAGGCCATCGGATCAAAACGCATCTGTTTGGCGAGGGTTCTAGCGGCGAATTTTTGCCGGAGGGAATAGTCTGCGGCGGCTTTGAGATCTTGCGAAAAATTGACCGCTGGATTAAATAGCAAGAGTGCAGCTACATCGAGCGGCGTTTTGCTTGCATTAGGCGCCTGTGGTAGGTGCCCGATAGTTGACCAGAGTGCCAGATGCCCGCCGGCAGATCCTCCGCCCAAAATTATCCGTTCTGGGTCGATGCCGAGCGTATGGATGGAAGCGGCTAGGTAATCCCGAAAAGCCAAGCTGTCTTCGATGGCTTCTAGAATCCCGGTCTGGTCTCGACTCTTGATGCGATACTCAGGAAGGATAACGACTGCACCCTGGGCTTGCAGCTTCGCGGCCATTGGCGCGAACTGCCATAGGCTACCCCAGCGCCAGCCGCCACCAAAAAACAGCGCAACCAAAGGTCTTCGATCTTTGGGTTGCCAATCAGTGGGTTTGTAGATCAATGCTTTGAGTGGCCGTTGGTTAGGTCGGCTAAGCCATTGGATGATGGCAGTGGGCGGATAGCTTGCTTGATAGGCTCGCTGAAAATGATCGATGGACAACCTGCGTCGAATCAAAAGCGCGCCGATCAACGCCGTTGCCAGCAAAACGCTAGCGATGGTGAGAAACAACGCGGAGAAGTCCACGGATATTGACTCGTTACAGAGGCTGCACTTGCACCGGTAGTTCCGTAATGCCTCGAACGAAACTCGACCTCAAGCGGCTTGGCTCGCCGACGACCTCGACCCGGTGAAAACGTTTTAGGATTTCTTCCCAGACTATCCGTAACTGCATCTCTGCGAGTCGATTACCCATGCAGCGATGGATACCGAAGCCAAAGGATAGGTGATGGCGAGCGTTAGGGCGGTCAATGATAAAGTCATCCGGACGGTCAATAACGTCGTCGTCACGATTACCTGAGATATACCACATGAGAAGTTGATCGCCTTTTTTAATGTGCTTGCCGCGTAAGGTCACATCCTCGTTGGCAGTTCTGCGCATATAAGGCAGAGGCGTTTGCCAACGTATAATTTCTGAGACCATATTCGGAATCAACTTTGGGTTTTGCCGCAGTTTTTCATACTCAATCGGGTTTTGGTTGAGCGCGAGAACACCGCCGCTAATCGAGTTTCTGGTGGTATCGTTGCCGCCAACGATCAACAAGATAAGATTGCCGAGGAACTCAAGCGGCGCCATGTGCTTCGTGTTTTCACCATGAGCAAGCATAGAGACAAGATCCGATCCCGGGGTCGCCATGGCTGCGCGCTCATTCCAAAGCCGGGTAAAGTAGGCAAGGCACTCCAGTAATTCCTCTTGCCGTTGCTCGATAGAATCGACAATGCCCGTTCCCGGAGGGGCAGTTGCCACATCAGACCAGCGCGTTAACTTACGGCGGTCCTCAAAAGGAAAGTCAAATAGCGTCGCTAGCATCTGTGTTGTTAGTTCGATGGAAACGCGATCAACCCAGTTAAACGTTTCGCCCAGGGGTAGATCATCGAGAATATCCCCAGCGCGCTGTCGTATGGTGCTTTCAAGTTTTGCGAGATTTGGCGGTGACACGACTCCGCTGACGGTGGCCCTTTGAAGATCATGTTTGGGTGGATCCATCGCAATGAAGTTAGAAAAATTCAGTTGTGCGGGATCTGTTGGGGTATCAACGCTCGGCCCAATCACGATGCCATGGGCGGAGGAAAAAAGTTCATGGTGTTTATCGACAAACATGATGTCTTCGAACTTAGTGATCGACCAATATCGCCCAAATCCAGGTAATTCGTTGAGATGCACCGGGTCTTCTTCTCGGAGTCTCTTAAAATGGGCAAACTGTAAATCCTCTTGGAATAAGCGTCCGTCGATCATGTTGATGTCTGCGATGGGCACAGCATAGGGATCGCGGATTAGAGGCGGAGGGTTGTCCGATAGATAGGGGCTCATCAAGGGGCCTTTAGGCTGCTCTGCGGCTTGTTCACTCATCGCAATATGCTCAGTAAGTTCGATTAGAGCGAAGACGTTAGCAGAATTCGCGAAGGCTTAGAAATGCCGATTACAGTCGCTGATAGTCTTGTATCACCTAATAGCAAATCAGATGAATTTCCCTCTTTGAATGATTAGACTTTCGGCGCAATTTCAAGGAGCGCTGCGTGGACGATTATGGCATTGAAATGGGTCGACACCGGATTTGTGGCAAGTTTTGGGGGCCGAAAGAGGGTTTACCAACGATTGCGCTGCATGGGTACTTGGACAACGCTAACAGCTTCGATCGGTTGGCACCGCTTCTAAAGCATCGGCGAATCTTTGCGATGGATTTTGCCGGGCATGGTGCTTCAAGCCATCGGCAGTCCCATGAACTTTATTCAGGGTTGTCTGATATAAAGGATGTGCTGGCGGTCGCCGATCACTTCGGATGGCGGCACTTTCATGTCTTGGGCCATTCCATGGGTGCTGAGATTGGATCTCAAATGGCGGGAATGTTTCCAGAACGCGTTGCATCGCTGGTTTGTCTCGATGGGTTCTGTAGCACCAACGACACAAACGTGACCCTCGACAATTTAGCTTCATCGGTATCCGCGTCTTTCAAAGACGGTGCAAGATTAAAAGTCTTTCCGAGCTTAGAGGCTATGAGTCAGCGACTGTCGGAAGTGACGGGCCAAAGTCTGGCTTCGGCCTCGGCCATTGTTGCTCGAGGCTATAAAGAGGTGGTTGGAGGGTATACCTGGGTCTCTGATCCCCGGATTAAAGGATCCGGACCCCTCGAATTTACCCGTCCCCAACTCGAGGCGTTGATTTTAAGGTTGGCAGCGCCTGCGCTAGTCATAGTCGCTGATGTCTCTAATCTTTGGTTACAACGGTCGTTAGAGGTTTTAGTGACGGTCGACCAGCCATTGCTAACGATGGTATCGGTGCCTGCCCATCATCATTTGCATATGCATGATGAATGCGCGGAGGTAGCGAGGCTTATCGAGTGTTTCGATGCGAAGCAACCGCTTGCTGCAGATGTGCTCTCCCCGGAGCGATATAGAATACTCAGAAATGCGGCGATAAAAACCGTACAAGGGTAGATGTGGGCTGGGGAGTGACCCTAAAATGTCGGTTGATGCGTCTTAGCCAAATCGTCGACCAAACGGGACAATGAAGGCAGCGCCAAAAGCATGCCAGTTATTCGGGAGGACAGGATGGCAATGTTAGAGAATTTTCGACAGGAAACTCGAGCTTGGATTGCGGAAAACTGCCCTGAAGGTGCCAGAGGTCCTGGACAGATTCCCTTTGGAAGTCGGAAAGTCGAGCTCGAAGCAGATGTCGCAGCATGGCTTGCGGCGATGGTGAGTCGGGGCTGGACGGTGCCCACCTGGCCCAAGGCCTACGGTGGTGCTGGGCTAGCACGCGACGAATATGACATTTTGATTGATGAATTAAAGCAAGCCAAGGCAAGAACCCCGCTTACCGGTCGCGGCGTGAATTACATTGGACCAACGATTTTAGAGTTTGGTACCGAAGCACAAAAAGCCAAATGGTTGCCGATCTGCGCTCGGGGAGAGGGCGCTTGGGCAATGGGATACTCCGAACCCGGTGCGGGATCAGATCTGGCCAGTCTGAGCACCCGAGCGGTGCGTGATGGGGATCACTATCTGATTAACGGCGCTAAGATTTGGACCAGTGACGCGACGCTCTGTGATTATATCTTCGTCTTGGTTCGAACTTCCCCGGATAAACCCAAGCATGAGGGGATTAGCTTAATGCTGGTTGACATGCATCAGCCGGGCGTTGAAGTGTCCCCTATTCAATTGATTTCTGGTGCATCGCCTTTTTGTGAGACCTACTTTAAAGATGCGGTCGTGCCTGTTGATGATGTCATTGGCGGCGTTGACCGGGGCTGGACAGTCGGCAAGCGCTTGCTTCAATTCGAGCGCTCGACCCACGCGGGCATTAATATTTCTGGCTCTCAGGGCGGGCGGGCTGAGGTAAGTCGTATGCCAGAATTGATCGAGCGCTACGTCCCCAAAGTAAAAGGTCAGCTCGCGGACCCAGCCCTTCGCCGATGGTTGACTCAGTTCGAGATGAATTCTCATGCACAAAGGCTCACCCAAAGGCGTGCTATTGAAGAGCTTGATTCGAGAGCACCAGGATTTACTTCTTCAGCAGTCAAACTGACTAACGCGCTGAACATTCAAGATGGTGATGAACTTCTGATCGCGGCCATGGGACAGCAAGGGTTTCGCTGGGATCCCGCGACGGCGGACCCCGTGGAGTTAGAGGCGCTGCAGAAATGGCTGTATCAAAAATCCCTAACAATTGCAGGCGGTACCAAAGAAGTGCAGCTCAATATTATTGCTAAACGCGTGCTGGGCTTGCCCGACTAGCAACCTGTTTTGACGCTAAGCCAAAGGGTAAGGCGGCAGAGCTGGTGTTGAAGTCTCTGGCAGCTCCTTTACCGGGTTGATGCTGTTTTTAGAATAGTGCGATCGTCCGCACGGTAAAAAAGAGCCTCATCCAAAGACCCGGATTTGGCGCGCGAACCTAGAGAAAAAATCTGGCGTCGGTCCTATAATTCTGAGGACGCTACGAACCGTTTCTGAATCGCTCATCAGCATTGCTTTCGAATAACCTCTTTACTCCTCCTGAAGTTGATGCACCGTCTAAACAACAGCGATTTGATCCATAATTTTGGGGAGGCAGTGGGCAGAAGCTTGGTTGGCAACCATGTGCGATTGACATGTGTTTTAGTGCTTACTAGGCACCCCTCTAAAAATCCAGTCTCCGCTTCGGGCTGCCGCCCATGAGCGCTCAGCGGACCTTGGTATGGTGAAAAGGGCCAGAGGCCCCCCTTAATGCCTGGTTTTACCCGCTTGGTCTGGCACGGTAAGGTAGACGGGATTGATACTCGAAGATGATGAATGGTCTTTAGGGCCTTCAAAAGGTGATCTATGGAACAAAAAGCAATTTTTATCACAGGTGGCGCAGGTGGCATGGGGGTGGCGACCGCCAAGCGTTTTGCCGCTGCGGGCTGGAAAGTGGGCTTGTTTGATCTGGACAGCCAAGCCCTTGCCCAGGCAAAAGACGAAGTAGGAGATTCGCAGACGATGACCGGAATTCTTGACGTGACCAGTCCGGAGGACTTTGCGGCAGCCGTCGGCGAATTTGCTTTGTTTAGCGGCGGCCGGATGGATATCCTATTTAATAACGCGGGCATTGCCCCGGGTGGGCTCCTAGAGGATATGCCCGAGGCTACCATTCGATCGATAATTGATGTCAACGTGCTGGGCGTCATCCATGGTGTAAGGGCGGCGCTGCCTTTGCTTAAAGCCACAGACAATGCTTTGTCGATGAGCACTTCTAGCTCGGTTGCGACCTATGGACACGCCAAGCGCGCGGTCTATACCGCCAGTAAATTTGCCGTAAAAGGTTTAACCGAAGCGCTGTCTTTAGAACTCGAGGCCTACGGCATTCGTTCGGCGGATGTGTTGCCGGGATGTATCGATACACCGATGCTACGACAAGAATCGGCAAAGGGTGCCGGCAGACCTTTCGAGTTATCAATGCTTGATGGTCTACCCAAAACCGGCCCCTACCGGTTAATGCCTGCTTCAGCAATTGCAGATGCAGTTTGGTCCGCCTATCACAACAGTGATCAAATACACTTTTATGTGCCTGAAGAAGTTGGTGATACCGATCGTGTTAAAGCTCATGATATTCAGGCGGCACGTTCGGAGATAAAAGCATTTTTATATCGATGAGGCAGCGCTTTGAGTAGGGTTTGGGTGATTTACCCTTTAGCCCAACCCAAAGGTTGTTTTTATCCCATCAATCACGAACTCGATAGCCAGTGCCCCGAGCAAAAGGCCGAACACGCGCTGAATAGCACCGATGACAGGTTTGGGCAGTGCTTTAGCGACTTTGGAGGACGTCCAAAGAGAAACAGCCGCCATGATGAGCACGAGTAAAATTGGCATGAAGCCAATAACTGAATGCTCGAGACTGGTGCTACTTTTCTCTGCCATGAGCATCGTGATCGCGATTGCACCAGGGCCTGAGATCAGCGGAATGGCAATCGGAAAAGTCGCAAGGGACGATAATGCTTGATCTCGCATGGCCTCATCCATGGTGCCTTGTCGCTGCTCTTGGCGGTTTTCAAAAAGCATCTGGTAGGCAATTACGATTAAGAACAAGCCACCGATAATCTTAAAAGAATCGATACTAATACCCATGTAGTGCAGGATGGTTGTGCCAAAACACCAAAATGCCAAAAGAACGAAAAAAGCGGTAAAGCCACTGCGCAAGGTCAGCTGTCTCACCTCTTGCTTTGTTAAGCCCTTGGTAAAAGGTGCAAAGATAGGCAGCAGGCCGATGGGATCAATGGCCACGAATATGAGGACAAAGTTTTCTAGAAATAAGTTAATCACGGGTTGGCTCAGGGTCGATCGGGGCGGCATTTAAACGGCTCTGATGCCGAAGGTCAAGCGGCCAAGGAAAAAATCTTAATAGCCTATCTTGATCGGCTTACAAGCGGGTTTAAAACGATTAAAGGGGTTGCGTGATCGAGTGGTAGCGGTGGGCGTGAAGAGAGGTTTTTGCTAGCAGAAAATGCGATGTCAGAAGCGCGTCTATAATGCTTTTGGTTAAGGCTTAGCCGAGTCCTCCTGTTTTTTTAGTGTCGCGGTAAAGCGATTTGGTGGACAAGGCGGTAAGCATCGCCGGTTGTATCATCTGTCACAATCCCCTGAGCAGGGCCGACAAGCTTGTGTGATCGAGAAATAGATAAATACTCTTTGGCTTGAAGTGGCTAGCGATGGCTGTTCTTGGTAATTAGTCAGGATATCGATGGGTTGATATAGTCTTGCGCAATTAGAGGCCAGCTTATGACGAATTTTCTTTATCGATACTTCGCTTGTGTCGTTTTTTTGATGATGAACACCCTGCCTGTTTGGTCCAGCGATGAAGCAGCAGCCACCGATCGTGCCGAAAAGCTGCATCAGCAGATTCTGACCCTCGACGCCCATGTTGACATTGAGATTCCAGGTCAGCCCTCGAGTTATGTGGGACCTGACGGCTTGTCAAAAGTTGCACCGGAGAAAATGCGACGAGGGCGATTAGATGCCGCGGTCATGACAGTTGCCGTTGGTCCCAAGCCACGAAATGCTGAAGGATACGCCGAGGCGCGTTTGATTGCCGATGCAGAACTTGCAGCCGTCAAAGGGTTGGTCGCCCAGCGGGAGAATGATGCTGTGCTTGTGACATCGACAAGGCAATTGTTAAGCGCTCATGCGAACCATAAGCGTGCGCTAATTTTGGGTCTTCAAAATGCTTTGATTTTTGGCAGGGACCCTGCAGCAGTTGATGAATATTTCCGGCAAGGCGTTCGCGTCTTTGCGCTCACACACATGGGCCACAATGATTTTGCTGATTCATCCCGCCCTTTGTTTAACGCCAGCCTTGGGGCACGAGAGCCCATAGCTGAACATGGTGGTCTATCCGATCTTGGTAAAGCGGCGATTCAACGAATCAATGCCTTAGGTGGAATCGTTGATATTTCGCAACTATCCAAACCGGCGGCATTAGCAACGATAGCGTTGTCCCAGAGTCCGGTCATCGCTAGTCATTCCAATGTGCGAGCATTGACTCAAGTCAGCCGCAACCTGTCGGATGAGGAGATTGATAGAATCGGCGCGACTGGTGGGGTGATCCATGTTGCACCGTTTGCCGGCTATCTTTTTGATTCTACAAATTCTGATATAGATGCCCAGATTAGAGCTGTGAGGCTGGCGGCAGGTATTACTGAAGACTATCTCTATCCCTTTGAACTGTATTGGGAAATCGAAGATTCTGAGGTTAAAGCCACGTTTTTGAATGGCATTCGAGCGCTTCTTGGCGAGATCACGCTGGATACAATGCTGAATCACTTGGACTACATCGTTGCCCGTATTGGCATCGAGCATGTGGGTATTGGGACCGATTTTAATCATGGCAGTGGTGTCCCCGGTTTCCAAGATGCCTCGGAGGCGTTCAATGTTACCAAGGGTTTAATCGACCGAGGTTATAGCGACGCCGATATTGAGAAAATATGGGGAGGAAATTTTCTGCGTGTCTGGCGCCAAGCAGAGAACTTGCGCCAAGCGAATGCTTCTTAACCTAGGAGTTTTAAGGGTAACGATTGGGGATTGGCTTAAGCTAAAAATCTCGCGAGCTGCTTGAGGGCTTTGCAGATCCGTTAGAACGAATCACAGCAATAGCGCATGGCAGCGCCCGCAGTTGGATCTGACCCCGATGATGGCATCAGCCGGCTGGTATCTTTGATAGCAGCCTCAAAACCTCAAAACCTCAAAACCTCAAAACCTCAAAACCTCAAAACCTCAAAACCTCAAAACCTCAAAACCTCAAAACCTCAAAACCTCAAAACCTCAAAACCTCAAAGCGCCCCATTCGCAGTCAATTGATTTAATCCGTATTTAAAAAGCGGCTGACATAGAACCGGGTCTGCACCTCAACCGCAAAGTGGAGCGGTTCTAAAACCCGCTATTCTGCGCCGAATCGGTCAGTAGGTGCGTTCTAGCCCTTCCATTTTTCCGGCTTTTCGCCAGGCCTCGAGGCGGCTAAAGAAAGGAATGGGACCTTTGCCGTAACTACTGTTCTGGACACTCCTAGGATTGGGCTTTCCTTCATTATTGTAATAGCCAGGGGTGCATTCTGCTTGGAATGACTCGCTGATACGAGAAAGCCGAATGATTTCGTCGACCCAAGCATCCTCGGCTGATTGGCTCGGCTCAATCGTTTGAATGCCCTCGGTTTTGCAGCGATCCAGCACGTAGGCAATATGCTGGGCTGATTCATCCATCGCGTGAGGGAAGTTGGTGGTAAAGCCGCCCTGAGCAGTACTCATAAAAAACACATTCGGAAAACCTTGACTATGAAGGCCGTACAAAGAGCGAATGCCATCCGCCCATTTTTCGCTCAGCCTAATCCCATTGCGGCCAACCAAATCATAGCCAGCTCGACGGGTATAGCTCGTACCCACCTCAAACCCAGTTGCAAAAATTACGCAATCGAGATCAAAGGTTTGTCCTCGCGCGATGACACCAGTTTCTGTCATGGCGCTGACCCCTTGGCCTTGGGTATCGACTAAGAAAACGTTTGGTCGATTGAACGTTTGCAGATAACTGTCGTGAAAGCAGGGGCGTTTACAAAATTGTCGATAATAGGGCTTCAGCGCTTCAGCGGTTTCGGGATCTTCGACCAGTTCATCAACCCGTGCTCGAATCTGCTCCATCTTTTGAAAATCCGCTAGCTCCATCAATTTGGGTATCTCGCTGGGATCGATATTTTTGCCTCTGTAATTCGCCATCGAGATTAAGTTGCGAATAATTTCTGTCCAGCCATCCATCACTAGGTCTTCTTCAACAACGCGGCCCGAGGTCAGCGCGTTAAAATTTTCCATACGCGTTTTTTGCCAGCCCGGGGTGAGGGCTTTTGCCCAATCGGGATCGGTTGGGCGATTGGCTCTCACATCAATTGAGCTGGGCGTACGCTGGAATACATAAAGCGCTTTGGCAGCAGCGCCAAGGTGGGGTATACATTGCACGGCCGTTGCGCCGGTACCAATGATGCCAACCCGTTTGTCTTTTAACCGTGCTAGATTGCCTTCAGCATTACCGCCGGTGTAGTCATAATCCCAGCGACTGGTATGAAAGGTATGGCCTTTGTATCTTTCGATCCCCACAATCCCAGGCAGTTTGGGTCGATTCAGTGGACCATTAGACATAATCACAAAGCGTGCGCCCATCGCGTCGCCTCTATCCGTGGTGATGCGCCAAAGTTTGTTGTCGTCTTCCCAGGCCATATGGGTAACCTGTGTTTGCAGACACGCGTTTCGGTATAGATCGTAGTGCTGCGCAATGTTGCGACTGTGGGCGAGGATCTCGGGCGCGTGGGCGTATTTCTCTTTTGGTACGAATCCCAGCTCATCACATAGGGGCAAATAAATGTAGGACTCGGTATCGCAGGCGGCACCAGGATAGCGGTTCCAGTACCATGTACCCCCAAAGTCTCCGCCTTTTTCGATAATCCTGATGTCGTTGAAACCAGCCTCTTTGAGTCTAGCGCCGGTTATCAGACCGCCAAAACCGCCGCCGATAATAGCGACATCGACCGTATCGCGAAGGCCTGTCCGAGGCTTTGGCGAGTCAATATAGGGATCGTCGACGAAATGGGAAAAGTCTCCTTCAACACTTTGGTACTGCGCATTGGCGTCAGGCCTTAGACGCTTGTCCCGTTCTAGGCGATATTTTTGACGTAAAGCGTCGGGATCAAACGTAAGTTGGGTGGTTTTTTTGGACATTGTCATCGAGTGTTAACTTGTCTTAAGAGCGTCTGAGTAAAGCATAAAATGTGAAACTGCGCTCGTGGGTTTTAATGGCGCCAAAAACGGATTGCGCACTCACAAGCGCGCCACCGAAGATGCCGTCTGAGAGCAAAGACCAAGACATTACGATTGCCGTTCTCAACCTATTGAATCCGGTATTTACGGCGTTCAGCGGTTCACGGGAAACCAATCGGTTAATTCTTATGATTCAAATAATCGATCGTTATCGCAAAATTTTTTTATTTTACTAATTGATCATTAAGGGTCAATGTAGCTCTATTGGTCGCTAAGGGGTGGCTGTAGAGGGCTGTAGAGAGCTTTAGAGATTAAAAACTTTGGACAGCATCGGATGCGCATCGCAGCTGCAAGCGACAGGCTGCAGCTGCAAAGTACAGGCTAATAACCAACCAATCCTTATGACGATCAAGTCAAATCAACCATGTAAACCAGGTATAAAGCGGACAACCAAGGAGAAATTCGTGAAAAAAGCGTTTTTATTGTCTAAAAGATGGCTATTACCTTTGCTTAGCGTCGGTTTAGTGCTTGGCGCATCAACCACTCAGGCTGATGCTATGAGTGCTAAGGCTAAACCCAATCAATTTTGGTGGCCTGATCAGTTGGATCTAGCCCCCTTAAGAGACCACGATCCTCGCTCAAATCCTTTGGGCGATGATTTTGATTATGCCCAAGCGTTCGCAGAGCTTGATCTGGCTGCGGTCAAGGGTGACATAGATGCCCTTCTCACCACCTCACAAGACTGGTGGCCCGCTGACTTTGGTAATTACGGGCCGTTTTTTATTCGCATGACTTGGCATAGCGCAGGGACCTATCGGACTTTAGATGGACGTGGCGGCGGTGATGGCGGCCAGCAAAGATTCGATCCACTAAATAGCTGGCCCGATAACGGCAACTTGGATAAGGCACGGCGGCTATTGTGGCCAATAAAGCAAAAATATGGCGCTAGCCTGTCCTGGGGCGACCTTATGATACTCGCGGGCAACGTCGCTTTGGAGAATATGGGATTCCAAACTTTTGGTTTTGCGGGAGGGCGAGCTGATGAATGGGAGCCTGATTTAGTGTACTGGGGCCCAGAACTGGAGATGCTAGCCAGCGACCGAAGAGAAGCCGATGGCAAGTTGCAGCGGCCATTAGGTGCGACCCATATGGGATTAATTTATGTAAATCCAGAGGGTCCTATGGGTAAGCCTGACCCGGTTGCCTCAGCAAAAAATATTCGTCTAGCCTTTGGTCGAATGGCGATGAGTGATGAAGAGACTGTTGCTTTGGTGGCAGGTGGCCATACGTTTGGAAAAATGCATGGTGCTCGTAAAGAGGGCGATTGTGTTGGCGTTGAGCCTGGCGCTGAAGACTTAGAAGCACAAGGGCTTGGTTGGAAGAACAAATGTGGGAAGGGCCATTCAGAAGATACAATGACAAGTGGTTTAGAGGGCGCTTGGACCCAAGCTCCGACGCAGTGGACGACTCTATATTTGCAAAACTTGTTGAACTTTGAATGGCAAGAGTCGAAAAGTCCGGCTGGTAAGATTCAGTGGATTCCGACCGATGAATCGTTACATTCGATCGTGCCCGACGCTCATGTAGAGGGTAAATTCAACCCACCTGTCATGACGACCGCAGATCTAGCTTTGAAGTTCGACCCAGCCTACAAAGCGATCGCAGAAAGATTTTTAGCGGATCCTGCAGAGTACCAAACCGCTTTTGCGAAAGCGTGGTTTAAGTTGACTCATCGAGACCTTGGCCCAAGAAGCCGCTACTTAGGTAGCGAAGTCCCCAGTGAGGTCCTAATTTGGCAAGATCCTATTCCAGCGGTGACTCACAAACTCATAGGTGCAAGAGAGATAAGGCAGCTAAAAGCAGCCATTCTTGACAGTGGCTTGAGCGTTTCAGAATTGGTGAGAACCGCATGGGCGTCGGCTGCGAGTTTCCGAGGTAGTGACCTCCGGGGTGGTGCCAACGGAGGACGAATTGCATTGGCTCCCCAAAAAGATTGGGCAGTGAATGATCCTGCTGAGCTGAGCCGAGTGCTCGCGAAATTATCTGAAGTACAAGCGGCTTTTAATGAAAAAGCCAAACGTGGCGTACAAGTGTCTTTTGCGGATGTGATCGTTTTAGGTGGCGCTGCAGCTATTGAGCAAGCAGCGAACGAAGCAGGTATCAAAGTCGAGGTGCCTTTCGTGCCTGGGCGGGGTGATGCCAGTCAGGCCCAGACGGATGTGGAATCCTTTGGATTGCTTGAGCCAACGGCGGATGCTTTTAGAAATTACTTTAACCCAGAAACAAGTTATCGGTCGCCGACAGAGATGTTAGTCGATAAGTCCGATCAACTGCAGCTGACTGTGCCTGAAATGACGGTTTTGATTGGCGGCATGAGAGCACTGGGTGCGAATGCCGATGGTTCAGCAGTGGGGGTAATGACGGATCGTCCAGGCGTATTAACGAATGATTTCTTCGTTAATTTACTAGATATGAGCACAGTCTGGCGTAAAGCTGAGGTTGATGGCTTGTACGAAGGGATCGATCGAGCCTCTGGAGCGATTAAGTTTACGGGGTCCTCAGTTGATTTGATTTTCGGATCAAATTCAGAGCTCCGTACCGTTGCCGAAGCCTATGCTTACGACGACGCGATGCCGCGTTTTGTAGAGCAGTTTGTTGCGGCTTGGACCAAGGTGATGCAAGCAGATCGTCTCGACTTAAAATAGGCCAAGTAACAGAACCCTGGCAACTTGCCGGGGTTCTTTATTTTTCTCAGCGACATGGCTCGTTCGAGGTGCGGTACGATCGAGGGAGATAAACCCTCAAAAAATTGCGGCTAGAAAGTAAATCGGTTGCCCAACCAAGGTTGAGAGCACTAGAGCTCAAACCTACCGTGACCAACAATAACGGCTTGACCGGTCAGCAGTACCCGATCATTTTTAAGCGCCAGTCGGAGGCTACCACCGCGCGGTGATCTTTGGGCTGCGTGAAAATGTGTCTTTTGCAATCTCTCCGCCCAGTAGGGGCCAAGACAGCAGTGAGCTGAACCGGTTACGGGATCCTCATCGACGCCGTGTCTAGGCGCGAAAAAACGAGACACAAAATCGTAGTCAGAGTCGTCGCTCAAAGCAGTGACTATGAAGCCGCGAGTGTCATAAGCTGCAAGAGCAGCAAAATCTGGCTTGAGTGCAATAAGCGTCGATTCGTTTGGCACCTCTATGAGGTAATCAAAGGTTGAACGACCAAAGTAACTGGCATCGTCAATGGTTAAGGCTTTCAGGATGTCGGTATTGGTATCCTCTGGTTCAGGAGGGGTTGCTGGAAAATCCAATGTAACCCCGTCTTGCCCTCTGATGCAGGTTAGAGGACCGCTTTTGGACTGAAATACAAGTGGCTCTAACGCAGACGGGGATTGATCAGAGAACAGGGCAAAGGCGGTGGCAAGGGTGGCGTGACCGCACAAATCGACCTCACTGACCGGCGTAAACCAGCGCAAGGTTGAGTGCCCGGGCGCGTGTGTGACGAATGCGGTTTCAGAGAGCTTGAGTTCCGCTGCGATGTTTTGCATCAGCCCATCACTGATGGGCGCCTCGAGGTTAAATACAGCCGCAGGGTTTCCTGTAAAGGGCTGATCGGTAAAGGCATCAAGCAATGTGTAAGGTAAGTCCATAATCTCTGAGTCCCAATAGTCACGAAGTTAGGCTAGCAAGCGTCTGGTGCAAGGTTGGACGAGCCTGCCAAGCCAAGAATGGGAGTTCGCTATTAATCTTGCTCCATGGACCAGGTTTTACTGGTTTCTCGCGCCAGCTCCCACTCGGTAAGGTGTCGGGTAGCGACGGGCGTGAGTCTAATTGAACGTTTAATTTCCGGTTCTTCGTTACTAACGGTATCGATTGCAATTGCTGCTTGGGCAGGTGTCATGTCGCTGTCTCCAAAAATGTGGGTCAAGGGGCTTTTTACGAAGCGAAAGTTAGCAAGTCGCGTTTCATCTGAATATGGAATAAATTAAAACTAATATATTCCAATTAAGAATGAGTACTGCTTTAGGGGGATCCTTGTCCTGCGACAGGATGGCAGGGCCTGTGATTTTAGCGCAACCCTAGCATCCGTGGTTTGGGCGCACCTATTGGTTATGCGGATACACCTTAACGATGGCCGCACGTTAGGTGCAGCGCCATTGGCTAGCGAGGAGATAATTTGTCGTTTCAAAGAATGAGTCGGCCAGCCTGTTTGAATGATCTCATGAGGCGCTTAGCCACTGATGGCAAACGTTTTTGAATGTTTCGGCGCGTTAGACGATTACGAGGAGGATCCCCCGGGAGCTGCTGCTATCTAAAAGACGCTGCAGTAAACGGGTTTGGAAACCGTTGCCCTGGGGTAGGTTTTGCAGCGAAGCTATCCCAGAAAAACCGTTCAGGACTAGAAACGCGGAGGAACTCTGTAAGTGCGGTGCCCTTGACCCGCTGGCCCAATCAGACAGGCAATACAGATCTAATTGACAGGTTCTCCTAATGCCCTAGCACGCTCAAGGCGTGAGGCTTCATCATTCGGCAAGTAGCGCCATGCAAGTAGCAGCAGTACCGCCGATGCGATAAAAATCAGTAAGCCAGAAGCAATAGCGGTTTGCAGGGACTCAGTCGCATTCATACCGCGACCTGCATAAAAATCCGACAGCTGGCCCATAAAGTAAGGTCCCATCGCTAAGCCGATCATGGTGTTCATCAGGATGTAGTAAGCGCTTGCGATTGCTCGCATTCTGGGCATCACTAGGTCAGAAGCCGTGCTAGGCGGAATACCCGGCCAAGCGGCGCTGAATAAATGATGCAAAAAATTCAGAGCAAAAGCCCACATCAAAGACTCGGTGTAGATCATCCAGAGGACTAACGGCGCGGTGCCGCCGATCGCGATGAAGCCAACTATCAACCGTCCAGCTGGATGTTTTTGCTTTGCCCAGTCGCCAACGATACCGCCAAGGGTAACGCCGAGTAGTCCCCCAACGGCGCTACCGAGACCAATATACATGCCCACCTCACCAGGGGTGGTGTCATGCATGCGTAACAATAATGGCGCAGTCCAAAAGCCAACGCCGTAAGTCACAAAGGCGATGCTCGGGAAGGCCAAAGTGGTAAAGACGAGCGCTCGCGACCTAAAAATCATATTGAAGGTTGCGATATCTCTGTGCTTAAGCGATTGGGCCCATGAGAAGGTGACATAAACCCCGATACCAAGCGCAAACCATTGGGGTATATTGCCGGTCAGTTCCATTAGGCCGATCGCGATGACCCCAATGACGACTGCGGCTAGGCCATTGGCGGCAAGTGATGCGCCAGCGCGCTTGAGGCCCCAAAGATTAAATATGGGCAACATGCTCGCCATTTCAGTTCCGAGCACCCCCCAAGGCGCAGGATGCTCTGGCGTCACCAAGCCCTCGGACTCCCCGCGTTTGGGTTCTCGAAGTGTGCGTACCCAGATCGCCATAAAAATGCCTGGGATACCAACGGCCAAAAACGCGGCCTGCCAGCCCTTGATACCCATGGGCGCCTGTGTTGCGATGGGATAGGTGCTATTCCAGGTTTCCATGATGAAACCGCCTATGAACAGGCCAATACCACCACCGATATAGACACCAGAAGAATAAATCGCCAGCACCGTGGCTCTAACTTTGGGCGAGTAGTAGTCCGAGAGCATTGAGAACGCCGCCGGAGAAGCACTGGCTTCGCCGATACCGACGCCAATTCTGAAGGCGGCTAGCTGAGGAAAAGATTTAGCAAAGCCTGACAGGGCGGTCATCGCGCTCCAAAAAAATAGCCCCATCGAAATGAGGCTTCGTCGAACCCAGACATCTGCAAACCGGGCAAGGGGTATGCCAAATACCGCGTAAAAAACGGCAAAGACGGTGCCATAAAGGAAGCCCATTTCCGCATCGCTGACGCCTAAATCCGCTTGTATGTCCTGACTGAGAATCGAAAGAATATTGCGATCGATAAAGTTAAAGATGTAGACAATGACCAGCACAAAAAGGACGTAGTGCGAGTACCAGCTCGGACGCTTTATGTCGTGGTTACTTTGATCGGAGGAATTCGGAGCTGCCATAAGACGCTAATTCGCGATGAAGTTTTCGTTTTTCATCCTACGAGGTTAACAACACTGCTTGCAAATCATTCCTTGCACGACACTTTTTTGGGCCTAGGATTAGATGCTGTAACGAGTGGTTAATAAAATCCGAAACACTTTGGCCTTAATTTGCCCGATAGCGGTTGGGAAGCAATTTTCATTGACTCTGAGGACAGGCCTAGGTCCAATGCAGGCATGTCAACGAACGACGTTAGCATTCAACCTTTGTCCCCCGGGCCACTATCGGGTATTCGGATTGTCGATCTCTCGGCGGTTGTTTCTGGCCCAATGGCAGCGGTGGTGTTGGCCGATCAAGGGGCAGAGGTCATTAAAATCGAACCGCCAGGCTGGGGTGATGGCGTTCGGGGTTTGGGTGCAAGCCGCAACGGCGTTAGCGCCATTTTCACCCTGATTAATCGCAATAAAAAGTCCGTGGGCATCAACTTAAAACATCCGCAAGGCCGCCAATTGGTGTCTGAGCTGATCGGCACTGCTGACGTGGTGATGCAAAATTATCGCCCGGGCAAGATGGCGAAATTGGGGCTGGATTACGATGCACTCAAGGAAGAACACCCCGAATTGGTGTACCTGTCTATCTCGGGTATGGGTGACGTGGGGCCCTATCAGGGGCAGAAGGTTTACGACTATGTCATTCAAGGTATGAGTGGTTTGCTTGAGGCCCAGGGCGTCGACCAGCGTTATGCCATGGTGCGTACGATTATCTTTGACAAGGTTACCGCGCTCACTGCCGCCCAAGCGATAACGGCGGCATTATTTGCTCGCGAACGCGGTGCCGGAGGGCAGCATATTGGGCTTTCGATGCTGGATACTGCCCTTTACTTTAACTGGCCCGATTTAATGTGGAACCAGAGTTTTGAAGGACCCGGTGTAGCACGAGCAGGAGATTTGGCGGATTTATATGATGTCGCACCGACGCAAGATGGCGCTGTGGTGGCCCATCATCTCGGCAGTGATTTAAGCGACTACAGTACTGAGGCAATCATAGAACTGTTTGCAGCCAATGAAGTGCCCGTGGGCAAGGTTAATGATCGAAACGCAATAATTTCTGATCCCCAAGTGGTCGCAGCTAAGAGCCTCGAGCGCTTCGAGCACCCTAGGGCCGGTGCGATGATTCATCCCAGAGCCCCAGCAAGATTTAGTCAAACGCAACTAGGGGCGAATAAGCCTTCTCCTGAAGTGGGCGAACATACAGCAGAAATTCTTATGGATTTGGGCTACTCGCTAGAAACGCTCCAAGCTTGGGCGCGGGAAGGCGCAATCGGTTAACTGCTTTAAAAAGGGCTAAGGCGAACTTTTTATGACCACAAACGGACTATCACTGGCGGGCACACCCGCAGCCTCGCCCTTGGGTTATTTCAGTTGGACAAGCGGTCAACTCGGACGCGACCCTTACTATATTTTGGTGGTGATCTATATTTTCTTTCCCTATTTCAGCAGTGTGGTCGTGGGGGATCCGGTATACGGACAGACTTTGATAGGTTATCTCAATGCAGCGTCTGGAGCTTTTTTGGCTCTGACAGTGCCGTTTCTTGGCGCGATCGCCGATAAGCACGGACGCCGAAAACCGTGGATCGCAGGTACGGTCAGTTTTATGGCGGCTGGAGCAGTGCTCCTATGGTTCATTAAGCCCAATGCTGACCCAGCGACCTTATGGTGGGGCTTTGGATTACTGCTGCTGATCAATATCGCCTTTGCCTATTCCGAGGTGTTTCATAACGCCATGCTACCGGCAATTACGCCGAGTGATCGGGCAGGGTTAGTGTCTGGGGTTGCCTTTGCCCTAGGCAATTTAGGTGGACTTTCGTTGATGATATTTGTGCTTTATGCCTTCGCATTGCCGGGCGTCCAGGATTGGCAATTTTTACCAGATGCGCCCTGGTGGGGTCTTGATCAAAGCCAGCATGAGCAGGACCGGATCGTTGGCCCCATTGCAGGGATTTGGATGTTGTTGTTTACCCTTCCGCTTCTAGCATTCACCCCAGATACGCCAAGGTCAGGTTTGACGATGGCTGCGGCGGCACGATCAGGCTTGCTTGATGTTTTCCATACCATCTCTCAACTCAAGCATTACGCAAATATTGCCCGCTATCTTTTAGCCCGTATGTTGTTCAATGATGGCATGGTCGGCGTGTTGGTATTTGGCGGTGTCTATGCGGCCGGGACCTTTTCTTGGGACACCATTTCTCTGCTGATCTTTGGTCTTTGTACCAGTGTCTCAGCAATGATCGGCGCCTATTTAGGCGGGCGCCTAGACGACCATTTAGGATCTCTGTTGACGCTGAAAGTGTCGGTGCTGATGACCTGTTTGATCTTGCTTGCATTGGTGTCGATTCAGAAAGATCAAATCGGCTTTTTTTGGCAGGTTGATACCGCTCCGATTTGGGCTTTCCCTTATTTCAGCACCCTTGCCGAAGTTGTGTACTTTGCGACGAATCAAGTGTTCGCTTTGTTCTTTGTCACCGCATTGTCGGCCTCTCGAACTTTGATGGCGAAAATCTGCCCGCCTGAGAAGGCCACCCAGTTCTTTGGCCTGTACGGTCTATCTGGCTCAGTGACCGCGTTTCTCGCGCCCCTTTTGGTGGCGACAACGACCCAATGGTTTGATTCCCAAAGGGCAGGCTTTGCCTCGCTAGTGGTCTTGATTATCATCGGTGGTCTTATGCTGTTTATGGTTTCAGAGACCCGTGCGACTGCAGCGCCGGAACGTAACCAATCCTCGGCCAGTTAATTCATGAGAGCCCGTGTCAGACGGTGCGAAACCTTGGCCGGGTTTTGAGCGCTCGAGACAATAGGGCTAGCTAGTCACTTAAAAGCCCCGCAGAGCGGATGTTGTCATTCGAAACTGAGCCACCTGTGTCACCTAGGTGTCAACCGTCGCACGAGGCTGTCTACGTGGGTGGACCCCTCTAGATTGCACGCGTAGCGCTCGCATGAGCGACTGTCGCAGCAGAGAAGACCTTCGGATTAAAACGTTCATATTGCGGTCAGACACCGGGCGAACAGGTGGGTCAAAATGGGGTTTCCCGCAAGGATTTTTCAGTTTCTTTCGGTTTCTTTCGGTTTCTTTCGGTTTCTTTCCGTTTCTTTCCGTTCCCTTCTTTTTTATTTTTGACCTTTGCGAGCAGGACTAATGCAAAGTGCGATCGATGCCGGCGATTTGAAATCAAAACAATCGCAATCAAAGCAAGCGCGCAATGGTTTGATTGAGAATTTTGGTCTTATCCCTACCAAACTAGGGTGCAGTTTTGTTGCCTAGGATTGTTACCAGGGGTTGTTGCAGTATGCCTTGGCAGGTAGCCACACCAAAAATTTAAAGCCGCGGAGGAGGTTTTTGTCGCATTTCCAGACTTTTGATGGGATGTCCGTATTCAGCAAAATTCAACCTGTGCTCTAATATGGCGTCAGGTGCCGAGCTCTGGTGCCATTAAGGAAAACCATGACAGATTCGAATACAGAAACGCGCCCTGCGAGTAAATCGATTCGACCGCTTGGGGCGCTGTTGCCCTTTATTAGACCCTATTGGCGAACCTTACTATTGGCGCTTGCTGCCTTATTGGCCTCATCCGCAGCGGTGCTGTTATTGCCTATCGCGGTAAGGGATGTCATTGACTATGGTTTCACTGCTGAAGATGCCGCCGAGGTTGACCGTTATTTTCTAATATTGCTGTTATTTGCCTTTTTGATCGGTGTTTTTAGTGCAGCGCGTGCCTATTTTGTCAATTGGTTAGGCGAGCGGGTGGTTGCAGATCTCCGGAATCAGTTGTTTGGGCAAGTGCTTGCCATGGACATGAAGTTTTTTGAGGTGACTAAAGTTGGTGAGGTGTTATCTCGCTTGACCACCGACACAACGCTCATTCAATCGATTTCTGGCGTCGGCCTATCCATCGTGCTTCGCTCCACGATTCAGTTTTTTGGCGCCCTAACGCTGCTTGCGATCACCAATTTTAGTCTGACTTTATGGCTGGTGGTCTTGTTACCGCTGGTGATTGCGCCGGTAATGATCATTGGTCGATGGGTGAGAAAGCTATCCGCAGAATCCCAAGATCGCATTGCCGATGCCAGTGGTGATGCTGGTGAAATTTTAAATGCGGTGCAGACAGTGCAGATGTTTACCGCTGAAAAAGCTGAGGCCGCAAGGTTTGATCGTGCCGTACGCTTGAGCTTCGTCACAGCAATTTCAAGGATTCGTGCGCGGGCGCTTTTGACAACGGTTGCTATGACGGGTCTCTTTGGCGCCTTCGTGGTTGTGCTCTGGATGGGGGCTCGGTCTGTCTTAGCGGGCGAGATCTCGGGTGGCGAACTTGGCCAGTTTGTAATGTATGCGGTTCTAGTGGGGGCATCTGGCGGCGCGCTCGTTGAGTTTTGGGGAGAGCTGCAACGTGCTGCTGGCGCGATGGAACGTATTAGCCAGTTGCTGGTGCAAAAACCTGAAGTTGTTAACCCCATCGACGCCAAGGTGCTTGTGAGCCAGGGGCCGGGTAGAATCGAGCTTGAAAACGTGAGTTTTAGTTACCCGTCGCGACCGGATACCCTAGCCCTTGATAACCTAAACCTATCGATCAAGCCTGGAGAGCAAGTTGCGCTTGTTGGTGCATCTGGTGCGGGAAAATCAACCTTATTGCAATTGCTGTTGCGAATGTTTGATGTTTCTAGCGGCAGTATTGCGATAGATGGCCACGATGTTCGGACACTGGATCTGGCGAGCTTGCGGGGGCGCATTGGTATCGTGCCTCAAGAGTCGGTGATTTTCGGGATTAGTGC
>JADHNJ010000025.1 GCA_016779565.1 Pseudomonadales bacterium
ATTAACAAAGTGATGGAAGGACGGCCCAATATCACAGATGCAATCAAAAATGGAGAAATTGATTTCATCATTAATACCACAGAGGGCAAGCAAGCTATCAAAGATTCCTTCGCGATAAGGCGCGATGCGCTCCAACATAATGTGTGCTACACCACGACAATGGCTGGTGGGCGTGCCAGTGTCGAAGCGTTGCGCCATCGTGCGCAAATGGCAGTATACTGTTTGCAGGAAATGCACGCGGGCATCGACTAAGCCGCGTTCAATAAGCAAGAGTCAAGGGCGGCGGGCAAGACAGTATGGATAAAATTCCAATGACGCAAGCGGGTGCTGACGCGCTGCGACTAGAACTCAAACGACTGACATCGACAGAGCGACCTCGCATTGTCAAAGAGATTTCTGCGGCACTAGAGCAAGGAGATCTGCGAGAAAATGCAGAGTTCCAGTATGCTAAAGAAGAGCAGGGCCACATCGAAGGTAGAATTTCCGAGATCGCAGCGAAGCTTGGGGCTGCTCAAATTATTGACGTTACGGAACTGCCGAATACCGGCAAAGTAATTTTTGGGGTAACCGTGACCTTGCTCAATGTAGATACTGATGAGACCGTGGTTTATCAAATTGTTGGCGATGATGAAGCCGACATTAAAGCCCAAAAAATATCGATATATTCCCCGGTCGCCCGGAGCCTTATCGGCAAGCAGGTCGATGACTCAGTGATCATTCAAATCCCGTCGGGACAGATCGAGTATGAAATTCTATCAGTCGAACACCTGTAACGGCTTAGTGTAGTTAAAAGTGTTTGGATGATTCATTTTCCCTTAAATCCTGGCTACTGATAGCGCACTAGGTTTGACAGTGCAGGTTTTTGGACCGTCGCGCGGCGTAAAATCAAAGCGATACCTCCGATCCTTTGGACTAGCTCCGATTGAGTTGATACCAGAAGCGCGTTGATCAGCAACTGGCGGGTCTCTCGGTCGGCGTTGATTCTGACCTTGATCAACTCGTGATCATCAAGCGCTCGCTCGAGCTCTGCAGCGACTTGTTCGGTGAGTCCATTCCCTGCGATTGTCACCACCGGATTAAGGTGATGACCAATGGCTCGATACTGTTTTTTTTGTTGTTGCTGGTTCATAGGGCGCCTCAAATAGGTGTATTGTACGCCATTGGTATTCACCTCTGTTACGTTAGTATGAAAAAATCTAAAACCAGTCAGCGATGGCTCAATGAGCACGAACAGGACCCTTACGTTCTGAGAGCGCGGGCAGAGGGATATCGATCGCGGGCTGTATTCAAACTGATTGAATTAGATGAGCGGTTACAATTATTCAAACCGCATCAAATCGTTGTCGATTTGGGGGCTGCGCCTGGTGGTTGGTCCCAAGTGGCAAGGTCGCGGTTAGGCGACTCCGGCAGGGTAATTGCGCTAGATCTGCTCGAAATGGCTCCTATTGATGGAGTCGAATGCTTGGTGGGTGATTTTACGCAACGCGAGGTGTTAGCCTCCTTAGAGGCGACCCTTGTGTCTGAGGCCCCAGGTGCCCAAGTCGACCTTGTAATTTCTGATATGGCCCCCAATTTAAGTGGTATGAAAGCAGTCGATATTCCACGGAGTGCGTATTTAGTAGAGTTAGCGCTAGAGTTTGCTCAAGAGTGGCTGAAGCCCGGTGGCAACTTCGTCACGAAAGCGTTTGAGGGTGAGGGAATTAACTCGCTGAGAGAACAGATTCGTAAGGGCTATGAAAAACAGGTTAATATCAAACCTAAAGCGTCCAGGGGGCGCTCAAGAGAGATTTACTTAGTAGGGCTAGGAAAACGTGCTTCGTAAGAGATGCGGCGAACAGAGTCTGCAATCTCCGTCAAAAATGACGCGAATGCAGTCGCAATGAGGATAAGACGTGAACGATATGGGTAAAAACATCTTACTGTGGCTTGTGATTGCCGCTGTGTTACTGACGGTATTTCAGAATTTCAACGTCAATCGAGGCCCTGAAGAAGTTGAGTATTCAACTTTTCTGGATCTAGTCAATGGGAATCAGATTCGTTCAGTAGAAATCGATGGTTTGATCATCCGAGGTCAACGCGCCGATGGGATCTCTTTTGAGACCGTTCAACCCCAGATCGTTGATAAAGCTTTGATTGATGACCTATTAGATCATAACGTCAGCTTTCGCGGTGAGCGGCCTGAGCAGCAGAGCATCTGGACGCAATTATTGGTTGCCAGCTTCCCGATTTTAGTCATTATTGCCGTTTTTATGTTCTTCATGCGGCAAATGCAAGGCGGTGCTAGTGGAAAAGGTGGGCCGCTGTCATTTGGTAAAAGTAAAGCAAAATTGCTTGGAGAAGATCAAATTAAAACGACCTTCGCGGATGTAGCTGGGGTCGATGAAGCTAAAGAAGAAGTCAAAGAATTGGTCGATTTTTTGAGAGAACCGAGCAAATTCCAAAAGCTGGGCGGCAAAATACCTCGCGGCACACTGATGGTTGGTTCGCCCGGTACGGGTAAAACGCTTTTGGCGAAAGCCATCGCTGGCGAAGCGAAAGTACCTTTTTTCTCTATCTCTGGCTCGGACTTCGTTGAGATGTTTGTTGGCGTTGGCGCATCGCGAGTGAGAGATATGTTCGAGCAAGCAAAGAAAGCGACACCTTGCATTATCTTTATCGATGAAATCGATGCTGTTGGCCGGCATCGAGGCGCCGGCTTGGGCGGTGGTCATGATGAACGAGAGCAAACACTTAACCAACTATTGGTGGAAATGGACGGATTCGAGGGTAATGAAGGGATTATTGTCATTGCTTCAACTAACCGCCCGGACGTGCTCGATCCAGCGCTGCTGCGACCCGGCCGCTTTGACCGTCAGGTTGTCGTACCGCTGCCGGATTTGCGTGGTCGAGAACAGGTATTGAAAGTTCATATGCGAAAGGTGCCGATTGCAGAGGATGTTGTCGCGCTAGACATTGCCCGGGGTACACCAGGGTTTTCAGGAGCAGACTTGGCCAACGTCGTTAATGAGGCCGCCTTGTTCGCAGCAAGACAGGACCAGCGTCTCGTATCGATGCGTCATTTTGAGCAAGCAAAAGACAAGATCATGATGGGCGCTGAGCGCAAGACCATGGTGATGTCTGAAAAAGAAAAGACCAATACAGCCTATCATGAAGCTGGACACTGTATCGTTGGGTACTTAATGCCGGAACATGACCCGAGTTATAAGGTATCGATCATTCCACGGGGCCGTGCTTTGGGGGTCACGATGTTTTTGCCGGAAGAGGATAGGTATTCAATTAGTAAGCGTGCTCTTGAAAGTCAGATTTGTGGTTTGTTTGGCGGACGGATCGCTGAGGAAATGACCTTGGGGCAAGAAGGCGTTACAACCGGAGCGTCGAACGATATCGAGCGGGCAACGAAAATGGCTCGTTCCATGGTGACGAAGTGGGGCCTATCCGAAAAGCTAGGTCCTATGCAGTACGAAGATGAAGACAGTGAAGTCTTCCTAGGGAAATCTGCAGGCAATGCGAGAGCAAACGTTTCGGCTGAAACTGCGAAGGTGATCGATGAGGAAATCAAGCAAATAATTGATGGATGTTATCAAAAAGCGCAGAAGATCTTGGTCGATAATCGTGACAAGTTGGATGCGATGGCTGCCGCGTTACTCGAGTACGAAACGATCGACAAGAGCCAAATCGACGACATCATGGCAGGCCGCGCCCCAAAACCACCCAGCGACTGGGATAATGATTCGCCGTCAGGAAGCAGCGGCACCAGCGAGGCAGCTCAGGCCGATTCAGAATCTAAGGCGGATCCTGACGACGCAATCGACGGCGCGCCGTCTGGCGCCTAGCTTACCGTGACTGTGCCGAGGCTTCGGGCGCGTTTAAACTCGGCTGATCCCCTAGTGATGGGCGTACTTAACGTCACGCCGGATTCATTTTCAGATGGCGGCTTGTACCAAAGCGTTGAGCAAGCGGTTGACCGTGTTGGGGTTATGATCGATGAGGGCGTCGACATCATTGATATCGGCGGAGAATCAACTCGCCCGGGATCGATTCCGCCAACGCCTAATGAGGAACTGGATCGCGTTTTACCAATTCTGGAGGCGGTCCGCACCCATTTTGATATCCCTATTTCCATTGATACCAGCACACCAGAGGTAATGCGAGCAGCGCTGCGCTGCAAAATTTCGATGATAAACGATGTGCGAGCCTTGCAACGGTCGGGTGCGGTTGAGGCAATTGGTGATGAAGCTCTGGTGGTGCTGATGCACATGCTGGGTACCCCCCAAACGATGCAGGTCAATCCGCGATATACTGATGTGGTTAAGGATGTCTGGACATTCTTATCAAACAGGATATCCGCTGTTGAAACGGCAGGCGTTGCTAAGAACCGTTTAATATTGGATCCGGGCTTTGGTTTTGGTAAAACATTGGCTCAAAATCTACAGTTGATTCAGGAGCTGCCTAAATTTTTGAGCTTGGGTTGTCCCGTTATGGTAGGTCTCTCTAGGAAAAGCAGTATTCGGCAGTTGGCGACCGACCTTATTGCAGGGTCCGTTGCGGGCGCGCTAGCTTCGGTCTCGTTGGGCGCGAAAATTGTTCGAGTTCATGATGTTGGGGCGACTGTCAGTGCGCTTTCTGTATGGCGTGAACTGGGTGTGAGCAAGCTAGGTGCAGTATGAGTCGTAAGTATTTTGGAACAGATGGCATTCGTGGTCCCGTTGGTCAGACGCCGATTACTGCAGAATTTGTGTTGAAGCTAGGCTGGGCGGCGGGTAAAGCCTTTTGCCCAGAGGGCGGTGGCACGATCTTGATTGGCAAAGACACTCGTAACTCTGGTTATATTCTTGAATCTGCACTGGAGGCAGGACTCGCATCAGCCGGTGTCAACGTACTTCTGCTTGGACCAATGCCCACTCCTGCGGTCGCTTATCTGACGCGCGCAGTCTCTGCTCAAGCAGGCATCGTGATCAGCGCATCTCATAATCCTTACTCAGACAATGGCATTAAGTTTTTTTCTTCAGACGGCGAGAAACTACCAGACTCGATGGAGCTGACAATTGAGGCGCTATTAGAAGCCCCCATGACCACTGTACCCTCGGCAGTCTTGGGGCGGGCAAAACGGTTGGACGACGCCGTTGGTCGTTACATTGAATTTTGTAAAAATACGGTTGACAAAAACCTTAGCTTAAAAGGGCTCAAGCTTGTCGTTGACTGCGCCCACGGGGCCGCTTACAAAATTGCGCCGGCAGTCTTTAAAGAGCTTGGCGCTGAGGTGATCGCGATTGGCTGTGAGCCTGATGGCCTAAATATCAATGAGGGTTTTGGCGCGACAAGCCCCGATGCGCTATCTGCAGCTGTTGTCTCATCGCAGGCAGATGTGGGCATTGCTCTAGACGGGGATGCCGACCGACTGATTATGGTTGACCACACAGGCGCGGTGGTCGATGGCGATGAGCTACTGCTAGTGATTGCACGAAACGAACAGCGGGCGGGCAGACTCAAAGGTGGTGTTGTTGGCACAAAGATGAGTAATCATGGCCTGGCCTTGACCTTGGAAGCTCATGATATTCCCTTTGTTCGAGCCGATGTCGGTGATCGATTTGTCCTTGCTGAATTAAATGCGCGAGGGTGGTCACTAGGCGGCGAAAGCTCTGGCCACATCTTGTGCTTGGATCAAACGACCACGGGAGATGGCATTGTATCGGCACTGCAGGTATTGCAAGCCCTGAAGGCGGATGATCAGTCGCTTGCAATGTTAAAATCAGAGATGACAAAGCTGCCACAGGTGATGATCAATGTCCGAGATGTTGATCGAGAGTTAATTGAGGCCGAGCCCCTTAAGGCTGCGGTGGCAAACGTCGAAGAAAAGTTGGCCGGCACCGGCCGCGTGTTGCTGAGAGCATCTGGCACCGAGCCTTTGGTAAGAGTGATGGTAGAGGGTGAAGTTGCGGAACAAGTGCAGGGTTTTGCTGAACAATTAGCAGAGCGTCTTCGCGCTTTGTAGGATTGAAAGTTACTCTTAGGTTCGGTACCATTCGCGACCCTGAGTTTGGGAAGTAAATCCACGGCGGCAGGACTTGTAAAGTGAGCGGTAAAGCTTTGAAACTCCTACTGTTACGAAGGTATACCATGGTCGGCTAGACCGAAGGTGGGAAATGAAGCAGCCATTGATAGTCGCTAATTGGAAGATGAATGGCTCAGAGCTGTTGCTGCGCGACCTGGTTCGAGCCTTTGAGCACCAGGGGCCAGATCTAGCGGCTCAGGTGGTGCTTACTTTACCCGCGCCCTTTTTTTCTCTAGCGAGAGCGTTGCTTGAGTCTGGTGAAATAAGTTGGGGTGGTCAGAACATCCACTGGCAAGACGAAGGTGCTTTCACAGGGGAAATAAGCGCGCCGATGATTGCGGCGATGGGAGGCACGCATTGTATAGTCGGGCACTCCGAGCGTAGACAGGGGTGGGCAGAAACCGATCAAGTGGTAGCAAGTAAAGCGCAAGCCTGCCTCAGAGCGGATATAACGCCGATTGTTTGTGTTGGCGAACGCCTTGAAGAGCGGCAGCAGGATAAGACAATGGAGGTGGTGAAACGTCAACTTGAGGCGGTGATCACCAATTTAGCGCCGGCGTTGCTCGAAAAAATTGTTGTAGCTTATGAGCCTGTTTGGGCAATCGGCACCGGGCAAGAAGCGACACCAGAGATGGCTCAAGAGGTTCATAGCAGCTTAAAGAAATTGCTGGGCACTCAATGTTTACAATCTCCGCCTGTGTTGTATGGCGGTAGTGTAAAAGCGGATAATGTCGCTGCGCTGCTGGCGATGGACGATGTTGATGGCGTGTTAGTTGGAGGCGCGTCGCTTGTCACCGAAGAATTCGTAAGATTGTGTGCTTATGCGGGTGAACAAGCGAAAAACAATAGCAATGGTTAGCTAGTATATAATCCGAATCAAGGCGCATTGGTGGGGACGGATAGGCGGTAATGGGGCATAGGTCAAAGGGTTGACGGCTTGCCGACAGATAATCAGGCGTGGCGTCATAGAGTCAAGAGTTGCTAAAGCACACGCAGGAAAGCGGGGCAGTTGGAAATATTATGGATTTAGATCTATTTGAGCAATTAGTATTAGTGATTCACGTTGTTGCTGCGCTTGCAGTCATTGGCTTAGTGTTGATCCAGCAAGGCAAAGGTGCTGACATGGGCTCTGGCTTTGGTGGTGGCGCGTCCAACACGGTGTTTGGTAGTGCTGGCGCAGGTAATTTTTTAACCCGATTGACGACTTGGATCGCAATCGCCTTTTTTGTAACTAGTTTTGGTTTAGCTTATGTGGCTAAACAACGCTCTGAAATGCTTATTGACCAGGGAATGCCTCAAATTGAGGCGGTTGAAGTGCTCGAGACCCCTGAAGTCAGTGCGCCCTCAGAAATTCCAGAGCTATAAACTGTTAAGCCGAAGTGGTGGAATTGGTAGACACGCTATCTTGAGGGGGTAGTGGGGGTAACCCCGTGGAGGTTCAAGTCCTCTCTTCGGCACCAATTTGATGATGATCCAGCGCCTCCAGCATGGGACGCTTATTGGATCGTTGAAGGGCAGCAAGCGCAAAGATAAGGTCACAAAGGCGAGGTGTCCTGTCGCGCGTACCCGGTCTAGTCAAACCGAAGCACTGGTCAAACCAAAGCACTAGTCAAATCAAAGTTCGAACGAAATCAAAGTTCTCACTAAATCAAAGTTTTAAACAAATCTCGAGCGTTAGTTAAGGCCCTCGGCTATGAAAGTAGCTGCCTTCGACCTTTTGCGCGTGTTTTAAGTCCGATTGAACTTCGGAAAGGCCTTTTAATTGGCCCATGTTTTAGGGCGGGACGGGGTTCGGGGATGCAATGCCTAAAAACCTAGGTCCAAAAGTCGATTAAAAACTCAGCCAGCAAAACAATGGACCTCAGTTTGTCTATCGCTGTTAAGAGTTTAAGACCTATGGTTTGAATCAGGTGGATACCACGTTTGCGATGTTTATTGCTGAGTGCTGTCGATTACGGAACGTGGCTAGACCGTCAGCTAGGCATTTATGCTCCGACTCATTGGCGGATTCAATACAGAATTTCCTGTCCAAATGATTGGCGGAACGCGAAGTGCATGTCTCTTGGTTGGTTATGCAGCGTCCAATGGGACCAATGCAGCTGCGTTGATTTTCATGCTGCGGTGATGATGGTTTTCAGCTAAGCAAAAGCGCTAACCAAATGCACAGCTGTTTATGGCTAGGATGCGCTATAGAGGTTGACCGCCGCGCTTGGTGAACCTATAATTGGCGCCCTTGTTGTTGCGGGGTGGAGCAGTCTGGTAGCTCGACGGGCTCATAACCCGTAGGTCGCGGGTTCAAATCCTGCCCCCGCTACCACTTTAAGGAGAGCCCCTGTTAGGGGCTTTTTAGTTCAAGCAAGGTGAGTTTTTGCTGGTCTTGGCTGGAATGACATACGCCATGCTTGAAATGGCAATTTAAAGTGGGCGATTAAGCCCATTTTTTTTAGGGAAAATAACCTTAGATGGTCGAGGCAAAGCTAAACGGATTAATCGAGCCAGTTGTCAAAGCGTTAGGGTGCGAACTCTGGGGCATTGAAAAGATGCAGCAGGGTCGACGAGTAACACTAAAAATTTACATCGATTCAGACCAAGGTGTAACGGTTGATGACTGTGCGCGAGTGAGTCGACAGGTAAGCGGAGTTTTAGATGTTGAGGACCCGATTTCGGGTGAGTATATGCTGGAGGTTTCTTCGCCAGGAATAGACAGAAGATTGTTCAAACCCGAACATTTTGATCTATGTAAGGGCGAGCGGGTCCAGGTGACATTGAGGCAATCCTTTGAGGGTCAGCGTAAGTGGAAAGGTGTCTTGTGTGGCCTTGATAATGGAGACGCAGTACTGAGAATTGATGATGTGCAGGAAATCGTGCTGCCGATGGCTAGCATCGATCGTGCGCGAGTACTGATGTAAGAAAATTTGCGAAAATTTCGCGAGCAAATGAGATTGAGTCATGAGCAAAGAAATACTTTTGGTGGTTGAATCCGTGTCGAATGAGAAGGGCGTCTCAGAAGAAATCATCTTTGATGCGCTCGAAGTTGCGTTAGCCACAGCGACGCAAAAACGCTATTCGGACGAGGCAGATATTCGCGTCTCGATAGACCGCGAGACTGGTACATACGACTCCTTCAGGCGATGGACCGTGCTCGACAGCGAG
Source organism: Pseudomonadales bacterium (assembly GCA_016779565.1). GTDB lineage: Bacteria > Pseudomonadota > Gammaproteobacteria > Pseudomonadales > Azotimanducaceae > UBA9926. The sequence continues at coordinate 9,206 of JADHNJ010000025.1, forward strand.
GAGGAAATAGAGTTTGAAGATGCTCAATTAACGTTGGCCCAAGCTCAAGAGTTACAAGCTGACTTAGCCATTGGCGATGTTTATGAGATTCCTATTGATTCCGTAGAGTTTGGAAGGATTGCTGCGCAGACCGCAAAGCAAGTGATTGTTCAGAAAGTCAGAGAGGCCGAGCGCGCGCAGGTGGTAGAAGCCTATGAAGGGCGAATTGGTGAGTTGTTGAATGGACAAGTAAAGAAAGTGACCCGAGAGGCGGTAATCGTAGATCTGGGCAACAATGCTGAAGCGATTCTCCCAAGAGAAGAATGGGTCCCTAGAGAAACGTTTCGCATTGGTGACCGTCTAAGAGCGCTGCTAAAAGAGGTGCGCCCTGAGGCGAGAGGGCCACAGCTGGCATTAACGCGAACAGCCTCCAAGGTTTTGATCGAGTTATTCAAAATTGAAGTGCCTGAGGTGGCCGACGGCGTGATTGAGATCTTGGGCGCCGCAAGGGATCCGGGTTCAAGAGCGAAAATCGCAGTAAAGACCAATGATGGGCGAATTGATCCCGTCGGCGCTTGCGTCGGCATGCGAGGCTCGAGGGTTCAGGCGGTTTCGGGAGAGCTTGGTAACGAGCGGATTGATATCGTGCTATGGGATGACAACATTGCGCAACTGGCAATCAATGCAATGGCCCCAGCAGAAGTTGTCTCAATTGTTGTCGATGAAGAAACGCACAGTATGGATATCGCCGTAGCTGAGGACAACCTGGCACAGGCGATTGGCCGTGGCGGACAAAATGTCAAGCTTGCCAGCGAGTTAACTGGCTGGATCTTGAACATTATGACTGAGGAGGAAGCCGCCGAGAAACAAGAGCAAGAAGCCGGCACAGTCGTAACAAGTTTTATGGAACAACTCGATGTCGATGAGGACGTCGCAATAGTGCTGCTAGAGGAGGGATTTACAAGTCTAGAAGAGATTGCTTACGTACCCATCGACGAGATGATAGCCATCGAGGGTTTTGATCTAGAAATCGTAGAAGAGCTTCGTTCGCGAGCGCGAAATACGTTGACGACAAAAGAGTTAGCAGACGAAGCAAATCGCATTACCCAAGAGCCAGCCGAAGATCTATTAACGATGGAAGGCATGACCACCAAGTTGGCATACGATTTGGCAGCGTTAGGCATTGTTACAATGGAAGATCTAGCAGAACAGGCCGTTGACGATTTGATGGAAATCGAAGCAATGACCGAAGTTTTAGCAGGCGAGATAATAATGACCGCTCGTGCCCCATGGTTTGAATAACGGGCGTTTAGAAGCAGTATAAAGGGGAATTGAGTATGGCCGAAACTACAGTAAAACAACTGGCAGAGACAGTTGGAACGCCTGTGGATCGTTTGCTGCAGCAGATGAAAGAAGCAGGACTGCCACAGACAAAAGAAGCAGATACTGTGGAGGAAGCTCAGAAAGAATCTTTGCTAGCATTTTTGAAGCGGAGCCACGGCGAGGAAACCGGCGGACCAAAAAAGATCACGTTGAAGCGGCGTACCTTAAGTACGATCAAAGCGGGCGGCAGTGCCGGCCGTGGGCGAACCGTCAATGTGGAAGTTCGAAAAAAGCGCACCTATGTGCGTCGAGAAGAAGCTGAAAGCGCTCCCGAGACGCAAGCTGAGCCCGCTATCGCAGAGGTAGTTGAAGATCAAAAAGTAGACGAGACTGTTAGCGTGGTGCCGGCCGCTACCGAAGAAATTCAGCAGGCAGCGCCTCAGTCGCTCGACCCAGAAGCCGTACGCCGAGCTGCTCACATTGCTGCAGAAAAAGAAGCAGAAGCTAGAAAACTAGAGCAAAAAGCGAAAGAAGAGGCCAGAGCCGCTGAAGAAGCCGCAGAAAAAGCTAAGCAAGCACAATTAGAAAAAGCCAACGCCGCAAAAGCAGACGCAAGCAAAGATTCCGATGATAAGCCGGGGTCGCGTAAAGACAAGCGTGATCGGCGCGAAATCGATATCGACGAAATCCAACAAAAGAAAGCCAAACATGGCAATCGTAAAAAACGAGTTGAAGAGTTGCTGGTCGAAGAAGTCGATGAGATTCTGATTGCACCCGAAGCCGCACTGGAAGACGAGCTTGCGCAAACGACGTTGGGGTTGACCGGTGTTGCTCGGTCGAAGCGGGCAGCAGCACCAAAGGCTGGCCCTCGACATCAATTCAATGCACCTACTGAAAATCAAGTCCGAGAGGTTGAGATCGGGGAGGCCATTACCGTGGCTCAACTCTCTCAGCGGATGTCCATCAAAGCGACAGAGGTTATAAAATATCTCATGGGACTTGGCGTTATGGCGAATCAAAATGCGTCGATCGATCAGGAAACTGCGATTTTGGTAGTTGAAGAATTTGGCCATACCGTAAAGGTGCTAGATGCGAACGAAGTCGAAAAGTCCCTCCTTGATAATCTAGTCTATGAAGCGGACGCTGAGCCACGATCACCGGTTGTGACCGTAATGGGTCACGTCGATCATGGTAAGACCTCACTACTCGATTATATTCGTAATGCTGAAGTTGCGGACGGTGAAGCTGGTGGCATTACCCAACATATAGGTGCCTATCGAGTCGCAACTAAGCACGGTGAAATTTGTTTTATCGACACCCCAGGACATGCCGCGTTCACCGCGATGCGGGCGCGAGGTGCGAATGCGACGGATATCGTTATCTTGGTGGTCGCGGCTGACGATGGTGTGATGCCGCAGACTGAAGAGGCTATTCAACACGCCAAAGGGGCGGGCGTGCCGCTTGTGGTTGCCATCAACAAAATTGATAAAGAGGGCGCTGATCCAGATCGAGTTAAAAACGAACTAGCCGCCAAAGAAGTGATCCCAGAGGATTGGGGTGGGGATACGCAATTTGTGCCGGTGTCGGCTTTGACAGGTGAAGGTGTTGAAGGCTTATTAGAAGCCGTGTTATTGCAGTCTGAATTGCTTGAATTGCAGGCAGTAAAAGAAGGTCCAGCTCAGGGTGTCGTGATCGAATCAAGATTGGACAAAGGAAAAGGCTCCGTCGCAACGCTTCTCATTCAAAACGGCACGCTAAATCGCGGTGATATCGTTGTGGCCGGTGAGAATTATGGACGGGTTAGAGCAATTACGGATGAGTCAGGACAGATGCTCAAGAGTGCAGGGCCGGCAACGCCTGTTTCTATCCTAGGCTTAGATGGTACGCCAGGTGCTGGTGATCCCTTTACGGTTACGAAAGACGAAAAAGCCGCCAGGGAAGTCGCTGAGTTCCGTAGGGAAAAACTAAAGAGCGAACGCTTAGCGACGCCAGCGGTATCGCTTGACAATTTGCTCGAAAATTTTGGTACCGCAGCCGCCCAGGAATTAAATATTGTTGTCAAAGCCGATGTTCGAGGTTCGTTGGAGGCGATCGTCTCTGCGTTGACAGACCTTGGCAACGATGAAGTTAAGGTTAATGTGGTTTCTTCAGGCGTGGGCGGTATTTCTGAAAACGATGTTAACTATGCAATAACCGCGAAAGCCGTGATTTTTGGGTTTAATGTTCGGGCAGAGACCTCAGCCAAACGAATTGTTGAATCTGAAGAGTTAGATCTGCGTTATTACAAGGTGATCTATGACTTAGTCGATGATGTCAAAGCCGCCCTCAGCGGTATGCTAGCACCGGAAGTGCGCGAGGATATTGTGGGTATCGCCGAAGTTAGAGATGTCTTTGACAGCAAGAAGTATGGGGCAATCGCAGGATGTATGGTGATTGAAGGTACCATCCATCGTCAGAAAAAAATTCGGGTACTTCGAGATAATATTGTGATCTACGAGGGTGAGTTAGAGAGCTTGCGACATTTCAAGGACGAGGTCGAATCCATTAGAAGTGGGACTGAGTGCGGTATTGGCGTCAAAAATTATAACGACGTGCGAGTGAAGGATCAGATCGAAGTGTTTGACACCCGCGAGGTCGCCCGACAGTTGTAAAACTGTCGCGTTATTCTTATGGATGTCCACTTTAAGCGCACCGATCGTGTCGCCGAACAGATTCAGAAAAGTCTGGCGATGCTCATTCAAAAATCATTGAAAGACCCAAGACTAGGGATGATCACGGTCAACGAGGTCCGGGTGACCAAGGACTTGGCCTATGCGGATATTTACTTTTCAGTGTTTCCGGATGAGCACGCGAGGCAAACCGAGCAGTTATTAGCCAATGCCAGCAGTTTTTTGCGTAAGCAATTGGCCTTAGAAATGAGTACGCGCATTACCCCAAAACTTAGGTTTCGTTTTGATCCGAGTTTATTGGAAGGGGAAAAAATCAATCGAGCGCTTAGGACCGATCGTTTAAACCGACCTTTGCCTGAGGAAGATCAGTTTGAGGTCTAAGCGTCGAAAGGGTCGAGTCATCGACGGGATATTGCTGCTGGACAAATCTGCAGGAATAACGTCAAATGGCGCGCTTCAGAGCGTAAAGCGTTTGTATGGGGCAGCAAAAGCTGGCCACACTGGAAGTCTGGACCCAATTGCAACGGGTGTGCTGCCCATTTGTTTTGGTGAAGCAACGAAGTTTTCACAATTTTTGCTCGATGCAGACAAGCGATATGTAGCGACCCTGCAACTAGGGCAAAAGACAACAACAGGTGATAGCGAAGGGGAAGTGATCGAGACGCGCGAAATCCCTGATTTGAGTGACGCCGAGGTAGAGGACTGCCTTCAGCAATTTCGAGGTGAGATAGAGCAAATCCCCTCGATGTATTCAGCGATTAAGGTCGATGGTCAGCCGCTGTATAAACTGGCTCGGCAAGGCATCGAGATCGAACGTAAAGCGCGTACTGTTCTTATTAGACAATTAACCTTGATTTCGAGAAAAAAGGATCAGTGGATAATCGACATCCATTGCACTAAGGGTACGTACGTACGATCGCTTGCAGAAGATATTGGCGAAGTGCTTGGATGTGGCGCTCACGTGACCGCCCTTAGGCGGCATCAAGCAGGCCCGTTTGTTTTGAATCAGGCTCTGAAATTGTCTGAGCTAGAAAACCTTAAGCTCAATTCAGACCTACCAGGACTGGATGGCGTGCTTCAAGGGGTGTCGTCAGCGGTGACAGATTATCCTTCGGTAACCATGACCGAGTTAACGGCGGGTTACTTTTTACAAGGACAACCAGTCCAGGTGTCGGGCACGGAGAGATTTGGGTTGGTCGCGGTGTATCGAGAAACCGCAAATGAAACAGTTTTTGCTGGGGTCGGGGAAGTGCTCGACGACGGTAGAATCGCGCCAAGACGGTTAGTTGCGGCGCAATAAAATTCAGGGTATCTGCAAATATGCGTGGATATACCTGACCATTTTTGTCGCATCAAGCGACAGCATATTAACGAAATAGGAGGCCTCATGGCTTTATCGAACGAAGAAAAAGCAGTCATTGTTAAGGAATATGGCACATCAGATTCAGATACTGGATCGCCCGAAGTGCAGGTCGCGCTGCTGACTGCGAACATTGAAAAGCTACAAGGGCATTTTCAAGCCCACAAGCAAGACCATCATTCTAGGATTGGGCTGTTAAGAATGGTAAGTCAAAGACGAAAGCTCTTAAATTATTTAAAGAGCAAAAACACGGATCGGTACGCAAAACTTATTAAGAGTCTTGGTCTACGCCGATAACTACAGTCCAGGATAAATGGAGAAAAATGTGAATCCAGTTAGAAAGAAATTTACCTATGGTGACCAAGAGGTCATCATTGAAACGGGGCGAATCGCCCGGCAAGCAACTGCATCAGTGTTAGTATCGGTTGGTGAGACATCGGTGTTGGTTGCGGTGGTTGGCCGCAAAGAAGCCAATCCCCATCAGAGTTTTTTCCCGTTAACTGTAAACTACGAAGAAAAAACCTATGCCGCAGGGAAAATCCCTGGCGGTTTCTTTAAGCGGGAAGGCCGTCCCTCAGAAAAAGAAACTTTAACGTCACGATTGATCGACCGACCCATTCGGCCGCTTTTTCCTAAGGGCTTTATGAATGAAGTCCAAGTGACGTGTCAGGTTGTTTCAGCCGAAAAAGATATGGATCCAGATATTCCTGCGATGATCGGCGTTTCAGCTGCGTTAAGCCTATCTGGGATTCCCTTTTCTGGGCCAATCGGTGCTGCAAGAGTCGGGTTTACCGAGACTGGCTATTTGCTGAACCCAGGTTATGAGGCTCTAGCAGAGTCTCACCTTGATATGGTGGTCGCTGGGACTGAGTCCGCTGTGCTGATGGTAGAGTCTGAAGCGAAGGAATTAACTGAAGATCAAATGCTGGGCGCCGTTTTGTTTGCGCATCAGGAAATGCAGGTGGTCATCAAGGCAGTTGAAGAGCTGTGTGCGGAAGTGGGCGTTGAGGCTTGGCAATGGACGCGAGAAGAGTCTGATGCAGATCTGGTTGCTGCAATGTCTGAATTCTCGGCCGAGAAAATCGCCGAGGCATATCGCATTACCGAGAAAATGAGTCGGCAAGATCGGCTAGGCGCGTTAAGGGAAGAGGCGCTAGGGCAGTTTGTTACCGATGACGGTCCAAGTGCCGACGACGTCAGTGCTATTTTCGCGAGTATTGAAAAGAAAACTGTGCGTCGAGCCATTATTGCGGGTGAACCCAGAATCGACGGCCGTGATACCAAGACAGTCAGGAGCATCGCGGTTGAAGTGGGTGTCTTGCCAAAGACCCACGGTTCGGCATTGTTTACTAGGGGTGAGACCCAAGCTTTGGTAACTACGACGCTCGGTTCAATGCGTGATGCCGCGATCATCGATGCTTTACAAGGCAGTTATCGAGATCACTTTATGTTGCACTACAATTTCCCGCACTACAGCGTTGGTGAAACGGGATTCTCTGGTGGACCCAAACGACGAGAAATTGGTCACGGCAGATTAGCTCGCCGAGGCGTTGCTGCAGTGTTGCCTAACTTCACAGATTGGCCCTATACCACGCGGATCGTTTCAGAAATCACCGAGTCTAATGGGTCATCATCTATGGCGTCGGTTTGCGGTGCTAGCCTTGCGCTTATGGATGCTGGTGTACCCCTTAAGGCGCCGGTTGCTGGCGTTGCGATGGGTTTAGTCAAGGAAGATGACGGCTTTGCGGTTTTGACAGATATCCTTGGTGATGAAGACCATTTAGGCGACATGGACTTTAAAGTTGCAGGTACGGAAACCGGTGTCACGGCGTTGCAAATGGATATCAAAATTCAGGGGATCACCGAACAGATTATGGAAACAGCGTTAGAGCAAGCACGGTCAGCGCGACTTCATATCTTGGGTGAAATGAATAAGGTCATTGGTCGGTCTCGGGAATCGGTATCAGACAATGCCCCTGCCATGGTCACGATGAAAGTTGAGTCAGACAAAATTCGAGATGTTATTGGTAAAGGCGGTGCAACCATTCGCTCTATCACTGAAGAGACTGGCGCTTCCATCGATATAGACGACGACGGCACCATTACAATCTTCGGCGAAGGCGTCGAGTCTCGAGATGCGGCAGTGAGTATGATCGAAGGTATCGTAGCTGAAGCCGAAGTGGGACAGATCTACAATGGTAAAGTAGTCAAGATCGCTGACTTTGGTGCCTTTGTAAATATCTTGCCGGGCAAAGATGGTTTGGTCCACATCTCGCAAATTGCTAATGAGCGAGTAGAGAAAGTCACAGACTATTTGTCTGAAGGTCAGGTGGTTAAAGTCATAGTCCTGGACGTTGAACGCGGTAGGATCAAGTTATCTATGAAAGAAGTTCCAGAAGAAGGCGCCGACGACGGCGAGGAAGTACCTTCCGAGGAGTCTGTGTCTGCTGATCAACCTACTGGGGAGACGCCAGCGCCAACTGATGTTGAGGCGCCAGAAGAAGCTGAAACCGCGACGGCCGGTGTCGAGGGCGACGCGACAGACGCTCCTGGAAGCGACACTGAAAGCCCTGAGACAGATACCAAGCCTGAATAGATGTAAGGCTTGCTAAACCTAGCCCAGTCAGCGATCTGACTGGGCTTTTTTTTGCCTAGGTTTGAGGCGAACCGGCGATTAAGTCATCGACGACACTTGGGTCGGCGAGGGTACTGGTGTCACCTAATTGATCTAGCGCGTTTTCAGCGATTTTTCTCAAAATACGGCGCATAATTTTGCCGGATCGAGTCTTGGGTAGGCTCGGTGCCCATTGAAGGATATCCGGTTTTGCGATTGCCCCAATCTCTTGGCGAATCAATTGTTCAAGGGCTTGTTTGAGCTCATCGGTGCCGTCAACACCTTGCATTAAGGTGACGTAGGCATAGATGCCCTGTCCTTTGATGTCATGAGGATAACCTACCACTGCGGCTTCAGCGACGGCCTCGTGTAGCACCAAAGCGCTCTCTATCTCAGCTGTTCCCATACGGTGTCCGGAGACGTTGAGTACATCATCCACTCGACCGGTGATCCAATAGTATCCGTCTTCATCCCGGCGTGCGCCATCGCCGGTAAAATAGTAACCGGGATAGGTCGCAAAATAGGTATCAATGCAGCGTTCGTGATCGCCGAAAACGGTTCGAATTTGGCTTGGCCAGGAGGTGCGAAGTGCTAAGTTCCCTGAGTTGGCGCCATCCAACTCGTTGCCATCAGGATCCAGCAGCACGGGTTCGACGCCGAAAAAAGGTAGACTCGCAGAACCGGGTTTTAAGTCAATTGCGCCGGGTAAGGGGCTGATCATGATGCCGCCGGTTTCTGTCTGCCACCAAGTATCGACGATAGGACATCGAGCATCACCGACCACGTGATAATACCATTCCCAGGCCTCTGGATTGATGGGTTCTCCGACACTGCCCAATAATCTCAAAGACGACCGGTTGCAGGTTGTAACATATTGGTCTCCCATCCCCATGAGTGATCTGAGCGCTGTAGGTGCGGTATAAAAAATATTAACCTTGTGTTTATCAACTACCTGCCAGCATCGAGAGGCATCTGGATAAGTCGGTACCCCCTCAAACATGAGGGTGGTCGCACCGTTTGCTAAGGGTCCATAGACAATATAAGAATGGCCAGTGATCCAGCCGACATCAGCGGTACACCAATAAATATCACCCTCATGGTAGTCAAAGATGTAGTGGTGGGTCATTGCAGCGTGCAATAAATAGCCACCGGTGGTGTGTAATACGCCTTTGGGTTTGCCAGTTGAACCAGAGGTGTAAAGGATGAAAAGTGGGTCTTCACTGTCCATCGGCGTCGGCTCGCAGGTTGCCGACTGTAAGGGCGCTTCATCATGATAAGAAACGTCTCGACCGCTTTGAAGGTTCATAGCGGCAGGGGTATGTTGGACCACAATTACCGAGTGGACATTAGGGCAGCCTGCGAGCGCTAAGTCGACATTATCTTTAAGTGGTATCGCCTTGCCTCCGCGAACCCCTTCATTTGCCGTGATGATGGTCTGGCAGTCGGCGTCTAATATCCGGTCCTTCAAGGCTTGAGGCGAAAAGCCGCCAAATACAACGCTGTGAATCGCGCCAATACGCGCGCATGCCAGCATGGCATAAGCAGCTTCTGGAATCATAGGCATGTAAAGGCATACTCGATCGCCTTTGCCGACGCCTCTCGCCTTTAATAAATTCGCTAGTTGGCAAACTTTTTCGTAGAGTTCGCGGTAGGAGATATGCGCTTCTTGGCTTGGGTCGTCTCCTTCCCAAATAATCGCGGTCTGGTCTGATCTGTCAGCGAGATGTCGATCAATACAGTTGAAGCTTGCGTTTAACTCGGCACCCCTAAACCAAGTCGCTTTACCCTCATGTAAGTTAGACTGAGTCAATTCATGCCATGGCTTGGACCAAGTGACAAAGGTTTCCGCCATTTTTGGCCAGAAGGATTCGGGCGATTGAATGGATTCCTGATACAGGTCGCGATACTGCGATGCATCGATATGCGCCTTTTTGCGCCACTCACTGGTAACTGGGTAGACCTTGTCGTCACTCATTTAACTTTCTCCAGTCGTTGTCAGGATCGATAAAGATGCCATATCAGCACACTTTATAAAACCGCCGATCCAGGGGTTATTGCATTTAGTGCTTGGTGGCAGGAAAGCTTATATTTTGACTAAGGCCCAGGAGTCTTTGGCTTACGTTTTTTTTTGGGCCCGGCTTGGGTCATGCTGATTTGAGTGTCAGGATCGGCACTTTGAAATACAGTCCACCAGTCGCAGACTGCATCTATCGCCTCACCACTGTCTCGTCGTAATAATAAAAAATCGTAGGCTGCTCTAAAGCGCTTGTTATCGAGAAGTTTGAATGGTCGCTTACCTCGGCGTTGGTGTAGCCGATCTTGTAATAGCCAGATTTCCCGTGCTGGAATGCTAAACCGCTTAGGGATAGACACAATAGATTGCTGACCAAAAAATGCGAGTTCTGCAGCGCCATGAGCAGCGTCGGCCGGGGCATGGGCTTTGCTCTCGGTTAATCGGTTTCTATGTGTGATGAAGCTTTGCCAGAGAAAAGCAGCAAACAAGAAAGCGGGTGTCACGGGTTTACCCTGTTTAACTCGCGCATCTGTAGATGCTAGTGCTGCTGAAATCAGGCGCGCGGGCTCGGCTTCTGTTGCTAGGGTTGGGAAAAGGCGAGACATCAAGTGATAGGCTTTGAGGGCCTCATAGGTTGCAAGAGCCTGACCATTCATGAATAGCTTTAAGGTTTCTTCAAAGAGACGAGCCGGTGGTATTTGCCCGAGTAAGTCAGCGCTGTTTTTGATGTCAGCCGCGAGGGCCGGTGAGATCAAAAAATCAAGCTTTACCATAAAGCGGACAGCTCTCAGCATTCTAACTGGATCTTCTTTAAATCGTTGTGCCGGGTCACCAATGAGTTGCAACCTACCGGCTTCAAGATCGGGTAGACCAAGACCTGTGGGGTCGAGGACTGTCTCAGAGCTAGCGTCATAATAAAGCGCGTTGACGGTGAAATCTCTCCGAAAACTGTCCTCTTTAAACGAGCCGAACACGTTGTCGCGTAGGATATGCCCTGCATCAGAAGATTCTTTGGGGTTGTGTTGACCCCTAAATGTCGCCACTTCTATGACTTCCCTGCCAAACCGCACATGAACAATCTGGAATCTTCGGCCAATGATCCGAGAGTTGCGAAACAATTTGTGGATCTCTTGGGGTGTAGCGTTGGTGGCAACGTCAAAGTCTTTCGGCTTTTTTCCGAGCAGTAAATCGCGCACACAGCCACCCACAAGATAAGCCTCGAAGCCATCTTCGCTGAGCCTTTTGACGACTTTAAGCGCTGCGATGCTAATGTCTTGGAGATTCAATGTAATGTTCGGTTCTCGAGTCTTGCTCACGTAAAAACCCTGATGGTAGGCCTTGGTGTACCCATTGCAATTGACCCCAATGGGCATGATAAAAGAAAAGGGAAAGCAGAGCTTTCCCTTCAGCGAGCGTGTTTACTTTTTTATTATTGCTTTTTCGCTGCTCCAATATTTATTGGTATTGTTATGGCAACAGCAGGTTTACTATCGCAGGATGTTGGCTTAATTGGAACCCTCGATCGAAGACCGCTTGGCCTTAGCCAAACGTCCGCAAACCGCACGTTTCAATCTAGCATCAGGTCCTTTGATGGCCAGATCCTGCCCCAACTTGGGGAGATTCTGCTTGGTTGCCAGTTGAGCGTAGCTTGACGCAAGATTTCAGCGGGGTCAGGACTTTGAACCGGCGACTGATTCAGGAATTTCAAAGCTTCATTAAGATTGGTTTGAGGGCTTTGGCCGCTTAATGTGGGCGCACGCGATTGTTTGCTGAGCTTTTCACCGTCTTGACCTAAGACAAGGGGGATATGTAGGGTCTCTGGGTAACGAGTAGCGAAGGCGGCATAGAGCTCTGTTTGCGCAGGGGTCGAATCAAAAAGGTCAGCACCTCGAACAATTCGAGTAATATTCTGATCAATATCGTCGGCGACGACCGCAAGTTGGTAGGCATGAAGGCCATCTTTTCGCTTCACCACGAAGTCGCCGTAGTCCTGCCCGTATCGCCAAGCCTTGAAACCTTGGAGGAGGTCAAGGTGTTTGATGACGGGTTGAGAGGTGCGAAACCGTATTGCGTGGGGCGCGGTTTGGGGGATTTCAGCAGCCCGACATCGTCCTGGGTAAATATTGTCATAAGTACTTCTGGCGCAGCTACATCTGTAGATCTTTGCTGCGGCTTCAAGGGACTGTAATCGATCTTCGTAGAAGGACAACCTGGCGCTCTGATACAAAATAGGTTGATCGCTTACTAGCCCATGGGTTTTGAGCTGATCGACAATTAGTTTCTTTGCTCCGACCACTTCGCGAGGTGGATCGAGATCTTCCATTCTAACGAACCACTGCCCGTTGGCTGACTTTGCATCGAGATAGCTAGCCACGGCGGTGACGAGAGAGCCAAAATGCAGTGGCCCGGTCGGCGAGGGCGCGAAGCGGCCAATATAGGGTGCCAGATTGCTTGGGCCTGCTGTTACCAGCATGGGCAGTTAGCCGTGAAGCTGCCGCTCTTTAAGCTCATCTAGAGTTTTGCAATCGATACATTGATTTGCGGTTGGTCGAGCCTCCAATCGTCGAATGCCAATTTCGATACCACAGGTCTCGCAATAGCCGTAATCATCCTGATCGATTAGATCAATGGTTTTTTCGATTTTTCTAATTAATTTTCGCTCACGATCCCGGGTCCTGAGTTCAAGACTAAATTCTTCTTCTTGGCTCGCACGATCTGAGGGGTCAGGATAGTTTGCCGCCTCGTCTTTCATATGACTTACCGTGCGGTCGACTTCTTCCATCAGCTGATTCCGCCAGCCGAGCAATATACTTTTAAAATGCGCGCGCTGGGGATCGTTCATGTAAGGTTCGTTGCGCTTAGGCACGTATGGGATGAACGACGCGGTACTGTCCGAACCAGCGTTACCCAGGGAGGCTGGGTTCGAAGCTACGCGACTACTTGTTTGGGTTTTAGCGCGTGTTTTGACCGCCGCGCTCTTCCTAGCAACTTTTTTAGGCGCCGCTTTTGGCTTCGTCGCAGCTTTTTTCGCTGGGGTCTTTGCAATGGGTTTTTTAGCGGTTGTCTTTTTGGCGACGGCTTTTTTGGCCGGGGCCTTCGCATCGACCTTTTTTGAAGGCACACGCTTTGCCGCTACTTTGGGATTGGCTGCCGTTTTAGCACCCTTAGAAGATTTGGATACTGATTTTTTTGCTGCGACAGATTTAGTTGTTGCTTTGACCGCCTTGGTTTTGCTCGCTGTCTTTTCTTGCAGCTGCTTTTTAGTCTTTGCCGAAGCAGTCGATTGTTTGGCGACAACGGTCTTTTTTATGGCAGCTTTCGGAGACGAGGTTGTGGCCTTAGTGCTAGTTGCTTTGTTAGGTTTGGCCTTATTGGTTGTCAATGCTTTACCCTCTTTCGCGACCCGCTTTGATACGCTGACTTTAGCTGTCTTCGCTTGAGACTTTTTTGCCTTATCTAGCGGCTTTTTAGCAGCGTTAGCTGCCTGTTTGTTTCTGACAGATGACTTTTTAACCGCTGGAGTGGTTTTGCGCTTGGCAACCATAGAAAGCTCCTCGATGTGTAAAAAACCCAACGACTGAAAATTAGCGCCGAACATTAACAGAAAGCGTAGCTGGCGCCAAGACGAATCTGTGCCGAAGGTAAGCCAAAGGCTTGGGAGTTAACTGATGATAAGATGGGGGGGTGCTCCGATGAGGCAGGCAATTGAAGAAGCCACAAAGTTTTTCGAGGCGAAGTCAGGCAATACAACCTTTCAAAGCCATGGCCGTTTTGGCAAAAGCGAACCAGCTAGCGGCTGAAGGTCGATCGATTATTCATTTAGAAGTGGGTCAGCCGGACTTCAAAGTGGCGGAACCTATTCGTCGTGCTGCGATCAAAGCAATTTCAGCACACCAAACGGGATATTCGGATGCCAATGGTTTGCCTGCGCTGCGACTCAAAATATCCGATTACTATGCCCGATATTACGGGCTAAATATTGACGAGCATCGAGTGATCCTGACAGCCGGCGCCTCAGGTGCGTTAGCATTGGTGGTCGCCCTTTTAACCGATCCTGGCGATGGCTGGTTGTTATCGGATCCGAGTTATCCCTCGAACCGATATTTTATTGAGGCTTTTTCGGGTGTGCCCCAGGTCTGCAACGTCGGCCCGGAAACACGTTTTCAGCCATCTGCCGATGCCATAAGGCAGGCTTGGCAGCCATCAACCAGAAGCCTCCTTCTAGGCTCGCCAGCTAATCCAACTGGGACATCTTTGCAGGCGCCGGCTCTGACAGAATTGGCCGAGGTGGTTGCAGACCGGCAAGGATTTTTAGTATCTGATGAAATTTATCAAGGATTAGAATACGGGCCCGAGGCCCGAGTTTCAGCCTTGTCGGCTCATGATGACGCTTTTGTGGTCAATAGTTTCTCAAAGTATTTTGGTATGACAGGTTGGCGGTTGGGCTGGTTGATTGCACCTGATAACGCCATCGATAGTCTTATTCGGTTGGCGCAAAACTTGTTTATTTGTCCTTCTCTACCCGCCCAACACGGTGCCATGGCCGCATTTGAGCCCGAGGTAATGACGATCTTAGAACGTCAGCGCGAGATATTAGCCTCGCGCCGAGATTTTATGCTAGCTGAATTGCCAGCCACGGGACTTGAAGTTCCTGTGGCACCGGATGGCGCTTTTTACCTGTACGCGCGGTTGCCAGAGGGTGCCCCCACAAGCGACGATTATTGCAAAGGCTTACTAGATGTGACGGGCGTTGCGACCACACCAGGCACAGACTTTGGGTCTTATCAGGCCGAGCGGTATTTAAGGCTGAGTTATGCTCAGCCCCAAGCAATTCTGGAAGACGCACTGGGTCGTATGTTGAAGTATCGGCTATGAGAATCTTATCGGAACCTTGGCTAGAAGGCAGATTGATTCGAAGGTATAAGCGCTTTCTCGCAGATGTCGCTTTACCTGACGGAACAGAAGTGACGGTTCACTGTCCCAATACAGGGGCAATGACAAACTGCTTCAAAGAGGGCGACCAAGTCTTTTTGTCGGAGACCAGAGATACAAAACGCAAGACCCGCTTTACCTGGGAACTCAGTCGCCACGGCGCTTACTGGATCGGTATCAATTCGGCCAAGGCCAATGCCCTGATTGGCGAAGCCCTGGACAAAAGGCGGTTGGCGGGTTTTGAATCTGTTCAGGAAATCAAGTCAGAGCAGCGTTTTTTAGATAGCCGTATGGACTTCAAACTGGCCTTTAAGGGGCAACCCGATATGGTCATGGAGGTTAAAAGTGTGACTTATCGGGTCAGGGGCAATTTGGGGTTGTTCCCTGATGCACCATCCTTGCGTGCCATTAAGCACTTAGACGCCTTAATTGAGGCGCGGCGGCAAGGTTTGCAGGCGGCTTTGATTTTCTGTGCCCAACATTCTGGCATAGATCGTATTGCGCCGGCTGTCGAAATCGCGCCAGACTATGGTGCGAAGCTTCAAGCTGCTGCCGCGGTTGGCGTAAAAATCCATGGTTTCAAAGTTGGCTATCAATTGCCGTATGCGCAAATCAAACGAGCCTTACCAGTTGAGGTCGCAATTAAAGAGGACTGGCAATGAATAGCCGAGTTGCTGGGGTCTGCTTAGTCGCGCTGTGGATGCTTGTCTTTAGTCTTGCTGTGATGACCGGCTCTGGAATTGTTGATTGGGCTGACCTCTTGGTTAGCGGCACGGTCAGCCATCAAATCGTGTCTGAGGTCCGCTTGCCAAGGGCGCTTCTTGCCAGCTTACTCGGGGGTGGGTTGGCTTTAGCGGGTGCTAGTATCCAAGGGGTTTTTAGGAACCCGTTGGCTGACCCAGCCCTTATTGGGATCTCCGGAGGCGCGGCTTTGTTTGCAGCAAGCTACTTGGTCATAGTGCCATATTCAGATTTCATGTTGATTGGCCTTTCAGCGAGTGCGATGTTAGGGGGCGTTCTGGCAACTGGCTTGGTTTTGTTAATTGGTGGGCGACAGACAGATGTTGCGACCTTACTCTTAGCGGGCATTGCGATAAACGCGATCTGCCTAGCAGGAGTTGGCTTGTTGTCCTTCCTTGCGCCAGAGCAGCGCTTTCGATCAGTGTCCTTCTGGGCGCTAGGTAGTTTCAATCATGTCGGCTGGATCGACGTATTTCTGGGGTTCGTTGTGCTACCTGGGATATTGCGTTTGATGATGCTAGCGTCCGTTTTAGACGTGCTGACCTTAGGCGATGTTGAGGCCCGGCATCTGGGTATTCAGGCGAAAGCTCGACGCATTGAAGTTATCTTATGGGCCGCGCTTATCACAGGGGTGTCTGTAAGTTTGGTTGGGATCATTGCGTTTGTAGGGCTTATTGTGCCGCATTGGGTACGCATGACCATTGGTGCACGGCATGTGCTTGTCTTGCCGTTCTCGATGATAGCCGGAGCGCTTTTATTAATCGCTGCTGATTGGTTGAGTCGCTGGTTGATCGCGCCCATAGAACTGCCGGTAGGTATTGTCACAACCCTGCTTGGGGCGCCACTATTCGTGGTTTTAGTGGCGCGGTGGTCACGAGGCGTTTGGCTATAATGGTTATCGTAGAGGGCCTCAGTCTAACATTGGGCGAGCAGAAGGTGCTGACGTCGGTGGATTTTTGCCTCAACGCGGGCGAGCATTTGGGCATCCTAGGACCAAATGGTGCGGGCAAGACCTCCCTTTTGCGTTTGATAGCCGGTGATCTAAAGCACCAATCTGGTGATGTTAAGGTGTTTGGTAGAAGCCCTCACGCGATGCCATTGTCAGAGCGTGCTAGGCAAATCGCGATGCTTAGTCAAAGACCAGATTTTAATTTTCCATTCAAGATAGAAGAAATCATCGCGCTCGGTCGATACCCTTTTAGGGGAGACAAAGTCAGTGTCGATGATTTGGTTTGGCAGATCATCGAAGCGCTAGAGCTCGAGCCGTTAGTAGGACGTTCAATTTTAACGCTTTCTGGCGGCGAGCGGCAACGAGTCCATATCGCCAGGGCAATTGCTCAAGTGTGGGACTTGCGCGAGCCCGGGTTGCTGCTTTTAGACGAACCGTTTTCGGCGCTAGACGTCGCGCACCAAGTCACCGCGCGACGGGTATTAGAAAGTATGCGCCAGCGTTTGCCATTAACCCTGATCTCCGTGGTCCATGACCTTCATGGCGCAACCCGAGTATTCGATCAAATTTGTTTGCTTGGCGCAGATGGCGACCAGGCAGGGTTTGGCTCGCCGTTTGAACTGCTGTCAGAGGATAAACTTAAAGCAGTCTATGGGGTTGAGGTTCAAGCGTTGTATTTTTCTGATGGCCAATTGGCGGGCCACACGGCAAGGGCCTCCCAGCCATAAAGTGCTAGATTTAACTACGAATCTTTGCGATCTCATCGGCGCTTAGCCGAGCCCCAAAACGGCTTACCACTTGACTGGCTAGCCGATGCGCAAGTGCTGTCGCCTCGGCAAGGGTTTGTCCTTGGCTAAGGCCGTAGAGCACGCCGCCGGCGAAGGTATCGCCGGCGCCAGTGGTATCAACAGGTTGCACCCTTGCACCTGGAATCAGCTCGGTACCGTCCGCTTCAGCGGTAACCAGGGCGCCGTCACCGCTTAAAGTCATAGCAATCTGGGGGCAACTCATTTGCAAGGCATTTGCGGCTAACGTTCGATCGGTTTCGCCGGTCCAGAGTTTGGCCTCGTCTTCATTGCAAAACAAAATATCGACACCAGTATCGATTAGGTTCTGGAAGGCATCCCTGAAGTTCTCCACCATGCCGACGTCAGAAAGCGTGAGAGCAACTTTTACTCCGGCGTCAACGGCGATGGCTTGAGCTCTGTGAACGGCTTCTATGGCACTCGGTGAGCTGATTAAATAACCTTCGATGTAAAGATACTTGCTTGAAGCTAGCGCTTGCTCATTAAGTTCGGCGACCGAGAAGGTCTGTGTAATTCCCAAATGGGTGACTAGTGTGCGCTCTCCATCTGGGGTAATCATGGAAATACATTCGCCGGTCACGCCCTCAGGCCTTTGGTCTGCAAGGTTTGTCGAGACACCGAGATCAGCTAAGTCTTGAACAAAAAAGTCGCCGATTTTGTCCTTTGAGACCTTACAACTGTAAAAGGTAGATGCGCCTAGTAGCGCCGTGGTCACCGCAGTATTGGCAGCAGAACCCCCGCCGGCTAATTTGGATAGGGAGAGATTGGCAGTTTGCTCCAGCAAGGTAATCAATTGCGCGCGTTCGGCTTGATCGACAAGGGTCATGGTGCCTTTTACAAATCCTGAGTCTTTGAGCACCGAATCTGAGACCAAGTATTCTGAATCTACCAGCGCGTTACCAATGCCATAAATTTCGTATTGCATAATTAACCTTTAGTTTAAGTTGCTTCGGTGAGCTGAGCCATGGCGAGATCGGCACAGTTTAGGGTGAAATCTATGTCTGCCTGTGTGTGTGCCGCTGACACAAAGCCTGATTCGAAAGGTGAAGGTGCTAGATAAATGCCGGCGTCGAGCATCGCATGAAAAAATAGATTGAACCGGCTCATGTCGCACGCCATTACTGCATCAAGGTTAGATACCACCGATTCGGTTGAGAAGAAAAACCCAAACATACCACCGGTAGCGCAGCTCGAAAAAGGGATATGGTGGGATGCGGCGCTGGCTGCTAGACCAGAGGTTAAGCGCTGAGTATTGGCTTGCAGGGTTTCAAAGCAATTTGTCTCAGTCAGGTGCTTAAGGGTAGCAAACCCTGATGCCATGGCGATAGGATTGCCTGACAGGGTGCCCGCTTGGTAAACAGGTCCGATGGGCGCAAGATATCGCATAACGTCAGAACGCCCTCCAAAAGCACCAACAGGTAGACCGCCGCCGATGACTTTACCAAGGGTGGTGAGATCAGGTCGGATGTTAAAAAGCGCTTGGGCACCCCCTAAATGCACCCTAAATCCTGTCATGACCTCATCAAAAATAAGCAACGCCCCTGAGGCATCGCAAAGATTCCGCAAGGTTTCGAGAAACTCAAGCGTGGGGTGAACCATGCCCATGTTGCCAGCGATGGGCTCAACAATGATCGCGGCGATGGTATCGCCTTCAGATTGAAACAAGTCACGAATGGCTTGTGGATCGTTGTAAGGCAGAGTTACCGTAAGTTTCGCAAGTTCTGCAGGCACCCCTGCGGAGTCCGGCTCCCCGAGGGTTAACGCGCCGCTGCCAGCTTTGACCAACAGACTGTCCGCGTGACCATGGTAACAACCTTCAAATTTAATGATTCTATCCCGGCCGGTAAATCCTCGAGCCAGACGAATGGCACTCATAGTGGCTTCGGTACCTGAGCTCACGAACCGCATCATCTCCATGCTGGGAACCTGCGATTGGATCAACTCGGCGAGGGCAGTTTCTGCTTCTGTAGGGGCGCCGAAACTTAAGCTGTTCTCGGCTGCCGCCTTTACCGCCTCGATGACCTCTGGGTGAGCATGACCCAAAATCATTGGGCCCCATGAACCAATATAGTCGACATAGCGGCGACCATCGGCATCAAATATATGGGCACCCTTACCTTTGACAATGTAGGGTGGCACGCCACCAACACGGCCAAAAGCTCTAACCGGCGAGTTAACACCGCCTGGGAAAAACTTCTGGGCCTGCTCAAAAAGTTGTTCAGATCGCTGCATAGAGTGACTCGCTTACTGCTTGCTGTATGAGATCGATTTACGTCAGGATTTGTAGAAGCGTTCAATGTCGCTAGGTAAAATGATACCCACCGGGTGCTCAACCAGCGGTGCTGGCACGCGAACGACATAAAGCGCTTCCACATTGTCCCGGGCGATGATATCAAAAGCCTCGTCTAAAGTAGCCTGCCAGGTCACTTTCCCGATATTTTTTCGTTCTCCTGGAATATCGCTGAGATCGATTCGTTCAAGCTCAGGGTCTCGTTCAGGATCAAGCAAGGCACGGTTAAGATCAGCAGCACTGAGGAGGCGCTCATAATCACGTTCCTTGATGAGGATCCACGTTGGTAGCTGATCGAGTAGCGACTTTGCCTCATCAATTGTAATCAAGGCAGAAGTGGTCACAAACTGGCGTGACATAACACTTTCCACTGAAGCTCGGCTTAAGGCCAAGCTCATGGGGTTTCGACTTAAGTCTTGGCCCAGCATGGTTGCTTGAGTGTGGAAGATTGACTTAAGGCCAAAACCGTTGGCAGCAGTGATGTGGGCGATGACAATGCAGGCCATGGCTGGTATGACAATATCGGGGTTACGAGTTAATTCAACTAAAGCCATGAGTGCTGCTAGCGGCGCTTGGAGGGCTGCGCCCATCATGGCCCCCATCCCGAGAATGACATAAAATCCGGGGTCTGAGACAGTGTCGCTAAAGGTTGCAGCAAGCTGCCAAAAGCTACCCCCAGCGACAGCGCCAATCACAAGGGTTGGCCCAATTAAGCCAATTGGCATGCCCAATCCTAAATTAACCCCTGTCGAGATGAGCTTAGCGGTAGCAATAATCATGAGTATGGTAATTGGTAAATGCCCTTGTAGAGCTTCACCGACGGTGTCGTAGCCAATGCCTAAGACCTGGGGGACCGCAAGGCCAAGAGAGGCCGTGACAAGACCTGCGAGCATAAACCTGAAGATAATAGGCTTTGGGCCGAGGGCATGGCTGATGAGCATAACTCGAATCAATCCGGCGGCAAGTACTGCGATGATGATGCCTTCGAGAAAAACCCAAGGTAAATCCCAATACGATTCCATGCCGATACCAGGAACCTGAAAAACAGGTTGATCGCCAAATACTTGTTGCACGATTAAAGTGCCTGTTACGGCAGCGAGTATCACAGGCATAAAACCCGCAATGGTGTATTCCATCACAATCACTTCCATCGAGAAAATTACACCGGCGATGGGGGTATTAAAAGAAGACCCAATGGCCGCGGCGGTGCCACAGCCAATCAGAATCCGCATAGAGTTATTAGGTAGTTTTAGCGTTTGCCCTAATAAGCTACTGGTGGCAGCGCCTAAGTGAATGGCAGGGCCCTCTCGACCACCGGTTTGACCCGTAACGAGCGCAAGAGCGCCGGCAAAGAACTGAATTACAAGACTTCTAAATGCAATGTAACCTTGATGTCGCTGCAAGCGCTCTAGCACATGGGTGACACCTAGCTGACGATCGCTTGGCTTCAACAATCTGAAAATTAAAGCAAGCGTGATAGCGCCTGCCGTCGGCAGTAAAAATCGATCTGCGAGCGCGAGTTGCTCAAAGCTTTCAGGCCCGTTTGGTAGAATTAGGATTAGGGTTCGCTCTACCACCCATCGAAAAGCCAAAATCACAAGACCCGTACACAAACCGGCCAATATGCCAAGTAGTGCGAACTGGGGGGCTGCCTCGAGACTGGAGAGGGCCGAGCGAAAGGATCGTATTTTAAAGTGGTTGCGAAAGTTTTTGATTCGGCGTGCGAGCGTGCTAGACATAATGTGGGGCTTAAGAGTTCTCGAGTGAAGATCTGAAGTTTAGCGGATCAGACGCGAGACAACGACTGGCTAAATGTATATGCCCATCGGCCTTCAGGAGAACGGCTTGGGCGTTTGGCGCGCCGAGACGTATTTGGTAAGATCAGTCGCCCCGACAGTCTCGTGCCATAGGTAACTGGGCCCCATGCCAAATAGTCTGATTGTAAAAACGTTTCGTAAAGATTACTTGCTAGTGGGTGCGTTTACATTCGTTGTCATAAATATTTTGGCGATTGCCGGCGCCTATTTGCTGGGCCAGTCAGGCCCCCGCGCAGCACTGTTAGCCGCCCAGGAAAAGCAATTGGAAACGGCTTTGATCATCAAGGCACAAAGGGACGAACTCGACGCAAAGGCGTTTGAACTGGCAGCGTTAAAGTTAGGAGAAAGCGTATCGGAGTTGGCGGTTGCCGACTTGCAAACGGTGGTTGTGCAACAACAGGACCGTATTGTTCGTCTTGAGAGCGAGGCGATTTACTATCGAAACCTAATGACAGCAACCGCAGGAGATCGCGAGGTTTTCGTTCACCGAGTTCAATTGCAGCCCGACCAGCAGCAGCGCACCTTGGGGTATCAGATTATGTTGACTCATGCTGATCCAGATGGAAAGCAAACCTTGGGTCGAATAGCACTTAAGGTTGCGGGTCGGTTTGATGCACGAGAAGAAACACTTGATGCCCTAGAAGCGGGATTGATTGAGCCAGGTGCGCTAGACTACGACTTTCGCTATTTTCAGAACTTTAGCGGCGAATTAAAATTGCCAGAAGGCTTTAGGCCGGTGACTCTGGAATTAGAAATCACCTCGTTAGCAGGGCAGACCCTTGAGCATCAGGTGATCGATGTGCCTATGTGGGAGGTATAAATGAAATGGTTTGAAAAGGTCAACCTTGAAGGCGGCCGTCAAGTATCGTTAGTCGCTGCAAACTGTCATGTGCAGGGCGAATTGGTGTTCGGGGATGAAATGATTGTTAATGGTCGGGTTGCCGGCGTGATCAATGCAGAGACCCAAGGTGCAGAGTTAACGATTGGCGCTAAGGGTGAAGTAATCGGAAATATCTTTGCACCAAAGATCGTGATCAGTGGTGAGGTTAAGGGGGATATATACGCCTTTGACGCCATTGAGTTAACAGAATCTGCGCGAATTTCGGGCAATCTTTACTATCACCGGTTAAAGATGGCGCCAGGTTGCCGTTATACCGGTAGCATGCGTCAAATGCAGGGCTCTGATATCCGAGCGATGGTGCTTTCCGAGGAAGCTGCCAATCGGCGTACGGCCATGGGGCGTTTGCAAGCAGTTCAGGATTCGGGGCCCTCAACCACCGAGGCGATCGTTGATCTTGGAGGCAATGCTGATGTCAAGTGAGCTGACCATTGGGTTTACACCTGCGGCTGCCTTCAAGGCTAAAACCCTCATTGATGAGGAAGGTAATTTTGAGTTGAATTTACGTGTGTTTGTCACCGGTGGCGGGTGCAGTGGCTTTGAATACGGCTTTACTTTTGATGAAGATATCGAAGACGACGACACCCAAGTAGTTGAGCAAGGGGTCCGACTGGTTATCGACCCATTAAGCTATCAATATTTAGCCGGTGCAGAGGTCGATTTTAAAGAAGACCTTCAAGGCTCCCGATTCGTTGTCACCAACCCGAACGCCAGCACCACGTGCGGCTGTGGCAATTCATTCTCAATAGCTTAGAACTTGACTTAGAAGTTTTGAACGAGCATCAAGGTTCTTTCATTGGCATTTTCAAGGGCAGCTAGCAAGGGCTGGGTAGTTTCCCTGAACGCCTCAAGCTCCTGAGCGGGTACTGGCTTTGAGTCAGGTAATCTGACAGTTCTTGGATTTCTGTGCACGCCATCAACCAAGAACTCGTAATGAAGATGTGGTCCGGTTGCCCATCCGGTTGCACCGACATAGCCTATCGTCTGACTTTGGGAAACTCTAACGCCCGGTTTAATGGCCTTTGCAAATCTCGATAGATGCAGGTATTTGGTGGTATATCGATCGCCGTGCTGAATGACGACAAAATTGCCCGATGCATCGTTTCGCTCGGCCTTAATGATCTTGCCCTCGCCAGCAGCTCTTACTGGCGTGCCTCGGTTAGCTGCATAGTCAATGCCGCGGTGTGGCATTGTCCGTTTGTGAATAGGATGTTTTCGCCGTAGGTTAAAGGAAGAGCTGACATGCGAGAAATGCACAGGGTCTCGAAGAAAGGCTTTTCGTAGACTCTCGCCGATCTCATTGTAGTATCCAGGGCGCTGATTTGTATCGACATAGCGAAGCGCAATGTGCCGCTTACCAAAATTTGTGAAGGCCGCGGCTAAAATACGATCTTCCCCAATTGGCTCGCCTGCGATACTCGACCGAGCAACAATCACGGTAAAAACATCCCCTTCTCGGAGGTCAAGCGCAAAGCTGATATCCCATTGGAATAAGTCTGCTAGTTGCATGATGAGATTGTCGGTCAGTCCCGCAGCAAGGCCTGCGTGATAAAGAGAAGAATTTTCGCGGGTGATATTACCTTCAAAGGCATTGATCACCATATCTGGTTCAACATGCTCGATTTCGGTAACGTATCCAGATGCTAAAAGTTTAGAAATTAGCTTGGTCTTGGGGTTAGCTTGATAAACCAACTCCAGCACACGCCCTTCAAGATTTTTTTGTATCTCAATGGACTGACCAGGTTTTACTGTGGCTAACATGTCCGCATTTTCAGTCTGGAGCACGCGCTGCAAATCTCCGGCGGGGAGTTGGTGCCGAGCGAATAATGTCGACAGGTTATCGCCTGGCTTCACAACGATTACCAGTTTAGGAGGTAGGGAAGGCATTGTCGCTTGTTCTGCGCTTGGCAAGTCTTGCTCACCTGACGAGATATGCGTCTCTATCGGTAGGGCAAGTTCGATTTGTCGGCCGTTTTCGAGTTGGGAATCGGTATTAGTCGATGGGTCGGTCAACAGCAGGACCACAAAGATTATGGATAGAGCCGCAATCAAAGTCAGGTGGCGTCTAGGGAAGTTACGCATAGGTCAAGCTGTGTCTTTTAGCAGAGTAGATGTTAAAAATGCCAGCCAATGAAATCAATGGTCAGCAGAGAGAAATTCGGGGCTTGCTGTCCTTTTGGAGTCGAGTAGCAAACGGTTTGTTTGTATCGGACAACTCTTTTTATCCAATACCGGGCTATAATGTTTGAGCGGCAGTCGGCTAGGAAAATGGGATGAAATACACGGGTGAACAGATAATAGATGATTTAAAGCAGTTGGACCTGGTTGCGCAGTTGAGCAATGAGTCGGAACTACGGGCGCATCTTTCTGAAAAACCCCGAACGGTCTATTGTGGGTTTGATCCGACAGCAGACAGTTTGCACATAGGTAACTTAGTGCCGCTACTGGCGTTGCGGAGATTCCAAGACTACGGCCATCAGCCAATTCTCTTAGTTGGTGGTGCGACAGGTCTTATTGGCGACCCCGGTGGACGCGCGACCGAGCGAGCTTTAAAGCCGATAGAACAGGTCGTCACTTTTAGCCAGAAAATACGAGCTCAAGCGAGCCGGTTTTTAGATTTTGAGGGTGGTAGCAATCCGGCGAAGGTCGTCGACAATTATGACTGGACGAAAGAGCTAGATGTCATCACCTTTCTTAGGGATGTTGGTAAGCACTTTAGTGTCAATGCAATGATCCAGAAAGAAACAGTCAAGCGTCGTCTCCAAGACGATGGTGCTGGCATTAGCTACACTGAATTTAGCTATATGGTATTGCAGTCTTTCGACTTTTCAGTCTTGTATGAATCTCATGGATGCACGATCCAAATGGGTGGTAGCGATCAATGGGGAAATATCACCAGTGGCATCGATCTCATTCGAAGGAGGCATGGCGCCCAAGCGCATGCAATTACCTATCCGCTTATTACAAAAGCGGATGGCACCAAGTTCGGAAAAAGCGCCGATGGTGCTATCTGGCTCGATCCAGATAAAACCTCTCCCTATCGGTTTTATCAATTTTGGATCAACTCAGCTGATGAAGATGTAATACGTTTCTTAAAAATATTTACCTTTTTGTCTTTTGATGAAATTAACGAGCTTGCACAAGATCAAGCAAGCAAGCCGGAAGCGCGTGTTGCTCACAAGCGATTAGCTCGAGAAGTAACCAAGCTTGTGCATGGTGCAGAGGCGGTAGTAGCCGCCGAGAGAATTACCGAGGCGATTTTTTCCAACCAAATTGCAAAACTCACCGAGTTGGATTTTAAGCAGCTGGCTCAGGATGGTTTGCCCGTGAGCGATTACCCGTCAGGGCCTTTGGCACTCTCGGATGCATTGTTTGATAGTGGACTTTCAGTGACCCCTCGAGGGGAAGTGACGCGGGGTCAGGCGAAAAAGTTGATCTCGGGAAATGCAATTTCAGTCAATGGCGCAAAGCAGACCGATACGAACTACCAGTTGTCTCGGGAGCATGCATTATTTGGGCGCTATCACTTGATTCAGAAAGGCAAAAAACAGCATCACTTGGTGGTATTCAATCAGTAGTTTTTTTACAAATGGCGAAATGGGTTTGAACCAACTTGGTAGTCCAGTGAGGGCTGCCATGAAAAACATCAAATCCAAGGAACCTGCTTTTTCTGAAAACAGGTTCTTCATCATTATCGGGGGACACCGGCATTCATTAAACTGATTTTGCGAAGATCATTTAATGGAGATAACACCGATGTCCCACGCAGGAACAATCATAGGCATATCCGACCTTGAGGTCGAACACGTTGAGCGAGATGACAACATCACGGTCTATGCCAGACCAGCGAATCGCCCGCCGTGCATTCATTGCGAGCACGATGACGTCAAGATCAAGGCGACCAATCAACGCACCTTAAAGCACACGCGTCAGGGGAATCAGATCATGACGCTGCATCTGAAGGCTCCAAAGTATTACTGCCCAGAGTGCCA
>JADHNJ010000026.1 GCA_016779565.1 Pseudomonadales bacterium
ATTTGAATACACTCGTCAAATCCATCGCCATCGTTTTTCAAATTCGGTAGAATTCGACCGTCGGGCCTATAGCTCAGTTGGTTAGAGCAGTGGACTCATAATCCATTGGTCGAAGGTTCGAGTCCTTCTGGGCCCACCATTTTGAATTGTTAAAACACGCTCAGTGCCACAAAAGCTTAGGTAATTTTCTAGTTTAGGGATTTTCTACTAACGGTCGATTGACGGCGTTCAAAACGAAAATATTCCGACCCTAGACAGAGCCTTACCCGTACACGAGTAAACGAACCCTTAACCGAAAAAAGCTCGCCAGCAAAAAAGCGCAGCTTTTGGCCAAGCAAACGCCGGTCGTTTAAGACAAAATGTAACGTGTTCATGGCTGCCGCCTCAAAACTATCCTTAATCGAAGACTTGGATGACGATTCGGCTATAGCGTTTTCATTTTTTATGCCCCTCCAAATTCGGCGACGCCCAGATGATCGGCGACTCAATGGGCAAATTTTTTGTACTATGAGATCGACATCGTCCTTTGGATACCATCATGATTGAGCACCACCTAGATATACCCACACAAGCCGGCGCCATGAACACCTTCGTGACCCATCCCGAAGAGAACGGCCCCTTTCCTGTTGTGCTGTTCTACATGGATGCGCCAGGAAAGCGAGAAGAATTGCATGACATGGCAAGGCGTATTGCAACGACCGGCTATGTGGTGATCCTGCCTAATTTGTATTACCGAAAAACCCGCGAGTTCGTCTGGGATAGATCCGAAGAGAGCATGAAAGCGATGTTCGACATGACTAAACATCTTTCTCTAGAACTCATCATGGAGGATACAAAGTGTTTACTGGATTTTGTTGCGGCATTTCCAGCTGCCGATGCGAGCAGAATAGGTGCCGTCGGCTACTGCATGAGCGGCCCATTCGTATTTAAAGCGGCGAGTCGTTATCCTGATCAGATCGCTTGCGCCGCGTCGATCTATGGTGCGAACTTACTCACCCAAAGATCTGATTCTCCTCATCTCGATGCCCATCTCATCAAAGGTGAGATATATTTTGCCTGCGCTGAGATTGATCATTTTGCCCCAACCGATGTTATCAATGCCCTAGAAAAACATCTCGATAGCTGTGACATTAACTATCGCTTGGAGTGGTATCCTGGTGCGGAGCATGGGTTCGCATTTCCTGGCCGGGGAGCGATATATCACAAACCTAGCGCAGAGCGACATTGGGAGCGTTTGCATGATTTATTCGAGCGTAATTTGAAGCCTAATCGTTAAAACACCACCAAGACCATCTCGACAGTGTCGAGCCCTATTTTCAGCTTGGCTACTAGCCTTTGTGACCGAATAGGCTTCGTACCACCTGATCGATGCCCAGAGCGCCATGTTCGTGATTGGTGCCGGTTAACCGAGACCGCCGGACTTTGTCCTTCAAGGTGCAAGGCCCTCGGACGCACATACCCATTAGGTCAAACCAACCTGCATGATTCTGTGATATCTTGAACTCCGATTGAAAAGGCCAAGGCTCAAGTCGTGAATCAAAATTTTTCAAATCGCTATCTTGTCCTCGTGGTTTTCATCTTCACGTTGGCGTCCACATGTTCAATCATTGATCGTCAAATTCTTAATGTTATGGTCGGCCCGATCAAGCGTGATCTGGGCGGCATCTCCGACACCCAAGTTTCGCTCATTATGGGCTTCGCTTTTGCCCTGTTTTACACCCTCATGACCTATCCCGCAGGTAGAATTAGCGATCGGTACAATCGTAAAAATCTCATGACCGCTGGCATCGCGGGGTGGAGTTTCATGACGATGCTTTGCGGCACAGCTAATCAGTACTGGCAACTATTTCTCGCTCGAATGGGTGTTGGCATTGGCGAGGCTACCCTTGGGCCTGCCTCAAATTCAGCTCTGGCCGATTACTTTCCCCCTGAGCGCCTTCCTATCGCTATTGGCATTGTCGCTTCAGCGCCCTTTATTGGCCAAGGCCTTGCAAACATCGCAGGCGGTCCACTCATCGATTACCTTGAAGCTACGCCCAATTTCGTGCTGCCCTTGCTTGGCGAAATCTACTCCTGGCAAATGGTTCTAATCCTAGTAGGCGCACCTGGGCTCCTCATCGCCCTGGCCATGTGGTTCTTAGTCGAACCCGACCGTAAAAACAGACAGCGTCAGGAAGCCAGCTCTGTCCCTTTAAAAGAAGTGTGGGACTTCATCCTAACGAGAAAACATTTTTTCTTTTTTGTATTTCTTGGTTACTTGTGTCTTGCCACCCAAGGCTGGTCTTTATTTAGTTGGCTGGTTGAGTATTTTGTTAGAAACCATGAATGGAGTCGCACCGAGATCGGATTATCCTATGGCACCATAGCCCTCACATTCGGTATCGCGGGCAGTGTTGCTGGAGGGGTATTTGCCAGCAGGATGATCAAGCGAGGCACCCTAGATGCGACGCTACGGATCGTACTTTATAGCACATTGGTATTGTTTCCCCTTGCAGCGTTTTTGACGATTGTGCCAAACCCTTACTTAGCCCTTGGGATGCTGATACCCGTTACCTTTTGTATGGCTATGCCCCCCGGACTTATCATTGCAACGCTGCAAACCGTCGCGCCCAATGAACTCAGAGGTCAAATGGTGGCTTTTTATCTCATCGCGGTAAATTTCTTGTCTTACAGCTTTGCACCCTCCCTTCCAGCAGTTATCAGTGATTTTGTTTTCGAATCTGAACTAGCCTTGGGACAAGCCATTTCCCTGCTGGCTGTCATCAACTACTCTATAGCCATCGTTTGTATTGGTATTAGCTTGCGCTATTTCCGCGAAGCTATTAGCAGAGCTCAAGCTTGGAGCCACTAAACAATCACTCAGGCAAATTCGGAGCTTAATATGACTTTTCCAGCCGGGCCAGAGGCCCTTACCGCCGAATGGCTAAGCCAAGCCCTTAACAGTGAGGTCGAGGCTTTTTCAGTAAAGCCTTTAGGTGAAGGCGTGGGTATTTTGGGACTTGTAACCCGCGTTACCCTTGAGGGTAAGGGCTGTCCCCCTACTTTGATCGCTAAGTTTCCGTCGCCGGTCGCGGATAATCGAGCAGTCGCTAACATCTATGATATGTACGAAAGAGAAGTCACTTTTTATCGGGACATTGCGCCGACGTTAACGATTCGATCACCAACGTGTTACTACCTAGACTACGATCCTGGCTCACGGGGATTTGTGCTACTCCTAGAAGACCTGCAGGGCTACGAAAATGGCGACCAAGTGACCGGCTGCACAGAAGCGCAATGTGAGCAGATCGTAAAAGCCATCGCAGGATTTCATGCCGAAACCTTTGCAACCACTAGCTTTGATACCATTCAGCGACACAATTCCGAAGCCCAAGTTGCAGGCATGCAAGCAGGTTTTAGTGCTGGCTGGCCAGTGGCTTGTGAGCGCTTCCCCGAACTCATCACACCAGCTGCGCTCGCTGTCGCAGGTCGGTTGCCTGATGCCTTACCAAAACTCCTAGAAGAGATCACTTCAGCCCCGGTCTGCATCAGCCACGGAGACCTCAGACTTGATAATGTGTTCTTTGCTGAAGACCATATAGCGTTGGTTGACTTTCAAGCTATTGCAAAGTCCGCGCCTGAGCATGATCTTGCCTATTTTTTAACCCAAAGCCCCTCTGATACCGTTAGAAACGCGAGGGACTGGGTTGCCATTTATCATGAGGCGCTAACAGCTTCAGGTGTCACCTACGATATAGAGCTCTGCCGAACACGCTACCAAAAATGTGCGCTGTACTTTCTCTGCTATGCCGTTGTCATTTGCAGTGCATTAGATCTCGCCAATGAGCGTGGCCGACAGCTCGGCGAGACATTACTCGGTAATTCTTTGCGATCAATCGCCGAACTTAACGCTTTCGATTTACTTACATAAGGATCTAACATGAAACTACAAGGAAAAGTAGCTGCCGTCACTGGTGGTTCAGCCGGTATTGGTCGTGGCATCGCCGAGGCTTTTCTCGCTGAAGGCGCCAAGGTCGCGATCATGGCCAGGAACCCAACCAAAGCCGAAAAGATGTTGGCTGAGATAGGCGCAGGTGATGCCTTGATCTTCATTCAGGGCGACGCAATGGATCAAGCCTCCGTTGAGAATTTCGTTACAGAAACTGCCGCTCAACTGGGCCGAATTGATATTCTGGTCAATAACGCCGGTGGTGCCGGGGATTTACAACCTGTGGCAAATCTTTCCGATGAAGCTTTTGATGAATGCATGAAATGGAATGTGTACTCCACTTTTTGGGGAACAAGAAAAGCCTTGCAACTTATGCTGCCACAAAAATGGGGGCGGATTATCAACATCTCCTCCATGGAGGGCAAACACGGAAAGCCTGTACTCACCGCCTATACTGCTGCAAAGCATGCAGTCAACGGGATGACCAAGTCCATAGCCAGAGAGGTCGGTACCGAGGGCATCACAGTCAATGCTATTTGTCCCGGTTTAATTATCACCGATATCGTTAAAGATAATGGTCCAAAAACAGCCGAGGCCATGGGTATGACCTTTGATGAAATGGTCACCACATTTTCCCAAGAAGCGGCGATCCAAAGACCCAACACCGTTGACGAGGTCGCCGCGGTCGCAGTGCTCTTAGCGAGCGATGTGGGCGGCGGGATTACAGGCGCCCTTATGAGCGTGGACGGTGGTACTGCGCAGTACTAAAGCAGGCGGTTGGCCGGATCAAAATCCGGCCATATGACGTGATACTTTAAGGATCTAGGAAGCTTTTTAAGTGCTCTGAACGACTTGGGTGCCGAAGTTTTCTGAGTGCTTTGGCCTCAATCTGCCGAATCCGCTCCCGAGTTACGTCAAACTGCTTGCCGACCTCTTCTAGCGTATGGTCGGTATTCATATCGATGCCGAAACGCATTCTTAAGACTTTCGCCTCTCGCGCAGTTAATCCCGCCAAAATATTGCGAGTGGCGTCCTGCAGACCCTCTTCTGTCGCAACATCAAGGGGAGCACCCACTGAGGCACCCTCGCCTAGGTTTGAATCAGAGTCTAAGAAGTCGCCAAGATTTGAATCTTCATCATCCCCAATTGGGGTTTCCATCGAAATCGGTTCTTTGGCAATCTTCAACACTCGGCGCACCTTCTCTTCGGGCATCTCCATGCGTTCGCCTAATTCTTCTGGTGTGGGCTCTCGCCCCATCTCTTGAAGCATCTGCCGAGAAATTCGAGACAATTTGTTAATCGTCTCAATCATGTGCACGGGTATTCTAATGGTTCTGGCCTGGTCCGCGATTGACCTTGTGATGGCCTGGCGAATCCACCAGGTCGCATAGGTCGAAAATTTATAGCCTCGTCGATATTCGAATTTATCAACCGCTTTCATTAAACCGATATTGCCTTCTTGAATCAGGTCCAGAAACTGGAGCCCTCGGTTGGTGTACTTTTTAGCGATCGAGATGACCAGCCTCAAGTTCGCTTCAACCATATCTTTCTTGGCACGCCGGGCTTTGGCTTCACCTATAAACATTCGCCGATTGATGTCTTTTAACGTACTGAGATCTAAATCGATCTCCACTGCGATATTGTGGATCCGCTTTTGGGCTCGCTGAACCTCTTCTTGAACGCCCTTTAGCTTAGAGGTTCCGGCCTTAATTTGCTTAGCGCTCCATTTCAAGTCGGCCTCATGACCCAGAAAGCTTGACAAAAAATCTTGCCGGCTCATGCCGGCATTGCGAACACACAACGACATAATTTGGCGCTCAAGTTTTCTGATTTCCTGATGAGGGGCTTTGACGCTCGCGACTATCGACTCGTAGATCTTCGGCACAAACTTGAAATATTGGAAAGCAACCCCTAGGGCTTCGAGCTCTTTAGCGGCGGCCTTAGATGTACGGCCATTACGTTTGATCGAACGTTGGGCTTTTGCCAGCTGCTTTTTGAGAATTGAGAATCGCTCTGCCGCTAACTCAGCATCGGGGCCAGTATCCTCATCAGCAGATTCTTCTTTGGCTTCCCCGGGGACAACCTGAGCCGCTGGTGCGACGTACTCTGCAGGATCCAGAAAGCCGATTATCACATCAGCTAATTTGCCTTCTTCCGTCTGACTATTGGTGTATTGTTCAAGAACCCCTTCGATGATACCCGGGAAACCTGAGGCAGCGTCGAGCACGTCCCGAATGCCTTCTTCAATGCGCTTGGCAATTTCAATCTCACCCTCTCGGGTCAACAAATCAACGGTGCCCATCTCTCGCATGTACATTCGCACAGGGTCTGTGGTTCGACCGGTTTCATTTTCCACAGCGACCAAGACCGCAGCAGCTTCTTCAGCAGCCAACTCATCGGTTACATCCCCTTCGACCATCAGATCATCGTTTTCGGGGGCCGTCTCATACACCATGATCCCCATGTCATTGATCATCCCAATGATGTCTTCGATTTGTTCGGGATCGGTGATGTCGTCGGGCAAATGATCATTGACTTCTGAATAAGTCAGGTAACCTTGTTCGCGACCTTGAGCGATTAATTCTTTGATTCTAGATTGCTGTTGCGCAAGACCGCTTGCCATAACACCCCTCACTTGTACCCATTCCCCAACCGAACCCATTATTATAAGAATCAAATACCGGTTAATCTACACCTGCTCCATCAGGACCAAGTATCTAATAATGGAAAATTCACTAAACTAATAGTTGTCAGGACGATGACTGCCGGGCGAAGTGGTTTCTGAGCAGTATTCGCTCTGCTTCCGTCAGGGCCGAAGGGGCTTTGGATAACAAATGACTAATCTGGCCCTCGGCGGAACGCTTTTGATAAGCGTGAATTTTTTTCTGCATCCGACCAATGAATTCGTCTTTGAGATGTTCTTTTGCCAGCAAGGGTTTGTATTCAAACGCTTTTTTAATGTACCGCTGCTCAGATTGCCGAGCATATTTCGCTAAAATCTCGCCCGGCGAACCTAATTGTTCGGCGTAAACCCCTAGCGCAATCTCTTTGATCAACTGATCTTGCTCGTTCTGCATCAAAATCTCATAGTCAGCCTCTGGGAACACGAACGCTAACTCGGGTTGCAGAATCAGCATTGCAAGGGCAGGATCGATAGCCAAAGGCAAGTTGTCGTGGTCTGGCTCTAGGTAATCAGGGACATCGGAATAATCAACATCCTGACCCGACGGAATCTGAGGCGGCGCTGAGGGCTCGATGGATGGTTCATATTGAACCGTAACATCTTTAAGCCGCTCCGTTGCTAAGCCAGTTGCTTCTGACAGAGCGTCGATCATTAACTGACGAAATACGCCATCTGGCATGAGATTAATCAAAGGCATAGCTTTGTTGCTCAAGGCTGCCTTGCCCGCAATGTCTTGGGCATCTATACCTTGCTCGGTCAAATCATGGGTTAATTTCGTAAACAACCAGTCTGATACGGATTGTGCTTGGTCAATCAACTCAAAAAATTTCTGTGAGCCAACCCGTCGAACGAGGGAATCTGGATCCTCACCTGCCGGTAGAAACATAAAGCGCGCACTTCGACCGTCACTCAGATGCGGTAACACTGTCAGCAACGCCTTCCAAGCGGCCCGCAAGCCGGCGCCATCACCATCGAAGCAAAAAACGATTTCAGAGACGACTCGATACATTCTTTGAATGTGATCATCTGACGTTGCAGTACCTAAAGTCGCAACGGCAAAGGTAATACCGTTTTGCGCCAACGCGACCACATCCATGTAGCCTTCCACAACTAGAAGTCGCGCGAGCTTATTACTGCTTTTGCGCGCTTCATATAGACCATACAGCTCTTGACCCTTGTGAAAGACTTCGGTTTCGGGCGAGTTCAGGTATTTGGGCTTACCATCGCCAATGACTCGGCCACCAAAAGCGATTGTTCGTCCTCGTAAATCCCGTATCGGAAACATCACGCGATCTCGAAAACGGTCATATCGCTTCCCCTCTGCCTTTTGATCGACAATCAAACCCGCCGACAAAAGTTGGTTCACCTTGGCTTCGTTCTCACTTTGGCCGGACAAGAGATGCTGCCAGCCTGGAGGCGCATAGCCTATCTCAAACTTTGCGGCGATTTGCCCGGTAAGACCTCTGCCTTTGAGATATTCAACCGCCCTTTGACGCTGAGGATGATCCTTAAGTTGTTGTTTATAAAATTCCTTGGCTTCCTCCAGCACGTCAAAAGTAGCTTTTCGTTTTTGCGTTGCTTGCTGGTCACTAGGGGATCGGTCATTCGGCACCGCAAGCCCTAGCCGGCCGGCTAGACTCTCAACCGCCGAAACGAAATCTAGACGCTCAAATTCCATTAAAAATTTGAGCGCAGATCCAGAAGCCTGGCACCCAAAACAATAATAGAACTGCTTTTCTTGGCTGACAGAAAAGCTGGGGGATTTTTCTTGGTGAAAGGGACAAAGCCCGGAGTAATTCTGACCCGTTTTTTTAAGCGCAACCCGGCCTTCGATAATGTCGACAATGTCGGTTCGAGCGAGTAAATCGTCTATAAAGGCTGGAGGAATCATCGGAACACCGGCGTAACGGCTATCTTCAGCAGTGTGGCATCGGCCTACTGGTAACGCAAGAGAGGTTACCCTAATTCAGCTTTTACCAACTGGCCAACCTTCGCCATATCAGCTCGTCCTTGGGCCTCGGCTTTTAAAGCCCCCATAACGCTACCCATATCTGCCATGGAAGAAGCGCCAGTCAACTCAATCGTTGTCCGAACCAACGCCAACAATTCACTTTCTGACATCGGCTCTGGCATGTATTTGATGATTAGATCAAGTTCGTATTGCTCTTGATCCGCCAGATCCTGTCGGCCAGCACTTTGGTACTGCGCTAACGAATCTCTACGCTGCTTGGTCATTTTCTCTAGGATAGCAAGCACATCTTCGTCTTTCAGCTCAATACGCTCATCCACTTCTCGCCGCTTAAGTTCGGACATGATCAATCTGAGGGTACCCAAAGCACGTTTATCCCGCGCCTTCATGGCTTCTTTTACATCGCTTTGCAATTGGGTTTTTAAAAGAGACATTTAGTTTCCGAGCTGATGCCTAGCCTGAAGGTGATCAAGCGCGATGAGTATTTCTGATGTGCAGGTTCTAGGTCGCACGAGCTGGGACCTATGGCGCGTCGCCCTAGTACAGCCGTTCCATCTTTCTAGACTCACGCTGAACCTTTTTCGCGTATCGTTTTACCGCCGCTGCGGCCTTACGTTTGCGAATTGACGTGGGCTTTTCATAAAACTCCCGCTTTCGAACTTCCGCTAGGACGCCAGCTTTTTCGCAAGAACGCTTAAAACGTCGTAGTGCAATATCAAAGGGTTCGTTTTCTTTTACTTTTACAAAGGGCATTGTTTCGGTTCGCCTGCTCCACGGAACGCGGATTCTAAACAGAATCCTTATAAATTGCAAAAGACTCGGCAGCAATGATAGGACTGCCGCAACCTAACAATACTGCGATGTAAATTGCCAAATGAGATTCAAACCTTTGGCATTGGGTTTAGGTACAATAGCGGCCTGGAACAGATTTGAGGTTCATCATCTTGCGAGTACTTGGCATTGAAACATCCTGCGATGAGACCGGAATCGCGCTCTATGATAGTGAGGCCGGACTTATCGCCGATTTGCTCTACAGCCAAATCGACCTACATCAGGCTTACGGCGGCGTTGTACCCGAACTCGCCTCCCGGGACCATATACGAAAATGCCTGCCTATGATCGATCAAATCCTAAAGCAAACCAATACATTGCCGCATCAAATTAGTGCGATTGCCTATACTGAGGGGCCCGGGCTCATTGGTGCCTTGCTCGTAGGCGCGAGTGTCGCAAAATCTTTAGCACTGGCCTGGGGTATTCCCGCTGTTGGTATCCATCACATGGAAGGTCACCTGCAGGCGACACAAATGACCGAAACTCCGCCGGAATATCCCTTTGTAGCGCTACTAGTCTCTGGCGGTCACACCCAACTCATGGCATGCGAAGAACCCGGCACGTACCAGTTATTAGGCGAGTCCATGGACGATGCAGCTGGAGAGGCTTTCGATAAAGTCGCCAAAATGTTGGGACTCGGCTACCCCGGCGGCCCCCAAGTGGCTAAGCTGGCTCTCGAAGGTGACCCCAATCGATTTACCTTCCCCAGGCCGATGACAACAAAGCCAGGGTTAAACTTTAGTTTCAGCGGCTTAAAAACCCATACGCTCAACACGTTGAACCGGTTAGGTCCGCCAACCGCCCAAGATCGAGCAGATATTGCACGCGCTTTTGAAGATGCCGTCGTCGATACCATCGCCATCAAATGCGCCAGAGCGTTAGAACAAACGGGCTTTTCGACCTTGGTTGTTGCTGGAGGGGTGAGCGCTAACACTCGGTTGAGGTCTGCCTTAGCAAGTTTGCCCCTGCGACAATCCATTGCGATTAACTATCCCGCACTGAAATATTGCACAGACAATGGCGCTATGATCGCGATTGCAGGCCTTTTACGGCAGTCACAATGGCAGCTACACGACCATGCGATTGTCGCACGGCCAAGGTGGCCCATGACCGAGTTACCCGGCTTAACAACGTGACAAGCATCGGACAAATTAAAGTCTCAGACCTTGCCATCGAGACGATTATTGGCGTCTATCCGAGAGAACGACTCGCGGTTCAGACGATCTACCTTGATATCGTCATTGACTATGATTTTGGCCCAGCTGCGGCCAACGAAAATCTGGCGGAAAGCGTTGACTATCACCAACTGACCTTAGAATTAACCCGCTTTATTCAACTGCAACAGTTTGAACTGCTGGAGACACTCACCGTTTCCAGCACCGCATTTTTACTCAAGTGGCACCCAAGGATCCTAGAGGTGACTGTCACCGCACACAAGCCTTCAGCCCTGACAAGTGCTAGGGATGTGTCGGCAAGTTTTTCACAGAAATCCAAAAAAGCGCCTATACTTTGACGTCATTGTGCGAGAGGCTATACTGCGAGGCCCGTACACGATTGTTGCGCGATGCTAGAAACTGATTTACTGGTACTCAAAAGGCTCGGACCTTTCTCCGCGCTCGGCGACGCTGATCTCGAGACCATTGCGCAAAAAGGCCGTTTCCGAACATTGGCTCGAGGGGACTTGCTCTTCAAACGCTCGAGCCATGACCCAGATTCCCATTGGTTGCTGACTGGGCGACTCAATTTGGTTAATGACGCTTTCGAAAATCGCAGTTTTACGGAATCAGATAGTCAAAACTATGGACCCGTAGACGACTTCAACCCCCATAAAGTATCGGCTGTTTGTGAGCAAGAATGCTTAATTTTCAGCTTACCCAAAAGTGCTCAAGAAACGATCGAAACCTTCCTTGAATCAGCGGCAAAAACTGCGGAAGTCGCGCCGGATGACGGGCAGTGGATGGAAAGATTACTCAGGACACCCCTATTTGAATTTATTCCACCAACCCATATTCAGGCCTTGTTCAAACGATTTGAGTCAACCTCAGCCGCCAAGGGCGACGTTATCGTAAAGCAAGGGGATCCGGGGGACTATTTCTACGTCATCAAATCAGGGACAGTAGCTGTTGAGATCAAATCTGATGCAGGCATGCAGCAGGTCGCAATTCTTTCAGCAGGACAATGTTTCGGTCAGGATGCTCTCATCAGTGATCTCCCGAGAAATGCCACAGTCACGGCAACCCATGCCTGTCAATTCGCGCGGATCTCGGAAGCAGATTTTGAAGACCTTTTGCTGGCACCTGTCATTGGCGTTGTCAAAAGGGAAGAATTCGACGCCCTGTCAAAAGCGGAAGAAGCACCGGTAAAACTCATAGATATTCGGGTCGATGGGGAGTCAACATCAACCGAGGATTCTACAATTTCGATCCCCTTTCTAGAACTGAGGAATCACCTAACTGATTTGTCTCGTAGTAATGTCTATGTTGTGCAGGGCCCAAGCGCCCAAAAAATTAGCTTGCTCGGTGCATACCTCCTGAATGAACACGGCTTTACGGCCTACGTTCTGGCGCCAGACACATGAGACGCTCATCAAACCCTTGGGATCAGATGATCGAGCATGTCGACCACGGACTGAAGATCATGACAGGCTCTCTGCCCGTCCGATCAAAATTTCAGCACAGCGATGCGCCGAGTGCCACTGCGCTTTCCGAGGCAGCTAGACAACGATCTAGTCAGCTCATGCGGGTGAACCATTGCGGCGAGGTATGCGCTCAAGGTCTGTACCACGGGCAATCCACGACTGCCCGGACAGAAAAAACCCGACAGCAATTAAGGATTGCCGCCGAAGACGAGCAAAAGCATCTGATTTGGTGCCAGACCCGACTGAAAGAACTCAATAGTCATACGAGTTATTTAAACCCTTTCTGGTATGCCGCATCTTGGGTGACTGGCGCAGTGACTGGTTTATTAGGAGACAAAGTCAGCCTAGGGTTTGTTGCTGCGACCGAAGAGGAGGTCTGCCAGCATTTAGATCGGCACCTTGAAGAGCTTCCTGAGGACGATTATCGATCTAGGGAAATTGTTAGCGCTATGAAAGCGGATGAGGCCCACCATCAACAAGATGCGCTGGACCTCGGCGGCGCTCGCTTTCCTACTTTTTTGAAGCGGCTCATGGCGCTTCAGGCTCGCGTTATGACGTCCAGCACTCGCTGGCTTTAGGGGCGCTCTGTTAGACGCTCTAAGTTCGCAATCGGCGGATGATAGAGCAACTGGACACGCACCCCGCCTGGTCCAAGGCAATAAAAACTGATCGCACCGTCTCGATGCGTTCTCGGTTCGGTCAGCATCTCAACCTCGTTCGCATCCAAATAGACATACCAACGCTGAACATCCTCAGAATCATTAATAAAAAAGCCGATATGATCCAGTTGCCCTTGCGGCGGCAAGCCCTCGACACGGTGCAACGCCAAGTTATCGTTTCCTGAGGTTAGATAGACATTTTCCGGGTCGGGGCGCCACTCAACAGTCATCCCCATCAAATCGACAAAGAAATGTTCTGCTTCCTCTAAATCCGGAACAAACAAAGCCACATGCCGAAGTCCGTTCGTACTCGCTGGCCGTTTTACTGTCATATCGCCTCCACTATTTCAAAGGTATGCTGAATATCTACCCCACCCGCTTCAAGCATCAAAGATGCAGAGCAGTACTTCTCTGCTGACAGTTTCACAGCTCTGGCGACATGTTTCTCATTTAAGTCTTGACCCACAACCTTGAAATGAAGGTTGATCTTCGTAAATACCGCAGGGGTTCCATCAGCACGCAGTGCATCAATCTGCACCTGACAGTCAGCAATAGACTGCCGCGCCTTTTTTAAAATCATCACAACGTCGTAGCTGGTGCATCCTCCTACCCCAAGCAGCAAAAGCTCCATGGGCCTGAACCCTTGATTTCGACCACCAGCATCTTCTGGGCCATCCATGACAACCTGATGACCCGACTCTGATTCGGCAAGAAAACACACATCCTGTTGCCAGCGAACAAGACCTTTCATACATTTTCCTCTCAGTTAGAGTGTCAATAGACAAACCGATATTCTTCTTCCAGCTGCGCCTGCGGCTGCGGCTGGTCTCAGGCTATTCACCGAAGCCCATACCGCGCAATCAAGCCCATCGGGGCGATCAGCTGCATAGGCTTTACGTCAAAATTATCTTGACGACACCCTAGAACAGGGCTTTAAGTTTTTCGCCTGGATCTGGCGCTCGCATAAACGCCTCGCCCACTAAAAAGGTGCTGACACCCGCTTTTAACATCAGTTCGACATCATCCCTCGTGTGGATCCCACTTTCTGTAACCACTTGCGTCTCAGTTGGAATGAATGGCAGCAGATCGATAGTCGTGGTTAAAGACACAGAGAAATCATGCAAGTTTCGATTGTTGATACCTAAAAGTTTTGGTCCTAGCGTCAGTGCTCGCCGGCACTCCTCTGCATTATGTACCTCGATAAGTGCATCCATACCTAACGCACTCGCTTGATCAAAAAACGCACTGAGCTCATCATCATCTAAAATAGCTGCTATCAACAAAATGCAGTCCGCACCTAACTGATATGACTCAAGGATTTGATAAGCATCGACAATAAAATCTTTACGTAAGACAGGCACCCTCGAATGTTGACGAGCCAACATCAGATCTTGGTCATCACCATAAAAAAATGGCTTGTCTGTCAAACACGACAGACAAGTTGCGCCAGCACGGTCATACGCACTGGCTATCTCCGCAACATCAAACTCGGGCCGAATCACCCCCTTAGAGGGTGATCCTTTTTTTATTTCCGCAATCACGGACGGTTGATTGAGTTTCCGCTGAGCCTTGAGAGCCGCCGCAAAACCTCTCGGCGGTGAAGGCCGGTCAAGGTTATGGTTAGTCAGAGGCATCCGGCGGCGGCGCTCTTCGACATGAATTTTTTTCTCTTTTACAATTTTTTCAAGCACGGTTGGTGTTGTCATGGGCCAAGTACTCGCAACTGCTGGGTAAACTCAATCAGCAGATTCAGTTTCTCTTTGGCGGCACCACTGGCAATTGAATCTTTAGCCCTTTCGACGCCTTCGGCCAAGCTCACACTACCACCGCCCACATAAATGGCAGCGCCGGCGTTGAAAGCCACAAAATCTCTAGCTGCGGCATGCTCACCCGTCAGAGCCGCCTTCACGAGGGCGAGACTTTCTTGGCTGTTTTCAACACGAAGATCTTCCCAGGACTGGGACACCAAACCCACATCTTCAGGGCAGACTTCATACTCCCTGAGGTCTCCGTCCTTCAACTCAACCACTCGGGTCGGGGCAGCAATACTCAGTTCATCTAAACCATCGTCAGCATGCACAACCATCACCTGCTCACTACCTAATTCGCGCAATACCTCTGCGAGTGGCCAGAGCCAAACTG
Source organism: Pseudomonadales bacterium (assembly GCA_016779565.1). Lineage (GTDB taxonomy): Bacteria > Pseudomonadota > Gammaproteobacteria > Pseudomonadales > Azotimanducaceae > UBA9926. The sequence goes on from JADHNJ010000026.1 coordinate 14,851, forward strand.
CGTCAAACACCCCCAGCACCTGTCTTTTTGTACCGGCCGGGTTGGTCAAAGGGCCAAGCAGATTAAACATCGTACGGAATTTAAGCTCTTTCCTCGGTCCAATTGCGTGACGCATCGCGCCGTGGTGATTTAGCGCGAACAAAAAGCCCACACCAACCGTTTCGATGCACTGGCCAACTTGTGCTGGCGTTAGGTCGAGGTGGACCCCTGCCGCTTCCAAAACATCGGCGCTCCCGCTCTTACCTGAAGCGGCACGATTGCCGTGCTTGGCCACTTGAATACCCGCACCGGCGGCGACAAGCGCACTGGCAGTAGAAACATTGAACTTGGAGGTTCCGCTACCACCGGTGCCACAAAGATCAACCAAGTGCGTTGCAGACACTTCTACTTTAGCGGCGAGATTACGCATCACTTCGGCGGCCGCCGCGATCTCGGTTACCGTCTCACCCTTAATCCGGAGGGCTGTCAGCGCCGCACCGATCTGCGCTGGGGTTGCGCCTCCGGTCATAATTGACTCCATAAGCGCGACCATTGCGTCACGAGACAAGTCCGATCCCTCGACTAACGTTGCCAGCGTGTCAGTAATCATAAATGACCCCCATTGGTCAGGAAATTCTCCAGCAGCGCATGCCCATGCTCGGTCAATATGGACTCTGGATGAAACTGGACCCCCTCGACAGATTGGGTTTTATGCCTGATTCCCATGACCGCTTCTAGTTCGCCATTTTCATGCTCAGTCCAAGCGGTTATCTCCAGTGTATCCGGCAAGGAGGCCTTCGCCATGACCAAAGAATGATATCGCGTTGCGACGAATGGGCTCGGCAGACCGGAAAAAACGCCTTGACCAGTATGGTGAATCTTCGATGTTTTACCATGCATGACCGTTTCTGCTCTTATGATGTCTCCACCATAAGCTTGGGCAATACTTTGATGCCCCAAACAAATACCCAATATCGGTATCTGGCCCGCAAAACGATCGATAACTGCCAAAGAAATACCGGCTTCGTTAGGTGTGCACGGCCCCGGTGATATCACTATTTGGTTTGGTGCTAAAACCGCGATGTCGTCTAAAGTAATCTGATCATTGCGAGCGACTTCTACTTCCGCACCAAGTTCAAACAAATATTGAACAATGTTGTAGGTAAAAGAATCGTAGTTATCAATCATTAACAACATGAATTAATCCGCCCTAAGCTAACTGCACACAAAGTTGACGTCTAATTAACTTTTGACCAGCGTCAACCTCGATGCACTTGGGTTCTGACCTCATCGATTGCCCCCTGGGTGGCCAAAAAATTGCAATCCATTTTCGGCAATCTTCGCTGCTTGAATTACCGAGCGGGCTTTGTTTTGCGTTTCTTTCCACTCCAGATCTGGGATCGAATCCGCGACGACACCCGCGCCGGCCTGCACATGCAATTGCCCAGATTTTATAATCGCCGTTCGAATCGCAATTGCGGTGTCCATCTGACCCTGCCAAGAGAGATATCCCACCGCGCCGCCAAAGATGCCACGCTTTACAGGCTCAAATGCGTCAATGAGCTGTAAAGCTCGAACCTTGGGCGCGCCACTTAAGGTGCCAACGGGTAGCGTAGCGCGCAACACATCCATACAACTAAGACCTTCTTTTAACCGGCCGGTGACGTTTGAGGCGATATGCATAACATGCGCATATCGCTCAATAGACATCATTTCTGAAACTTGAACCGTCCCGGGCTCACACACCCTACCTATATCATTTCGCCCTAAATCGATCAGCATCAGATGCTCTGCAAGCTCTTTGGGGTCATTGATCAGTTCCGATTCCATCTTGGCATCATCTTCCGGCGTTTTGCCCCGACGGCGAGTGCCAGCCAGTGGTCGCACTGTGACTTCACCTTGTTCTAACCGGGCTAAAATTTCTGGCGATGATGACACGATTTGTTCAGCATCGAGATCCATGAAATACATATAAGGCGAAGGATTTAACCCTCTAAGTGCCCTGTATAAATTCAAAGGCTCTGCCTCAAATGCACAAGAAAGCCGCTGGGATAAAATGACCTGCATGCAGTCGCCGGCCAGTATGTACTCTTTCAGAGCCTCCACCGCGGCTTTGAATTTTGCCTCCGGATAGGAACTGGTAAAGTCTCCATCTTCTAGTTCTGGTGACACCAATGGGGCGCGGAACGCTTCAGGGATATTTGCGCGCAAGGCACCTTCCATGGCGTCGAGTCGTAAACCTGCTTCTGCCAATTGCTGATCAGAAGCGTCATCGACGTGAGTGATCAGGTGCATCTTGCCCTTGACGTTATCAAAAACAATAACATCGTCAGACACCATTAATACGATGTCTGCCGTCTTTAAATCGTCAACCGGCGCTGAGTCTCTGATTTTTGGTTCAACGTATCGGACGGTGTCATAGCCAAAGTAGCCTACCAACCCCCCCGTGTAGTTAGGCATGCCGGGGCAGGCTGGATAGCTAAAATTGGCCTGCAGCTGCTCAATCTCCGACAGTGGATCGACCACAGTCTCATTACGGACAACTTCTCCTTCGTCGATTTGTACGAGTTGATAGCCTGATATCTTAAGAATGCGTCTCGCTGGCAAACCAATAATAGAGTAGCGAGACCACTTTTCGCCCCCCTGGTTAGCAGACTCAAGTAGATAACTATAGGGTCCCCGGGCGACTTTTACGTAGCAGGATAATGGGGTTTCAAAGTCCGCGACCAACTCTCGGCTGATTGGTAGATGACGACAGCCGTGGGCGATTAATTTAGAAAAATAGTCGGGTGCCTCTAGACCTAGATCGCTCATGGCTGACTGCTCACTGCTCTAGTTCCCGGCGCATCGCAGCGATCGTTTGCTGATAATCCGAACTGCCGAAGATCGCCGATCCTGCGACAAATGTGTCGGCACCCGACGCGCCAATGGCCGCGATGTTGTCGACTTTAACCCCACCGTCAATCTCGAGACGGATATCCCGTCCGCTTTCATCGATCATTTGTCTAATTGACTGTATTTTCTGGTGCGTACTACTGATGAAAGACTGTCCTCCGAACCCTGGATTAATTGACATAACCAAAATCATATCGAGCTTATCGAGCACGTGATCAAGACAATGAATGGAGGTGGCGGGGTTCAGCACGAGCCCCGCCTTGATCCCTGCAGAGCGAATCATTTCTAGAGATCGATCGACATGCCTCGAGGCTTCTGGGTGGAACGTAATGAAACTCGCACCGGCTTCAATGAAGTCGCCAATCAAACGATCAACGGGTTCGACCATCAAATGCACATCAATATCAGCCTCTATCCCGTAGGTCCGCAGTGCCTGACAGACCATTGGGCCAATCGTTAAGTTTGGGACGTAGTGATTGTCCATGACATCGAAATGAATCAGATCTGCGCCCGCGTCTAAGACTTGCTCAACCTCGGCCCCAAGCTGCGCAAAATCTGCCGCCAAAATCGAAGGCGCTATCCAATTTTCTTGTTTCATCGCTGATCTCCCAGACTCTCGGCGGCTTTGCCGACCCTTCCGGATAGCGCAGAAGTTTACAGGAACCAACTCAAGAGGAACACACGCCTGCGGCAAGATCGCGCTGAACGTCAGCCAATCGATCTTGAGTGCCTATATCCTTCCAATAGCCCTTGAAAACCTCCGCCGTTATAGACTGAGCTGAAGCGGCTGGAAACAAAACAGAGCGCATTGGGAACACCGTTTCTAGGCTGTCGTGCAGCAACTGAGGATGGATGACACCGATACCTGAGAAGGTGTACTGGCTACCTGGCATCGCCAACTCGGCATTTAATAAATCAAAATCACCGGCTGGATGATGCTGAGGGTTAGGCACCAACACTAAATGCGCCTTGATTGGCGAAATTTTTAGTAATGCGCCAAAGTCTAAATCTGTCACCACATCACTGCTGATCATTAAAAAGGGCTCTGAGCCTAATAGCTCTAGTGCTTTTTTCGCACCACCACCGGTTTCTAGGACTTGGGTTTCACGTGAATACGCTATCGATAGGCCAAAACGCTGCCCATTGCCCAATCGCTCGGCAATCATTTCTCCGAGGTAAAAAAGATTTATGACAACTTCCGACACTCCCGCGCGCTTTAACCTTCGCAAATGCCTTTCTATCAAGGTCTCCCCACCAAGAGACACCAGCGGTTTGGGTTGTGCGCGGGTCAGTTGCCCCATGCGCCTACCGGCGCCAGCTGCCAAGAGTAGCGCCTTCAAAGCGCAATCTCTAAAACATCGGCAGGCAACTTAGGCCCTAGCCAGTTCGCGAAACCTTCAAGCTCGGAATACTTGTTGAGCACGTCCATGATGTATCGCAATACTCTTGGGATATCTTGCAAATATCCTTCCTTACCATCACGAAGGTAAAGTCGCGCAAAAATACCTGCGCACTTTAAGTGACGCTGAAGCCCCATCAACTCATAGCGCTTCCGATAAGTTTGAAGATCTCCTAAATCAGATAAAAAAGCCGACAAAGCCTTGTGATGGCGCGTCACGAGTTCTGTTTCAAGTTCAGCGTCGCATTCGACGTAACAATCTCTGAGCAGGGACACAAGATCATACGATACGGGCCCAACAACTGCGTCTTGAAAATCCAGCAACCCGAGGTTGCCGTCTTGAATCACCATTAAATTACGACTGTGGTAGTCGCGATGCACAAACCCTTGGGGTTGCGCTAGTGCAGAATCAACCAAAAATTCGCACACCCTGACCCATAACTCAGAGAAGTTTTCCGACAGATCAAGGCCTAGGTATTGACTCAAGTACCAATCCGGAAATAGCCAAAGCTCTTCTATCAATTTCGCTTCAGAGTAGGTCGGTACATCACAATTGACGGTTACCAAACTCGCCAGCTGATCCACCGCCTGCACCCTTAATGCGTCGGCTCTTGCAGACTCGACTCTTAGCTCCGAGAGCAGCTGCCGGTCGCCCAAATCCGTTAATGCTAAAAACCCAAGAGCGGCTTCCTCAGCTAAAATCCTAGGCACAGCTTGTCCAGCATCGGCAAGTGCTCGGCCGATTCGAAGAAAATCCGTGAGCGGTTCTTTCTCGGGAGGTGCATCCATAAAAACCCAAGACTCCGATAACTTAGTGCACCTAAAATAGCGTCGAAAACTAGCATCATCCGACACAGGCACAAAGTCCTCTTTAGCAATTGGCTGATCAACTGCGACAGGCAGTTGATCAACCCACCGCGCCAATGCTGATAATCTCTGATCCATCGGTCTACCTTTGAGTTTGCTGTTGCTTCAAGCGATTATGGCTTATTCTTGAAGCTCGGCGAAAACCCTGAACAATTCTATGAAACACCGGTCCTCCCGAATTGCCACGAGTGCCCTTGGTTTGTTTCTAAACCTGCTCCTATCCATTTCCTTGGCAAACGCCGATGCAGGCATTCAAAGGGCAAATTGTCCAAAACCCGTTCAGAGTGATGGGCCGACGAACCCAAATCAGGCTTTCATCAGCGCTTTTCAAGCGACTGTGATCCCCGATCGACGTGCCGATATTGCTGGCGATGTCGTTATTCGAACGAACGCGCTGCTTCTGCAAGCAGACCACGCAACCCTTAACTTCGAAACTAATACGCTTAGCCTAACCGATAATGTATCGCTCATAGACCAAGATCTTTGCGTCCAAGGCGACTCGGCGACCGGTAATTTCTTTGCTGGCCAAGGAGAGATCGCATCGGCGCAATTTTTTCTCCAGCAATCCGATCTGCAAGGCAGTGCTGAACGGCTTGCATTCGTCGATGATCAGCGTTTTGCCATCCATGGCAGTCAGATCACCCGCTGTCCCAACGGTGGCGATACTTGGCAAATCGCCAGTCGTCTCGTCGCGGCTGACCGAAGCCAACGCAATATCACGATCAAGAATATGGTGCTTCGCATCAAAGACCTGCCGGTATTTTATCTGCCTTATCTCAAAATCCCAGTCAATCAAACAAGACAAAGTGGTTTCCTACCGTTGTCTGTCGCCCGAGACAATCGCAATGGAATTGAAGCCAAAGCGCAATATTATTGGAGTGCAAAACCCAATCTGGACGCCACAATTGGCCTCTGGCATCTGGCCAATCGTGGTGAAATTGTACAAGCAGAAATTCGCGGGCTCGGGATTTCAAGTCGAGGCCAGCTCAACGCCGATTTTATGTCTAGAGACCGTTTACAGCCAGTTGATCTTAGCGCCGGCAATTTTGGCTACAGTCAAGCAGATCGCGGTATGTTTAGCCTGTTTCACGAATTCCAACATCAAGGTTTTTCAAGCGCCGTAAAATTTAACAAAGCCTCAGACGTTAACTATTTTAGAGATTTTGCAACGTCTATTGCGCCCTTCAGCCGAGACCTTGGGCCTTTTACCACCGATAATCGAGAACGAGAAAGGCAATTACCTGCTCTAAGCCAAAGCATCAGACTGGCATGGACTGGACAGAACCTCAGCGGTCATATTGGTTACCAGGGTTTTCAAAGCCTTGCGCCTCAGTTCGAGGGGCAACTTAGAAAACGTCCCGAAATAGGGCTTCAATACCAGCATTCTCTGGGTCGCTTACTATTTCGTGGTATCGGCCTTGTGACGACCTCCGAGGCTCAAGCGTCTAACAACCTTTTGTTTGAGGGCAGGCGAGACCTGCTGCAGACCAGCCTGGCGTATCCTCAAGCCTTTGACTGGGGCTTTATCGAGTCTACGCTCGGTTTCGAGCAACACGGTTATCACTATGACGCAGCCCAGATCAGCAAGCAGATGATCCGATACCCCTACGCCACCATAAAAGCGGGTGCCCGGCTTTTAAAAAAAACCCCAAATCAGCCGCTATTAAAGGTACTGGAACCTCTTTTGAAAATTAGCGTAGGTTCTCTTGATCACGATCGGTTTTTCCCAATGCTTGATAGCAGCCAGCTGGAACCCACTTTTGATGCTCTATTTCAAAGCCGAGGCGCCCATGGGTTTGATCCCCACTGGGTCGAAAAAAGCATCACGCTCGGGGTAACCCATCGCTGGATAAACGACCAAACGGGGCAACAGACCTTAGCATTGACCGGAGGGCTGGCACACTTTGGCGCCCCCAGTGCAAAAGCCCCAATCCATAACTTGCGGCAGCCCTTTTATCTCCGCATTGAGGCATCGCCTAAGCGCATCCTGTCAAGCCAACTTGACTTGACGTTCGACCATGAACATGGGGATTTACACTCTGGTTTCTTCAACCTCAGTTACCATCCGAGCCCCAAAGCTGCGCTTAGGGTTCAACATCGATATCGATCCAAAACCAAACAACAATTTGATGTCGAGGAAAGACTATCAACAGAGGTCACACAACTCGCTGCTACATTGCCGCTAGGCAAGGCTTTTACTATACGAGGCTTATGGGCTCGGAACAGTCTAGTGAGCAAACATATAGAGTCCCTTGTCGGTGTGTCATACAATGGCTGTTGCTGGTCAGTGGAGACGGCCTTCAGACGGTATTATGATCCTCAACTAGCATGGAATGGGACGTCATTTCGAGTTGAGGCTAGAGAACGAAAAGGCGTGTTCCTGACTTTCGAGCTTAAGGGCTTGATGCAAATCGGCAGCGATATGGACAAATTGTATAGGGAAATGTTACCCAACATTGGGCAATAATCGGCCAATTTTACGCCCTGACGGGCGAAACAGCGATAAAGCCTTTAGCGCTCTGACAACGACGATAATATGAAAAGGTTATAAAAGATGTTGAATAAGGTCCTTGGCGGCGCCACCTTTGTGCTCTTGAGCTTACCCGTTTTTAGCCTACCGATCGTTTTGGATGAAGTTGCCGCTATTGTCGACGATGATCTCATCACCACGTCTGAGGTGCGAGATCGTGTGAAGACGATACGAGCTCAGGCGGCAAAACCGGAGAGCCTACCGCCAGACCAGATCTTAACTGAGCAGATTCTTGAACGGCTCATTGTTGAGAGCCTCCAGCTGCAGATGGCCCGTCGGGCGGGAGTTCGGGTCAGTGACGCTGAGTTAAATAATGCGATGGCGCGAATTGCAGATCAAAATCAACTCTCTTTGCCTGAGTTTCGTGAGGCCCTTGCCAAAGATGGTATATCTTATCGAACCATGCGAGGCCAGATAGAAAGAGAAATCATGATCGGACGGGTACAGCAAGGTGTTGTAAACAGTCGCATCGAGATCAGTGAGCAGGCGATCTCCGACTTTCTCAATTCAGAGGCTGGTAAAGAATTGACCGCCGACGAGTTTCGTGTGGGTCACATATTGCTCGCGACAGATTCTGATATGAACCAGGCACAAATCCAAACCATCCGGGCAAACGCCCAATCTTTGGTAGATCGTTTACGAGCAGGAGACGACTTCGCGGCAGCAGCCATGGAGCAGTCAGCAGGTAAAAATGCTTTAGAAGGCGGGGATTTGGGATGGCGTAAACCTAATGCGCTACCAACGCTTTTTGCCGACCTTGCCATATCCTTGGGTGACCAAGAGATCGCTGGGCCCATTCAAAGTGGCTCTGGGTTCCACATCATCAAACTTCTCGCGAAACGAGGTGCTACGGCGCAAGGCATGGTAGATCAGACCCGTGTCCGGCATGTGCTGATTAATCCCAACGAAATTCGATCGGTTGATGAGGCGAGGGAACTTGCAGAAAGCCTCAGAGACGAGATTCTTGCTGGTAGGCCCTTTGAAGAAGTTGCGAGACTATATTCTGAGGATCCGGGTTCTGCGCTGAAAGGTGGCGACCTTGGCTGGAGCTCCGGTGATGAATTTGTGGGACCTTTTGAACAAGCGTTATCAGCAACTGAGCTCAATCAAATTAGCCCAGTTTTCCAGAGCGAATTCGGTTTCCACTTTTTAGAGGTCACGGGGCGACGCACCGAGGATTTCAGCGAAACCTTTAAACGCAACCAGGCTGCCAACTTTCTACGAAACCGTTCTTTTGATGAAGAAGTCGATACCTGGATTCGAGAAATAAGGGAAGACGCGTTTGTCGAAATCAAAATCTGAGCTACCGATTGCCATTACCCCAGGGGAACCTGCCGGCATCGGTTTAGACGTCTGTCTACTCGCCGACCCTGAATTGCCCAAGCATCTTCAGCGCTTTTACATCGCTGACCCGGAGGCAGTACAGGCGCGAGCAAATGAACTCAGGCTTAAAATTTCAGTCAATCTGTTGACAGATTTCACGGACTACGATCGAAATAGCCTCAATGTCATGCCGATCCCATTGGGATACCGTCCGGTACCCGGTCAACTCGATACGCGCTCTGGCCCCTACGTCATTGCTTGCTTAGAAAAAGCGGTAAGCCTTTGGACACAAGACCAGATAAGAGCTTTGGTAACCGGCCCCATTCAAAAATCCCTCGTCAACGATAGCGGGCTGCCTTTCTCGGGCCATACTGAATGGCTGGCGCAACGAACGGCCACCCCCCAGGTGGTTATGATGCTTGTTTCAGGTGATCTGAAAGTCGCTTTGGTCACAACGCATCTGCCCCTCGCACAGGTACCCAAAGCAGTCACCCGAGAGGCGGTGATGTCAACCATCGACATCACGTTAGCGGCGCTTGAGCAACAATTTGGCATTAAAACACCACGCCTTGCGGTCTGTGGATTAAATCCCCACGCTGGCGAGGGTGGCCACCTTGGCTCTGAGGAAATCGAGGTGATCCAACCTGCAATGGCAGCACTCAGAGCGCAAGGCAAAACCCTCATCGGTCCCTTACCAGCAGACACCGCTTTTACGCCTCACATTCTTAACCAGTGCGACGCCGTCATCGCCATGTATCATGATCAAGGGCTTCCGGTATTGAAACATCATGGCTTCGGCGACGCCGTTAATGTTACTTTGGGTTTACCCTTCATCCGAACGTCAGTTGACCATGGCACAGCCCTTGACTTGGCTGGACACGGTCAGGTTGACCCCGGCAGTCTTGTCGCAGCAGTCACGCTGGCCCATAGCTTGCAGCGGCCCTAGATGATGGCAACTAAAGCAAAGCGGCGCTTCGGCCAAAATTTCCTTCAAGATCCCCAAATCATCGATCAAATTGTGGCTTGTATTCAGCCGAATCCTGAGCAATCCCTGATTGAAATCGGTCCTGGTCGGGGCGCATTGACCAAACCCTTGGCGACGCTCCGATCAGATCTCATTGTCATTGAGCTGGACCGTGACTTAATCCCTAAATTACAGGCGTTCTTGCCCGCTACTGCAACCGTCCGACAGGGTGACGTCCTCGACTTTGACTTTGCTGAAATCCCCGGAGACTTATGGATTGTTGGCAACTTGCCTTACAACATATCAACGCCTTTGCTCTTTCGTTTATTTGCTCTAGGACAAAGAATAAAATCAATGATTTTTATGCTGCAAAAAGAGGTTGTGAATCGACTCGCAGCTGTTCCCAACCATAAGGATTATGGTCGCCTCACTGTCATGGCACAGTACCATTGCCATATCGAAAAACTCTTGGACGTTCCACCAACAGCCTTCGACCCAGCCCCCAAAGTCGATTCCGCCGTGGTAAGTCTTCAACCTCACCAGCGGCCCAATATCGAGGCTGACGATTTATCGATTTTATCCGAACTATTAACCGCAGCTTTTGGGCAACGCAGAAAAACGCTAAAAAATTCGTTGGCCAATCTAATATCGGCATCTGCGCTTGAGGACTTGGGCATCAATCCATCTGCTAGAGCAGAAACCTTATCGGTGGCCGATTTTGTGCGCTGCGCCAACGTCGTCAGCCGGAACCGGCTATGAGCGTTTATGCGGTGGGTGATATTCAGGGCTGCTACAAGACGTTACGGGCCCTTTTACAGCAAATCCAGTTCCAACCAGCCAAGGACACACTGTGGTGCGCTGGTGATCTTATCAATCGGGGCCCTGATAATGTTGATACGCTCAATTACTTAATGAGCCTGCCCAATCTCCGAATCGTCCTAGGCAATCATGATCTACATTTTCTCGCCATCGCCGAGGGTGTTAGCAAGCCTCATCGAGGCGATACTATCTCGGATTTACTTGATCATTCGGATCTTCCCAATTTTGTCGATTGGTTAGCAAAACAGCCCATATTGGTTGTTGACGATCATCAAAAACTTGCCATGGTGCATGCGGGCCTGCCGGCTATCTGGAGCTTGAAGGAGGCGAAAGCCCACGCTCGCACCATTGAGCAAGCCCTCCAGGGGGAGGACCGCAAGCAATTTTTAAAGAACATGTATGGCAACACCCCGTCATCTTGGCGACAAGATCTCAACGAAGCAGATCGACTTCGCATCATGACCAATTTTTTTACTCGACTGCGCTACTACCAAAATGGCGGGCATCTCGAACTGACACACAAAGCCGACCAGGCTCCCGCCGGCTTCAAGCCCTGGTTTTTAGAACGACACCCCTCTCTTGCCGCCTACACGATCCTTTTCGGCCATTGGGCAGCCCTGGGTAACGTAACTCGACCGGGGCTTTTCGGGCTAGATTCCGGCTGCGTTTGGGGCCGTCATCTCACAGCACTAAGACTGGACGATGGTCAGCTATTCAAACAACCCAATCGAGAGGGTTAGTTTTGGTAAGCTTCATGGCAGAATCTAAACAATGAAATGCTACTTGGTCGGCGGTGCAGTACGTGACACCCTCCTCGGGAAAACCCCCACCGAGCGCGATTGGGTCGTTATCGGAGAGACCCCGGAATCTATGCGGGCGCTAGGCTATCAACAGGTGGGCAAGGATTTCCCTGTCTTTCTTCATCCCGAAACTAAAGAAGAGTATGCACTGGCGCGCAGGGAATATAACGTGGGCCCTGGACACACTGGCTTTAAGTTTGACACCAGCGCCGATATTTCCCTTGAAGACGATTTAGTGCGTCGAGATCTTACGGTTAATGCCATTGCACAGGCTTCAGATGGCAGTCTGATTGACCCCTGCGGCGGTCAAGCTGATTTAAAAAAACGCGTCTTTCGACACGTATCTGACGCTTTCACCGAAGACCCACTGCGGATCCTGCGATTGGCACAATTTCAGGCCAGATTCGAGGCGGATGGTTTTAGAATTGACCCTCAGACACTAACGCTATGCCGCAAAATGGTTGCCGAAGGTGCCCTGGTAACGCTCTCTAAAGAACGCATTTTTAAAGAGCTTGAAAAAGCGCTAGGTGCCCCCAGACCTCACGCCTTCTTCGAGGTTTTAGAGGCTATTAATGCGCACAAGGTGTTATTCCAAGGTTTAGACCCGCTGGGAGCTCATCGATTGGCCCCGCTCTATCCCGAGGCCTTACCTCAAGAACAGTTTGCGAGACTGATGCTTGAGAGTCCCAATGCTGATATTTCAATCTTACAAACCCAGATGGCTTTACCTAAAACCTGGATTGAACTATCCGAAGTTACGATCGAACTCAGTGCTGAAATCTGTAGATTGCCTGCCCTGACGCCTGAACAAATTCTTAAGGTGCTTCATCACGCCGATGCCCGTCGCAAGCCGATTCGATTTTACACTGCAGTCAAAATTGCAACCGCTTGGGGCTTACCGTCAGAAGAAGACCAGCGGCCAATTACCCAAAACTGGCATCGGCTTGCTGAACAAACGGCAAAAATTACCGTAAACCCAGCTGGGACCAACCTAACAGGCATCGAGATCCGTGCAGCAATAGAAGCAGAGCAGCTTCGAGTAATTTCAGACTTTGACCACTCAAACTAAAATTGCGCTCATTACTGGCGCGAGTCAGCGTCTTGGCCGCTCTGTCGCAGAAGCTTTGCACGATCGCGGCTGGAATCTGGCCCTGCATTGCCATCGCTCTACCGAGGCCCTGGCCCAACTAATGCTTGCGTTTAACGGGCAGCGTGAGGGGTCGGCCCACGGATTTCAGGCTGATTTAGCTAAGACGTCCGATGTGCGCAGGATGATCAAAGCACTCAGCGAGCACTACCCAGCATTCGATTTAATCATCAATAATGCCGCGGTTTTTCCTGAGACTGGCCTTGAGGACATTTCCCCAGAGCTTTTCGATAACACCATGGCGATCAACCTCAAAGCGCCGCTCATGCTGTGCCAAGGTTTACTACCCCAGTTAAATACAGGCGCTTCGATTATTAACTTCTGCGACATTTTTGGTCAAATTCCACTGGCACGCCATGTCGTATATTCGGCAAGCAAAGCGGCCCTGATCATGGCGACGAAAAGCCTCGCCATGGACCTTGCGCCTCGAATCCGGGTAAACGGCGTTGCCCCAGGCGCGATATTAAGTCCTGCTGATACCCATGATGACGCCATGTTGACATCACTGCTTACTAAGACGCCCCTAGGTCGCCTTGGGGGTGAAGCGGCGATCGTACAAGCCGTTGAATACCTGATTGATAATCCTTATGTGACGGGTCAAATATTGCCAATCGACGGCGGGCTGAGCATCTCTTAAATGCCCTCCCGGGCGACCGCTCGATAACCAATATCTCGACGATAATATTGCCCCTCGAATTGCACCCTCTCCAAGTCTTGGTAAACGATTGCTTGGGCCTTTGCGACCGTAGGTGCGCACGCTACCAGCGCTAAGACACGCCCCCCATTAACCTTGAGGTCGTCTTCTTCCAGTTTCGTTCCGGCATGAAATATCTGCGAGTGCAAGGCGGCATCGAGCCCTGAAATCACGGCACCCGTCGCATAATCGCCGGGATATCCTTGACTCGCCACAACAACGGCTAAAGCCGCCTCGTCGCTGAAGACTAGAGATTGTTGATCTAAGCGATGTTCGACGGCCGCAAGACAGACCTCTGCAAGGTCGCTCTGCAAACGCATCATAATGGGCTGGGTCTCGGGGTCTCCAAAGCGACAATTAAATTCCACAACACTGGGAGCGCCTTCATCGTTAATCATCAATCCCGCATACAAGAACCCTGTGTAATGGATTTGCTCTGCTAATAATCCTTTGAGGGTGGGTTCTATAATCTCATCGCAAACTCTTTGGCTTACCGCTTTCGTCACAATTGGCGCTGGTGAGTAAGCCCCCATGCCGCCAGTATTGGGTCCCTGATCGCCGTCAAAAATGGCTTTGTGGTCTTGAGAGGTTGCAAACACCAAATATTGATCACCATCTGCTAGAACGATAAAACTCGCCTCCTCACCAGGCAAGAACGCCTCAACAACGACTTTGGAGCCTGCTTCGCCATAAACATTGCCTGCAAGCATATCGTTGATCGCTGCGTCAGCTTCTTCAATCGTTTGAGCAACCACCACGCCCTTACCGGCGGCCAGCCCATCAGCTTTGATCACCACTGGTAGGCCTAGACTACGCGCATAAGCCTCAGCCTCGTTGATCTCTGTGAAAGCCTGAAAAGCCGCAGTTGGAATGCGATGGCGTTGCATAAATTCCTTGGTGAAAGATTTGGAGCCTTCCAGTTGGGCTGCCTCCGCGGAGGGCGCAAGACAAGCCAGGCCTTTGGCTGAAAAATGTGCTTGAATGCCGGCAACTAAGGGACCCTCAGGGCCCACAACTGTCAGATCGATGGCTTGGTCGAGCACCAGTTGGCTCAATGCGTCAAAATCCATAACATCGATATCAATCTGATTCAGTCTGCTATCGGCAGCGATACCGCCATTTCCTGGCGCAACAAATACATCAGTGACCTTGGCTGATTGTAAAAACTTCCATGCCAGGGCATGCTCTCGCCCACCGGCGCCAACCACCAAAATTTTCATGATCCCTCGCGATTCATTATCGTTAACACTCAAACTCTGACATTCGCAAGCTAAGCTCGCGCGGCCTCAATGCTTAAAATGCCGCATCTGGGTAAAGACCATTGCCATACCCGCTTCGTTTGCAGCAGCGATGACTTCTTCATCTCGAACTGAGCCGCCAGGTTGAATGACCGCAGTTATTCCTGCCGAAGCAGCCGCATCAATGCCATCACGAAACGGAAAGAAAGCATCTGATGCCATCACGGATCCCTTGACCACCAAGTCTTCATCAGCCGCTTTGATCCCCGCGATTTTCGCGCTGTAAACTCGACTCATCTGACCGGCACCAACACCGATCGTTTGACCCTCCCGAGCATAAACGATGGCATTTGACTTAACTGACTTTGCCACCTTCCAAGCAAACAACAAATCGTTAAGCTCTACATCCGACGGTGCCCGCGCCGAGACCACCTTTAGATCATCTGGCTCAAACAGCGGCGTATCTTTGGTCTGAACCAAAAGACCCCCGGAGATTCGCTTGGTGTCAAACCCTGCGCTCGCTTGTAAAGTCGGCTTGACTTGCAAGACTCGTACGTTGTTTTTGGTTGCCAGCACCCTTTTGGCTTCGTCCGTATAGCGCTCAGCAACCATCACCTCCACAAACTGACGGTCAATAATCTTCTGAGCCAAAATCTCATCGACAACTCCATTAAACGCCAAAATTCCCCCAAAGGCGGATGTGGGATCTGTCGCAAAAGCCCTGTCATAAGCAACCAACAAGTTCTCAGCCGATGCAACACCACATGGGTTGGCATGTTTGACTATGACGCACGTTGGCAAATCGAAACTTCGCACACAATCAAGGGCTGCATCGGCGTCAGCAACATTATTAAAAGACATCGCTTTGCCCTGTATCTGCTCTGCAGTAGCGAGGCTGCTCGGTTCAGGATTGACCTCCCGGTAATAGGCTGCTTGTTGATGTGGGTTCTCGCCGTACCGCATGTCCTCAATTTTGACCCATTGCTGATACAAAATATCTGGAAATACCCCTGCTAATTCTGATTCGTTGATTTGTTTCTGCAGGTAATTGGAAATCGCCGCGTCATAAGCTGCGATTCTCGCGAAAGCTTGTTTAGCGCAGGCGAAACGAAATGCCCGATCAACACAACCTGCGCCTTCTAAGAGCGCGCTTGCCAGCTCAGGATAAGCTTCGGGGCTAGTAACCACCGTCACGCGATCGTAATTTTTCGCTGCCGAGCGCACCATGGCAGGACCACCAATATCGATATTCTCAATGGCCTCGTTCAGGCTGCAATCTGGCCTCTCGACCACCGATTCAAAGGGGTAGAGATTAACAACGAGCAAGTCAATTGCCGAAATATCCTGGGCTGCCATCACCGCCTCATCGGCGGATGCGCGTCCCAACAACCCTCCATGAATCCGAGGGTGTAAAGTCTTAACTCGACCCTCCATCATTTCTGGAAAACCCGTATGCTCGGCCACTTCTGTCACTGCAAAACCTGCATCCGAGATGGCACGATAGGTGCCGCCGGTCGAAATGATTTGCACGCCCTGCGCTGCCAAGACTTCCACAAGCGCTAACAACCCTGTCTTATCTGACACGCTAATCAACGCTGTCTTGATCTGAACTCTTTCCATTTGCTTCCTTTTTGCTTTTTGGCGGTCCGTCAAATTCAGACGACACTCATTGGCCCTGAATCAGTCTGCTTTCAAAGCAATCCGTGTTTACTTAACTTAGACCGTAAAGTTCCTCTGCTGACACCCAAGAGCAATGATGCCTTCGATTGGTTCTGGTCGACGTGGGCCATCACTTGGCGCAACAAGGCCGGCTCAACTTGATCAAGCACCATGCCATAGAGGTTATTGACTGGCTCATCTTCTAACAGCCTTAGATAGTCGCCAATAGTTGCGGATACCGCAGAAGAGATACTGACCTGGTCAAGAGGTCCAGAGGCTTTATCTGGAGAATCCCTGCTCACGCCGCTAGCTCCTCTTGCAATTGATGCGCTAAATTTTGTATCAATATTACTTGCGCCTCAGAGGACTCAAGCTGATTAAAAGCTCGACTAAAGGCATACCCGTTGACAAGATTGGCTTGAAGAAACCACCCCACGTGCTTACGGGCAATTTTGTGTCCATGGCCCGGGCCATAATGCTTGTAAAGACCGGCTAAGTGCTTCTCAAGGGCCTGAAACTTGGCCGCAACGGTAGGAGTCGGCGCGGCTACACCATCCGTTAAATATTGATCGATCGCTGATATCAGCCATGGCTGACCTAATGCTGCGCGACCGACCATAACGCCGTTGACGCCCGTGCGCTGAATTACAGCTTCGGCTTGCTGAGCGCCCTGAATATCGCCATTGGCAATGACCGGCAAGGATACCTTAGCCTTTACCGCACCAATCGCGTCGTAATCCACCTCGCCCTGAAACTTACATGCCCGGGTTCTTCCATGAATGGTTAGCAGTGAAATGCCCGCGGATTCCGCTATGAGAGCGATCGCTTCAGCATTTTGTTCTTGCTTTGACCAGCCCAATCGTATTTTTAGGGTAACGGGCACTGTTACCGAAGCGCATACCCGCTCTAAGATTTCAGAGACAAGACCCTCGTCCCGCATCAACGCTGACCCTGCAGCTTTATTACACACTTTCTTGGCGGGACAGCCCATATTGATGTCAATGATATCAGCGCCCGCTGCTTCATTCGCTGCCGCCGCATCCGCCATCATGCCAGGATCCGCACCCGCGATTTGAATCCATTTCGGACCGACCTCATCTTGACAAACCTGCCGGGATCGAGATTTTTTGCTCTGCCAAAGCGCCTGGTTACTGGTTAGCATTTCTCCCACTAGCCAATGCGCACCAAAACTGCGGCAAAAATCGCGAAATGGCCTATCGGTTACTCCTGCCATCGGCGCAACCAGCACTCGGCTCTGATGACGAATACCGCCAATATCAAGCATGACTTAGCTCGTTAACCCTAAAGCCGGGCATCATAACAGATCAACTGGGGTTCACTAATTCAAGCCGATAAGAACTCGCAAGACTTTGGCCACTTGGGGTTTGCAACCAGAAACCTACCACTACTTTTTGGCTCGGGAATATCCGCTCTGATTTTTCGTCACCCAAGACGACATAATCGAGACCTGGCCTTAGTTGCTTCTGCCCTAGTAACCGCCCCCGGCCATCTAAGAGCGCCAAGGCTAGTACGGGCAGAACTTGTTGAAACTGACCTCGATTTAGAAGCTCTGCAGACATCTTTGCCTGGTTATCCCCTGCTGATTCAATGGCAACCGCAGACAGTGTTAAGTCATGAAGATTTTGGTACGGCCCAACCTCGCAGGACAGTAGCTCACAGCTTATCTTCCATAAACCATAAAGTGTCGGCTCCGCATCAGCACGGTCGGCGATTAACCAGGCGATTTGTAGAACCAGGGTGGTCGTTAAGACAATCGGCAACCACCAGGCGCTCGCACTCGCCAGAATCCGCTCAGTGAAAGTCGGTAAGGGATTGATATTTTTATCTTCGTCAGTTGGGCCATTACCCGCGTGATCCGGCGACGTATCCACGGAAATATCCGCCTCACCTGGACCCACTTCGGCCTGCACTGCCTCGAGTGCACTCGCCTCGGGCTGAACTGAAGCAAGGTCGCCACTGACAGCCGCCTGAATGTTTTGTTTCGCTGTTGGTGCTGATGGCTCCACCTGCGACGAGGCAACCGCTTCCAAGGTGTCGGGGGTCAACGCCCCCTGTTCTGATGCCCTATTGCTTAACGAAACTGAATCTTCCTGCAACGCGTCCCAATCAGATGCATCAACAGCTTTTTCAATTTCTGCTACTTCTGCCGCGTCCTGGCTTTCAGGTGCCACAGTTTCAACCGTGTCCTCCCCAACCGGGTCCTCTGCATGAAAAACAAACTGGCAATAGCCGCACTGCAATCGGCCCTCTGCGAGCGTTAATTCATTGAGTGTCACCTTGAATGCGGTGCCACACTCTGGACACTGCGCGACTAACATTTTCGCCCCACCAAACAAACCCAGCCCGCTTGTTCTGATTGATCGATAAACTGCACTAGACCCTCATACGCGGCTTCCACCTGTTCTTGCTGGGCTGACAAAATACCTGACAGCACGATCACGCCGCCGGCCGCTAAAGACTCGGTTAGCTGCGGTGCCAATTCAACCAACGGCTCTGCGAGAATGTTCGCCAAGACCAGATCATAGGTGCCGGGTAAAAATGTTTCGGGTTGCATCGCCGAGATTCGGTCAGACACCCGGTTGAGCATCGCATTCTCTAGGGTCGCCGTCACTGCCTGAGGATCAGTATCAACAGCGCAACAGCTCACTGCGCCGAGCAACAACGCAGCAATGCCAAGAACACCAGACCCAGCGCCAAAATCCAGTACCGTTTTACCACTACAGTCTTGGGCATCTAACCAGGTAAGGATCAGAGATGTCGTTTCATGAGTTCCGGTTCCAAAAGCCAGCCCTGGATCTAGGCGCAGTGCAACTTTAGCCTGCTCAGGCACGTCAAACTCAGTGGGAACAATCCACAAGCGATCGCCAAAGGGCATGGGGACAAAATCCGTTAGCCATTCTCGTTCCCAAACCCTGTCGGCCATACTTTCAACTTGGCTAACCACCAAGCCATCGGCTTCTAAATTTGCAACGATAGCGGTGATATCTTGATCTTGCTGATAAAGGCCACAGATCTCTATGCTTTCCCACAGTGGAATTTCCCCTGGCCCGGGCTCATAAATTGGCTGATCCATAGGATCGGTTAACGTGACCGACAAGGCACCGGTTTCCCAAAACTGTGCTTCCACATGGTCCACTTGTTGTTGCGCCGTTGATACGGTCACTTTATGCCAAACCATAACGCCTCTCTGTCCCGTCTATAACCTTTTTGAAAACGGTGACCAGTCGGATATGAGCCCCAAAACCCAGAGGCCCTGGTGCCCGATATTGCCCTTCCCGCACACTCGAAGTTCACCTGAAAAACGCATCAGCAGGTTACTTCAAAAATTCGCTCGCCCTGCTTCACCCTAGAACCCGTTGACACCCAACCTTTGGTCAGAACCCCTTGAACTTCAGAAACAATCGGGACTCGCTCGTTGGAAGTTTCCACCCAGCCAAGGCTATCACCTGGTTGCACCACATCACCAAGTTTAGACGGGTAACCCGATGGCGAATCAACGCCCCATTTCAAAACGCCAGAAACTGGGGCCAAGACGTGTCCTGGGTCATTCGACATCCCAGCATAGGCTTGCATTCGTGGCCTCGGAGTCGCGGCCGACACCGCCAGCTCAGCACTCAATACAGGTTCGAGTGGACGACGTACAATTTTTAGCACATCTTCCCCTTCTTTAATTTCAATCTCAGAGATATCGCTTCCCTGAATCATCTCAATGAGATTTTTGACTTTGCGAATATCCATCTATGGGCTCTGAGCAACGATAAATTCGAGCGCAAACCGATAACCCTGCGCGCCTAACCCTGTAATGACTCCGGCTGCTATATCAGACAGGTAGGAATGCTGCCGAAACGATTCTCGCTGATGAACATTTGAAAGGTGCACTTCGACGAAATTAATCTCGGTAGCAAGAAACGCGTCTCTTAATGCAATGCTGGTATGAGTGAAGGCGCCCGGATTGATAATGGCCCATTTGAAATGACCCCTGGCGCTGTGAATTCTGTCGATGAGTTCGTGTTCAGCGTTGGTCTGAAAAAAGTCCAGTTCAATCGACTGACCAGCGACCTGCTCCCGCAGCGCCGACTCAATATCATCTAAGCTCTGGGTGCCATAAACCTCTGGCTCACGAGTTCCCAGCAAATTCAAGTTGGGACCATTTAAAATCAAGATTTGCTGCGTCATAGCCCTGCTCTATTGGCGTTTTCCCTATCTTAAATTGAACCCTGAGAAATTAACATGGCTCACCCCACTATCTGAGCCGGCCCGCTAAAAAACTGACAGCGTGCGACGAAATCGGCCTATCACCGGTTGAACCGGGAAAACAACCTGTCGCCTCGGCTTGCAGTCTGATCGCCTAGCGCCGAGTTATCGCCCATCTCGGGGAGTTCCG
>JADHNJ010000027.1 GCA_016779565.1 Pseudomonadales bacterium
CAGGACTCATGTCCGCCAACTTATCGCGTCTTGCCCGCATAAGACCCTCGCGTTCTTGGGGACTCATCTCTGCCAATCTGTCGCGTCTTGCCCGCATAAGACCTTCGCGTTCTTCAGGACTCATCTCTGCCAATCTGTCGCGTCTTGCCCGCATAAGACCTTCGCGTTCTTCAGGACTCATTGCCTCTAAACGATGTCGTCGTTCATCTACCAAGTTGACTCGCGCATCTGGCGAGAGCACGGCCCCATGGCGCTCATGGGCAGCCTCCCTATCTGCATAGGCTTTTTCTGAATGCCGTTGCCAAGCCGTTTTCGGCTCTGAGGCGGGAGCCTCATCTTGGTTATGCCCGCTCAAGTCAACTGTCAATCCCTCGGCGTCGCCGGCAGCAAGAATTGGCATAAACGTCATACCGACAACCACTAAGGCAAGATAATTCAGGGGATTAAATATTTGGTTCATCGTTGCTCTCCTACGACCGAATTTTTCCACGTCAGTGTGAAACACCCAAGCTGAACACATCCTGAATACCAGGTCTGACCTTATCCTACCAATGCATTTCAAGCATCGATTCTGAAACGCTCAAACTTCGACTGATCCAACCCTTTGGGCTACAAATTTTCTGCACTCGCGACTGTCCACTGCGCTCAGCCAAACGGCGCGACAACCGCACTGGCTTTGCTCTGCACTCGGCCATGAGAGTGCCTGCGCATAATTGCGAAGGTTCAACCAACGGTACGGGGGATTACCCCACCCTGGCGGTTGCTTGCTGGCGCTTTTTCGCAATGCTAGAGAGACTCTAATGCGGGCGCGCCTCTCGACGAATCATCCGCCAACATCAAAGCATCCGACAGTACCTCTAGCATCCGCTGCCGACGGTTATCGATCGACTTGATATCTTGCATCTCATCCGGGTCTGAGCCGAGGTCAAAAAGCTGCTCTTCTCCTTTGCTATTTCGCGTAAACCGGCAGTTTCCATGCAACAAGGTTCTAGTTCTTGCAGGAATGGGGGTCAACTTTGCTGTGATCATCGGCACATCATCCTCAACCAACACATATTCTCTTGCTTGGTTACCCGGATTTTCTAGTACTTCTGATAAATCGTAACCTTGGATCCCATCATAGGCAGGCACATCGCACAAAGACATCAGCGTCGGCCCAATATCTATCGACGACGCCAGTGCGTCTGTTCGACCCGGCGCGAAATCTGGATTATGAATCATTAGCGGCACCTGCAGAGTGCCTCGGTAGTGCATAAAACCTTTTAAAAATAGACCGTGCTCACCCATCATATCCCCATGATCGGAAGTAAAAACCACAATGGTATCGTTACTAACGCCATGCGCATCGAGCTTAGTAAGAATCTGGCCAATGCCTTCATCAATCATCCCGATCATCCCATAAGTTGCGGCAATGGCTTGTTCAAGCAAGGCGTCACTACCAAAGCCGCAGGGACTGACCCAATTACGTTGCTCGCTTGGGTGGATCCTTTGAAATTGGCGCAAATGAGCTGGTGCGTCGGTCAACGGATCAAAGCGATTCTCAGGAAGTCGCATGTCGGATGGCTTGTAGGCATCGAACCATTTCCCTGGAGGCGTCATTGGATGATGCGGGTCAGGAAAGGAGCACACCGCCAGCCAAGGCCTATCCTGATGATGAGCCGCCTCGATGAACTCAATTGTTCTCTCGGTAACGAAGGACGTCGAGTGCAGAGACTCATCGTACGGTGGTCGATAAATTTGCTGCCAATGCTCTGAACGGTCGGTACCGCCCCGTAATCGGTCTTGATCAACGATCAGGTGATCACGATGACCACCTTTGTTTAAAGCCCACAACAAGTGATGGCCCGAGATACTCGCACCGTGATCTAGACTAAGTTCGATTTGGTCGAAGCCATAAAAGTCCTCGGGATCTTCTGGCACCCCATGTAAATACCGTTCAAAGTCCTCGATCTCATTCCAACCTGATCCGTAGGGGTTACCCTCTGAGGGCTCGCCTCGAAAGGGGATCATCGAATTTTTACTGACGCCATGCTGCAAATGAGATTTACCAATTAACGCTGTGCGATACCCTGATTTTCGAAATCCTCTGACAAACGTATTGACTCTGGGATCTAGCGACCGGTCGTTAAACACCACGCCGTGAGCCGAGGGCATGCGGCCCGTTAATATGCTCGCTCGATTGGGCATACACACAGGGTTGGCTACCCAGGCATTATCAAACACCATGGATTTTTCGGCTAATGCATCGAGGTTCGGCGTCTGCAGCACTTGATTGCCCATGAATCCCGCATCGGCAGCGCGCTGCTGGTCGGTAATAATGAACAGAATATTCTTTGGTGTTGTTGGCGTAGTCCTTGACGACTGTGGCATCGCTTTACCCTCTGACTCGGCTAGAAGCCGTTTGTCTATATTGTCTTGTTTCGTTGAGCAGGCATTGCCAATGCTTTCAGGCCAATCCCGGCTACTAAAGACCCAAGAGATCGCTCCTAGTAACCCACATTTTGCTATAGAGGGCCAGCAACAGCGGATGCGATCGCGTGAGGCGCTTGGCGAAGCGCTTGGCGAAGCTCTCTGTAAGGCTCTTGGCGAAGCTCTCTGTGGGACTTATGCGGAGCTCTCTGCGGGACTCTCTGCGGAGCTCTCGGCGGAGCTCTCTGCCAACCTCACAGGCCATAGACAGTCATCCCCCTAAGCCTTTGAGCTGCAGTCAGACGGGTCTCTCCGTTGATTGCCTGCGAGACTCACTCATTATACGCTCTCAGATATCCCGGCCCGCGGCTTTACCCCTTTCAAGGCTAATTTCTATCAAACTTAAAGCTAAGCACACTGAAGTCAGCCGAGGCGTCGCAACCCTAACTTTTTGGCGCCGCTGGCTATTGATTCCCTTTCTTCGTTTCGCCGGAACGGCCCTAGGAGGACGCATCTTTGTCAATTTCCTGACCCCAGTAGACCGATGGTTGCTTCGACAAACGGCGGGCAAATATAGTCTATCGGGTCTTGGTGCGCCCACCCTCTTACTCACCACCCGAGGCCGAAAAACTGGGCGCCCTCGATCGTCGCCCCTTCTATACCTTCAGGATCAACACGCGCGAGAGACCCTATACGTGGTCGCTTCAAAGGGAGGAGATCCAAATTACCCGGACTGGTACTTAAACCTGCAACAGCACCCAGTGGCAGAAATTCTCGCCCCAACGCTGCGGGGCACAATACATTCTCAAGATTTAGAAGAGCCCGCCCGATCGATGGTTTGGCAGCGCTTCACCGAATTTCATCCTGGGTTTGAGCGCTATGCTCAGCGGATAGACCGCGATATACCCATCGTGGCACTGACTCGTATCGACAGATAGCCGGTGAAGTGCACCACCTGGTCAACCCTTTTGGATACGCGTTCCTCGACGGACCAGCTCGTGTCGACTGATCTTCCAGCCCACGGATTCTCTCCGCAAATCAGTGAAGTAGGTCGCCCATAAAGTCAAAGTCGTTTCGGGGTCATCCTTCATATAATGCAAGGCTTGGACATCGGTTCTCGCACTCGCTTTATCACCATTTAGCGTCACCAATTGTGGGCCCAGCATATGCTGGGTTGCTCCAAAGACAGACAGTTTTTGAACAACATCTGCCACCCAGACGTCCGCCCCATGTACGCTTTCACTGCCAAAGCCCACGATTTCAACATCGTCAGCAAAACAAGCCCGATACTGGGCCATATCACGATCATCAACGCCCGCAGCATAACGAGTCATGACATCTTGTATTGCTAACCGGTCTGCAAGTTCACTCATAGAACCCTCATCTCCACAATTTGGTACCTTTTTGCCGCCAACATCTTTAACCCGGTAATCGGCCCTCGATATAGTCATCGATCATTTCGTGATATCTCCGGATCCGCTTTTCCTGATTTGACAAATACACGCCTTTAAATCCCCGTGATCGAAATCCTCGTTGCTGGGTCACAAATACGGCAACGTCTTCTTCAATCGCTGCGCCAATCGAATCCTCGCCATAAGTGAGCATTTGTAGCGGCGCTTCCTGATCCCCGTCAGTAACGATCGTTCTTCGCGCTTGCCTGCCACCACCGCTGGCGCCTGCCTCAATTGAGGCTGGACTTGCATACCACCAATTGTCAAAAAGGCATTGCTCAGGATCATTCGGGTGAGGACGCGCTCTTAAAAAGTGGAAGCCGTCGGACCAAACCGAAACAGCAAAATTCGGAAACAAGGTGTAATGAAAGGCATCGGTGAATTGTTCATCCGGAATGCGATCATAGTGGGTATAACCTTTGGCAACACCATGCTGACGTTTTGCGGCTTGAAGCGCCTCTCGAGTTGCCTCTGGATTACCTTTGAAGTCCTCCGGATCGAGTTCCCAATAACGCAGTTGGGATGCGAGCGGCTCAACGATATTGCCTTCCTCATCCGTCGATCCAATCCCAAAACCGCCTTTCATTACCATACGATTGTGACCTTCGTTAGAGAGGTCAAATTGCGTTTCTTTGAAATATGTATCTATATGCCCTCGAATGGCTTTTCGATCCGTATCAGGTGTCGCACCTTGATGCACCGTGGGCACATGGTAGGACTCATTAAAATTGTCGAGCACAACCTTCCAATTGCACGGCAACCACATGCTGTTAGCCATCGTGCGCCGCCAGGTATGGATATCGCGAGCAGCCCAGTCATCCCAAATTGGCCCCAAATAAGATTTGAGTGATTGACAGTCTGGATCCATATTCACCCAAATAAAACCAGCAAAAAGCTCGCAGCGCAGTTCTTGTAATCTGACATGTTCGCAAGGATTACCTTCTGGAAAATCTTCTTTGTCGGGCGCGAAATTAAGTGTGCCATCAGGCAAAAAGGCCCAACTATGGTACTTGCACACAAATCGTCGAAGCACCGACCCCTTAGACTCGGAAACAAGCGGGTTACCCCTGTGCTGACAAACGTTATAAAACGCTTTAACGCCACCATCTTTTTGCCTAACCATCAGGATCTCTTCGGTGCCGACCTCTTCCATTTGCCAATCTCCTGGATTGGGCAGCTCCGCTTCCCTACCTAACAGCAGCCAGACTTTGGTCCACATGCCTTCCCATTCGCGTTCCATAAATGCTCGACTGGTATAGCGCGAACCTGGAATGGTATGGCCTCTGGTTTCTTGTTCCGGCCAACGATCTAGAATTTTTATTTGCTCAGACATTGTTGCAACTCCCTTGAATCTCAATTTTTTTACCGATCTAGCGCAAAAACAAGATACGTTAATAGCACCCAATTTTGCTGACTTTTAGCGCTAGACCGGCCTAGCGCTTTCGCTTGCGCAAGCCCGGACCCCGTGCCGACTGGTCGAACCTACTTGGCCGCACTACCGCTCATATGACAAGCCAACGCTATCGCTCATATGACAAACCAACAAGCCCTGCTATTAACCCCAATCATGAGTCGTCTGGCCAATAACTGCAAGATTTGGCTTCCGCTGTAGTTATGGCAACCATGCCGCCGCTTCGTTTCGCTTTACGCTGCACACTCATCTTTTTAACCTGAGCAACGGCAAACAAAGTTTGTGGTGATTAGACGGCTTGAGCGCCAATAGCCGAATAATTCCGATTCTTTACCGGCTCAAACACTGATCTGGCTACTAGCCAAACACTACCGTTTCACAGTTTAGAAGCAGCGGCTCATCGGCGGGCGTTACCTCCGCCTTTATTCGTGGGTCGGCCCACCTATCAGCCTCACAACGAAAGGCTCTAAAGCCGTTCAACCCTGCGTGAGCAGGTTCCCTGAGTCATGCGCCAGCATTTGGCCAGTGGTTCTATAGCCCGCGGTTCTATAAATGACGCTCTAGTGCCGACAACAGCTGCTGAATCTCCTGTTCACTGGTGTAGTGCACAAAGCTCAACCGAAGTAATCCTCGATCTGGATCTTCACCCATCGCGCGGATTACTCGTCCAGCATAAAAGTCGCCGTCACCGGCCATAATACCGTCTTCAGCAAGCTTCCCTGCAACAACAGCGCCGGGTTCAGCTGACGCAATCGCAATCGTTGGCGCCCGCAGCTCTGCATCCCCTGGTCCCAGTAGACGCACATCGTTCCTGCTTGAGAAATAATCCAGCAGCGGTCGCAGCAAAACTTTTTCGCGTTCACGAAAGAGATCGTGCAAATGCTCCCCACGGGTCGCTGCGTCTAAGCCGCCAAATCCATATTCGTCCGCCAGGGTATCAAAATAATCGGCGATACCGGCACAGGCTGCGACCTGAGCATGATCGGGTCCTGCGGGTGTGAATTTTTTCGTTAGCGAACCTCCATTAAACTCATGCCCCTGATTGGGTAGCCGCTCCGCCAAAGACCGTCGAACCACCATCACCCCTTGATGCGGCCCATAAGTCTTGTAGGTGGAAAAAAGATAGATATCGGCCCCTAAACGCGCAACATTCGGCAATCCATGGGGCGCGTATGACACACCATCGACACAGCAAACGGCCCCTGCTGCGTGCACAAGATCAACGATATCAGTAACGGGATTAATCTCACCCACCACATTCGAGCAGTGTGGAAAACAGACGAGCCGGACCTTTTCATCCATTAGGTCGCTCAATTGTGCCAGGTCTAAATGGCCCGATGCCGGGTCCACTTGCCATTCCCGTATCTCGATGCCCGCTCTGATTAGACGTCGCCAAGGACCGCTATTAGCTTCATGATCCTGATTAGTCACGATAACTACATCTCCAGGACTGAGCATTGCGCTAAAGGCCTGAGCTAAGACATAAGTATTTTGGGTAGTTGATGGGCCAAAGCTCAACTCATCGGTCGCAACCCCCAAATAACCAGCAAGACGAGCGCGTGCCTCATCCATTTCTTCTCCACCCAATCGCGATGCAGAAAAGCCGTAATAAGGTTGTACCTTTCGTTCGGTATAAAATCTCGAGAGTCGATCAACGACCTGCTGGCAAGGATAGGAACCGCCGGCATTTTCAAACAATGCCTGCCCATGTAGTGCCGGTTCTGAAAATGCCGGAAATTGTGCCCTTACAAACGCTTCATCTAACATCAAAGTTCCCCAATTCGAAAACTACCAGTATACCGGGTTGCAGGCAGCATAACTGCTGACGAGGCCGACCAACATCCATGTACCATTTAGCGATCGGCAAATTCTTTGATAGCATCATTGAAAACTCTGAGGGCCCGCTCATGTTTGCCAAATCCACCAATCCCTACTTGGAAAACAATTACGCCCCGGTGTCGGCAACCTTCGACACCGCCGATCTCACATGTGAGGGCGTCATTCCAGCAGACCTCAACGGCCTGATGGTGCGCAATGGTCCCAACCCAACTCAAAGGGTCAATCCTAAGCGTCACCATTGGTTTTTAGGAGACGGCATGCTGCACGGGGTGAAATTTGCTGAGGGCAAGGCGGTAAGCTATCGCAATCGAAGCGTCTCTGCCGGAGGCTCAACCCCTAATACCCATGTCATAGGCCATGGCGGACGGATCGTAGCTTTGGTCGAAGCGGGTGGCGCACCGGTCGAAGTAGATCACGAACTCAACAGTCTAGATCGACCCGCTTTCGAAGGCTCTCTCAGACGAGGCTTTACCGCGCATACCAAGCTCGACTCGGTAGATGGCGCGCTGCATGCGGTCTGCTACGACTTCAAACGCGGTTATCAATTATCCTATCTGGCTGTTGGTGCCGATAATCGCCTACAAACTCACCAGGACATCAGCCTGTCCACTAAGCCCATGGTACACGATTGCGCGATTACTAAACGCTTTGTCCTTATTTTCGACTTGTCGGTAACTTTTAGCCTTAACCGATTGATTAGACGCTACTTTCCGTTCGCGTGGAATGACAAACACCAAGCCCGTATTGGTCTTCTTAATCGCCAGGATCCTAGCCAACCGATTCAATGGTTTGAAATTGCTCCATGCTACATTTTCCACGCTCTAAACGCCTATGAGAATAATTCTGGCGAGGTCATCCTCGATGCTATGCGCTATGAACGGCTATTTGATACGGTAAAGATTGGTCCTTTTGGGGAGTCCTCACCTTTTCTGACGCGCTGGTGCCTAAACCCCAACACCGGATCTGTTACCGAGACCCAGCTGGATGACCATGCCGCTGAATTTCCTAGGGTGCATCCTCAACTCGAGGGACAACCCACCCAATTCGGTTACGCCCTAGGGATTGGCGACGACCCCTCCTCGCCGGATTTCAATACCATTGTCAAATATCACCAAGATGGTAGCGCAGAGATTCACACTTTGGGTCAATATGAAATGGCCTCTGAACCAATTTTCGTCGCAAAATCCGGGTCGGTCAGAGAGGACGAAGGCTACCTACTGAGCTATGTGTTTGATCAACGAGAGGGCACCAGTCATGTGATAATTTTGGACGCTCAGGATCTTAGCGCCAAGCCCATCGCGCGGGTGATGCTTCCCCAGCGGGTGCCTTTTGGCTTTCATGGCAGCTGGATAGGCGAGCCATCGCCCTAGATGCCAAGGGACTCGACAAATGGCAATACCTGCCAATCGTCTAGCGCCGCTTGGCCGCGATAGAACATCACGTCCTGCCAATCGACGCCTAGATCGCTACATTCTTTTGCCACCAGTGATATGTCTGTGCTGCCAATAGCAATCACATTAATCATGTGGCTGATCACCAAGCCAAAGCGTAGGTCCGTTTCTAAATCAACTCGGCTGTAATCGGTGACTCCAGCGCGAACTAACCCACTCATATAATTTTCCAGCAATCTCGTTTCCAGTCTGCGGCGATCATCCGTGGGAAGACCTAGTACCATCAGCCGAGCAAAGTCCCAGGGCCCTTGCGCCACAAAAGGAAACTGCCAATCAATAGCAGCGAATCCGCCGCCATGCTCAGACTCGAAAAAAAGCTGTTTTGCATGATAATCCCCATGCACTAGTGTATAGGGTCTGGTCGCGAATACAGCCTGCAGTTCTGGTCGTTTTCTCGCTACAAGCGGCATTAGAGTCTGAGTGAGTTTGACGTCATCAAAGTGCTCGCTAAGCGCAGCAGAGATCTCTGATGCAGCCCCAAGACCTAGCTGAAAAAAATCATGGTCGTCAAATTGAACACAATAGGACTTTTGCCGAAGCGCAGGCTGATTCCACCACTTGGCGTGAAATGCCGGTAACTGCGCCAGCGCTAGGGTTACCTGCTCAATCGTAATCGCCCAGGATGGCGACTCAGCTGGACTTAAGTCTTCTAACAACAAAACAAACCGCTGACTGGAACCATCAAAAGCTTGGTAATAGCAGGTTGGGATTCGAATCCCAGGGTCTGTAAAGTCCCGATAAAAGCTGGTTTCTCGGCGATATTGATCAAACACATTGACCACCTCTTCGATCACTTGAGGGTTTTGACTGGTATATTTAGCGATGAGCCGATTAGGCAGGGCCGATTGCTGAACCTCCCAGGTCACATCTAGAAACACAATCTCTGCAGTTTGCCCAGGCGTAGGGGACGCCAAAGCGGTACACTCGGCGACCCGAGGCAACTCAGGATGTTCGATGGGCAGCACTTGATTCAGCCAAGCCGCCGAAAAATCCTTAATTTCGCTCGGTATTGACATCATTGCACTGTCTCCCCTGACTTTATTCGACTTTTGATTGATGCAATTTATTAACGCATTGGATTGATGCATTTTATTAATAGAATTCATTGACGCCATTCATTGACTCGATACATTGCTGCCTTGGACCTGGGGTTTTGATGGTCAGATTCTGGCACTGAATCTAGCGCTCAATGCGTCCTCGTGGACACCTGAAACAGCAAACCCCTAGTTAGCTTCTAGGCCCAATGCAGTCTTGTAACGCCATAGCGTACAAGCCTGCTTAGAAAAAATAGGGGCAGGCGCCTAACCTCAGCGTAATGTCTAGGTCACCTAGGGCGTTATCGTAGGCTCGACCCCTCCTATCTCAGTTTTTCCACCAGGGCCGCTATTTCATCTAGTCTGGCGAGCACCGCATCCGGGGCGCTTTGTGGAAGCCCAAATACGAGATGCGTGAAGCCTTGCTCCAACCTAGATCTCGCTTGAGCCTCATCGAGCGGCGCTCCAAAGAGTCCAATCTCGAGAGATTGCATGTCCCGACCGCGGGCCGCCATCGCGTTCGCCATATTTTCCATACCACCGGAGCCAGAGCCCCCAATCGGCATCCAGCCGTCGCAGTATTCGGCAACTCGATCAAAGACCCATTTCGAGTTAGCGCCTAACCAAATGGGTGGTCCACCAGCTTGAACCGGCTTAGGCCAAGACCAAATCGGATCAAAGTCAACAAAGTCGCCATGAAATTCGGCCTCGTCTTGGGTCCAAATGGCCTTCATCGCCAGCACTTTTTCTCGAACGATTTTCCATCGATGCTTAAAAGACGCACCGTGGTTTTCCATTTCTTCTGCATTCCAACCCGCGCCAATACCTAGGATTAGTCTTCCCTCGGAAATAACATCCAGAGAGGCGCACTCTTTGGCGAGCACAATCGGGTCTCTCTCGATCACCAAACAAATACCCGTACCTAATTTTATGGTTGAAGTCACAGCGGCAGCTGCAGTCAGCGCAACAAAGGGATCGTGAGTTCGCCAGTACCATTCCGGCAAATCAGTACCGCCCGGAAAAGGCGTGGCTCTGGAAGCCGGTATGTGGGTATGCTCTGGAAAAAACAGCGAATCCAACCCCCTTTCCTCCACCGCTTTCGCAAGGGCGATGGGTTGAATGGTTTGATCCGTGGGGAAAATTTGAACGCCAAATTCTGCCATACTCGTAACTCCTAGGATAAACTAATTCGACACCTGTAAATCAGGTGCACTCAGTTGTCTCGACGTCTTTACACACCATCAAACACCTCAATCACAGGCGCCTCGGCGACACAGTCCTTAAGCGGCACATTGGCTTGCTGAAATGCAGGATATTTGCCATGCGCGGCGAAGGCCTCCGCACTATCGTACTGCTCTAAAACCTTGTAAGTGTGAGGCTCAGTTCTTGATCGATGCAGAGCATAAAAACGACAGCCCGCCTCCTCCGCTAGCACGACCTTTGCCAATTCGGTGAAATGCTTTTCAAAATGTTCTATTTTTTCAGGTAGGATTTTAAGCGTTGCTACAATACCGATGGTCATAATGGACCTCCTTTACTCTTTGAATATTGACCCAGCCTCGCAATCGATGCAAATCCGACCTTGCTACTTAGACGACAGCAGCTCTGGGGACGTCGCACCGGATCAGCGCGCAATGGCCTGGCAACGCGTCGCGACACACTGGCCCGAAACTCGGGCTAAGAACTCGTAAAGTTATGTCATGCAAAAGCCCAAATGATTGCTGGAACCGCCGACGCGCTCACACGCAACCTCGGCCTGACGCTTTGGGCTTCTTACTCTCCTTGCTGATACTGAAAAATCGACTTATAGCCACCGCCCCAGTCCGGCGGCATCAATACCGGTCGACCATCAAAGCGTGCCCATTTTTGGCGCTCACCGCGGATCATTACTTCGGAGTACTTGCCCCCAGCTGTTAGGTTCGTAATCGGCATGGCATCGCCTGCACTATAGGCACAGAGCAAAAGCGGCCTAGGATCGTTACTCGCATTGGGTGGGGAGCCATGCACCGCGCGACAATTATGTACGGTGATCGTTCCGGCTGGCCCCATCAAATAATCTGCTCGGTCGATTTCAACCTTAGCGAGATCTTCTGGACGAATATGGCCAGTCCAGGTGCCTGAGTCGTCATATAGATCAAACAGTGCTTTATTGTGACTCTCTGGAATAATACCCATTGGCGCCATCTCGGGCGTGACATCAGCCAAATACACACCAATCGTTAGCACGTCGTAATTCGTGTGGGGCCAAAACTGGATGTCTTGATGCCATTTAACCGCCTCGCCACCGCCACCCCATTTAAAGTTAAGTTTTGAGTGGTGAAATTTGACATTGGGGCCCAGCAAATCCTCGGCAATGTCAGCAAAAGGCCCTGTGCTGGCAAATCGCCAATACGTTTCATGAAGGTCAACAGGGGCGTTTAGTCGACGCAAGCGCGGCATCTGTGGACTGTGATTAGACTCTAAATCAAACCGTTTGTTAGCGGCCGACACTGAACGACTCTCTTCGATAAAAGCGTCGGTTACTTGGGTCAATTCAGTCAGCCATGCATCACTCACTAAGCCTTCGGCCATGCAGTACCCCGCGTCTTGGTATTGCTGCTTTTGAGCTTCGGTTAATATTGTCATCACATCGTCCTCAAATAGATCGATCAACCTTCCCTATTTCTAGGTTACCTTGCACGCACTTTATCTTAACTTACATGATGCTGCGCTTTTATGTTCGTAATCACTAGCCGAGCGTCTGGCTGACAGTATTTTATTTTTAACGCTTCCTGTTATAGTCGAGAGACCTTTGACCAAATGAGCGTTGCTATGATCGATTTTGAAATTCCTGAAGAAACCCGCGCAATCCGAGACAAAGTTCGAGCCTTCGTCCAGTCTGAATGCCATCCCGCAGAAGAGATCTGTACTGCCGATAACTTCGATACGGTCATCGCTGAGCTTCGTAGCAAAGCTCGAAGCCAAGGCCTTTGGTGCCCCTTTGTACCCGAAGCCCATGGCGGTATGGGGCTCAGACCGCTTGCGAATGCTTTGGTACAGATGGAATTGGGTGAGAGCTTTTTAGGCGCCTTATCACTTAATACCCAAGGCCCCGACGATGCCACCATGCTTACCCTTTTGGAGCACGGCACCGACTATCAAAAAGAAACCTACTTAAAGCCTCTCCTTAATGGCGAGAAACGCATCTGTTACTCAATGACCGAAAAAGCAGCAGGTGCGGATGCGACCGGTATGCAAACGACTGCGGAATTAGATGGCGATGAATGGGTCTTAAATGGCGAGAAATGGTTCTCATCTTCTGCGAGCGTTGCCGATATCGCAGTGGTGATGGCGAAGACCGATCCCGATGCGCCTAGGCATGAGCAATACAGCACCTTCATTGTTGAGCTGCCAAATCCCGGCTATCAGATCCTTCGAAACATCGAAACCATGCAGCCACACACAGAGCTTGGCCTTAAATTAGGGGGGAGCCATTCCGAGATCAAAATCGAGGATCTGAGGGTTCCCCGGGAAAACATCCTCGGGGGCCGAGGTCAAGGATTCAATATGGGCCAGCATCGCTTGGCCTATGGCCGCCTCAGACATGGTATGCATAACGTTGCGATGGCACAGAGAGCACTGGATCTCGCCGCCGGCCATGTCGTGAATCGAAGCACATTTGGCGAGCGCCTTGCGGATCGCCAAGGCGTGCGCTGGATGCTGGCTGACTGCGCCTCAGAAATCTATAAAGCCCGCTTGATGCTGCTACATATTGCTTATAAGGCCGAAAAAGGGATGGACCTTCGTAATGAGAACGGTATCGCTAAGGTGTTCCTTGCTAACATGGTCCACCAAGTTGTTGACACTGCCCTGCAGCTGCATGGTGCTCTGGGATACAGCCACGATACCCCACTTGCGCGTTGGTACACCGGTATCCGTTCTCAAAGACTGGTCGATGGTCCCGATGAAGTCCATCGCTGGCGCACGGGTGCTAATGTGATAAAAGCATTTGAAAAGTATGGCACTACGGCCTCGGCGTGCGGCGGAGAGTTGTTCGATTAGACTGCCTTAAAGCGCTTAAGTCGCCAGTGTCAGCGAGACATCTGGCCACTTAAGTCTGCCGCCCGTGTGTGCCTGTTTTTTTGGCCGGCCGTTGATACCTCTCTCATCCGGCAAGCCCACTTAAGCTAGCGGTTTTAGCAAGAGCCTCCATGGCGGGAGAACGCTTTAGTAGCCTACCAACTAGGCGGCACAAACCCTTTAACCAAACCGATAGGGCGCGAGCGTTCTCTGGGCTTCAATGCGCCATTTATGCCATTGACCACCGCCATAATAGGCCAAGCTACCAGGGGCTGCATTGCCGTGGCCGTTGTAGTAGGTGATACAGTCCCGAAGCGGTCTCGTTTGCTCATCGACCGTGGCACAGTGATTGGCATAATCATTTTCAGTATCTGCATCCACATCAACGACCGTTGCCTGCTGCGCCCGTAGGGTATTGAGCATCCAGACGATGTAGTCGCCGTGCTCCTCAATGGCATTTGTGAAATTGAAGCTGCCACCACCACCCTGGGGACCCGAGACGATGAATAAGTTGGGGTAACCCTCGCTGTGCAAACCTAAAAAGGTTTTTGTACCTTCTTGCTGCCACTTGTCGTTAAGCGACCGACCATCTCGACCAATCACCTGATTGAAAGTCGACGTCGCCATCCATTCAAAGCCAGTCGCGTAAATTAAAACATCCAAAGGATACTCTCGCCCATCATGAACGACGCCCCGTTCATTAATTTCACTGACCCCTCGAGGCGCTGTGTCAACTAGGTGAACATGCGGAAGATTAAATGTCGGCAGGTATTCATCATGAAACGTTGGCCGTTTACAGCCGTAAGGGTAATAGGGTTTTAAGGCTGCAGCAGTGCTTGGGTCTTCGACTATGGCGTCTACCCGTGCTCGGATCTGTTCCATAATTCGAAAATTCGTATCGAGTTGCTTTTGGACCATCTCGGCCATCGACAGCGGTTTGTTGTGTACTTTTTGAGGTTTGAAATCAGCGACCTTACCCGCTAGGTAATCGTCATTTGCCTTCATCGCGGTGCGACCCGCCGAAATTTTTGCAAATCGTGCTCGTCGTGCCTTGGCCCAGTTTTCTTCCTGAGACCAGGCAGCCCTCTCCTCGTCGGTTGTTGCGCGCTGATCTCTAACATCAACCGAACTTGGCGTCCGCTGAAAGACATACAAATCCTTCACGACCTTGGCCAATTCTGGCACCACCTGAACAGCAGTGGCACCGGTGCCGATAATGCCTACGCGCTTGCCCGCTAAATCTAAATGGTAATTCCATCGAGAGGTATGAAATGAATCCCCTTGAAAACGCTCCATCCCATCGATCCGAGCCAACTTCGGCGTAGTCAAAAGGCCATTGGCCAGAATGACAAATCGGGCGCGCATCGCGTCTCCACGATCCGTTTCCACAATCCAGCGCTTGTCTTGTTCTTGCCAGGTGGTTTTGGTTACTGTGGTATGGAACAAACAATGCTCATAAAAACCGAAGCGTTCTGCCATATTTTGGCAGTACTCCATAATCTCAAAACCGCTGGCAAACTTCATTGATGGGATATAGCCCATTTCTTCCAAGAGCGGCAGGTAGCTGTAGGCCTCAACGTCACAGGCAATCCCGGGATACCGGTTCCAATACCAGGTCCCGCCAACATCACCACCTTTTTCGCAAAATCGTACATTCTGATAGCCTGCTTCGCGAAGCTTGTACCACAGCAACAGTCCAGCAAAGCCCGCGCCGACGACCAGAATCTCGCAATCATCATCAAGGGCAGGCCTAGTCACCGGTTCGGCAGAATACAAATCCTCGAGGTAACGGCTAAAGTCTCCTTCCATCGCCATATAATCAGCGGCGCCGGCACGCGCTTCTTTAAATGCCCGATAGCGAGCCTGTTCTTCAGCATTAAATTTAGCGCCGGGCGGAGGTTCCGGCAGTGTCTTAAGCGACTCATCAGTGATCACACCATAGCCTTGCCCGGTGATCGCTGGCAGCGATTTTGCCGCTCGTGTGTTAAATGTTTTGATGCCTGTCTCTGGATCGATATAAATTGCCATAACCCTACTCCTATCTAACGATCAGCAAATCGCAGAATCGCCTGAAGATCAAGTTGCTAAGCTTTTTTTAAACCCGTCGGTACGTGATAATTGGCCTACCCGCTTTGACCTGTGCCCGCCTCTGTCCATCAGCGCCATCAGCTAAAAAACAACGGATGATCTGGAATCCGATGCACAACGATCGTAACACTAAACTGCAAAAAACCCAGAACCCGGTCGTCATCACAGTTCTTGGGCTCCTGCACCCTTTGGCTCGTCAAACTGGGCAGCGGCTTACATCATCATAAGCGCTCAGGAGGCAGCGATAATGTGTTATCGCAGCACTAGAACAACCGAACTTTAGGATGTCGCCGCTTAATCAGACCATTGCCAAGCGCCTTAAACACCGCATGGGCCTCAGATTTTTCGATTGAAACAAAAGAGGCCCGGGGCGTGATATCGATTTTACCGACGATGCTTCCAGAAAATCCGAGACTACCCGTTATTGCGCCAAGAATATCCCCAGGACGAATCTTATCTTTGCGTCCCAGCGAGATTTCGATGGTTCGAAACGCGGCAGGCGGTAATACTGGAAGCTCAGCCTTAAAATTCGGCGCGCTAACTGGCTTGATCACACCCTCACGGCTCGCTTCTAAGCGCTCTATTTTAAATGTTTCTTTCGGCACAAATAGACTCACCGCCTCGCCAACCGCATCGGCCCGACCCGTTCGGCCAATGCGATGCACATAGGTTTCAAGGTCTTGAGGCAGATCAAAGTTCACGACCATCGGCAGCGCTTCAATATCGAGACCACGAGCAGCAACATCTGTCGCTATCAGCATTCTGATACTGCCATGACGAAATTTTAACAAGACATCATCACGTTGACGCTGCTCCAGGTCGCCGTGCAGCGCCATGGCTCTAACCCCCAAGGCATTAAGAGATTCGGTTAAGCCATCCACTCCCCGCTTCGTTTGACAGAACACTACAACAGAATCAGGTTGATTGGATTGCAGATAACCAAGCAGTGCCTCCTGCTTGGAGCCAGCATCAACCCGTATGAAGGTTTCGGTAATCTTTACTGTCTCAACGGGCTTTACCGTGATTCTTTGAGGCGAGCGCTGAAAGTCTCGACTCAAATCGGCAATATCCTCAGGGATCGTCGCAGAACAGAGTATCGTTTGGCGGGTCTTCGGCGTTTGACTAATGATCTCAGCGACCGTTTCACCGAACCCCATGTCAAGCATACGATCAGCCTCGTCCAGTACCAGCGTGGTAAGCCGAGTTAGGCGAAGCGTACCTTTTCTGAGGTGATCAGCAAGTCTGCCCGGTGTACCCACGACAACATGAGCTCCGTGCTCGAGAGACCCAATCTGGGGCCCGATGGGCATGCCACCACAAAGCACAACCACTTTTAAATTTGCTTGAAATCGCGCTAAGCGCCGAATCTCAGCAGCAACCTGACTGGCAAGCTCTCGGGTAGGGCACATCACCAGAGTCTGAGTCGCAAAATCTCGAGGCTTGATGTGAGCCAATCCTGGCAAAGCAAAGGCAACCGTCTTTCCACTGCCGGTTTCCGCTTCAATGACAATATCTTGACCTGCCAAGGCCGGCGGCAGAGCAGCACTTTGAACCGCGGTCATCTTAAGGTAACCAAGGTCTGATAAATTCGTTAATTGCGCTTCTGGCAAATTCAGGTTTTCAAAGTCAGTCATAGGTAAGCTCATCCAATGATGTCACGGTTTACAGTCAAGCTTGACCGTCTCAACCTAGATCGCGCATTTCGATTCAAAAACGTTGTCGATTCTCTGATGTAAAGGTTGTCATCCAGAACTAAACCGACAACGGTCTTGTCGGTCGCCGACATCGCTGGATAGATTCTTAGGCCCAAATTTCTAGCACCGACATTTGGCCTGTCGATTGCTGTAGCCGATTGCTATGGCCGATCGCTCTGGCCGATTGCTATGGCCGATTGCTATAGTCGATTGCTGTAACCGATTGCTTGGGTACAGACCCGAATTCGACTTTACCGACTGTCTACTGAATCACTCGACAGCTCGAGCTCGATGACAACCAACTTGCCATTTAGCCAGGACGGCAACCAGGCCGGCCACTTAGGCCGCAAATCAGCAAAGACCCGCTGAGTATAGGCTGGATCATTGAGGACTGTCCGTGCATGACCTTTAAATTCCGAACCTCGTAAAAAAACCGATACTGGTTGGCCCTCGTTGACAAAGGCTCGCCACCAAAAACCATCGATCCCCATATAAACTTTGTTACCTTCTCGTAAGAAGTTTACAGGGTATTGTCGACCGTCTTGTAACGTAACCAACATCGACCGCCGCGCCCGCTCGCCGTTGGGATTGGCTTGAATTTCAGCAGCAACTCTCGCATTGACCTCATCTCTGTTCGCAACCCGGTAGCCGACAAACACTAAAGATAAAATCACCACAAGCATCAACAGCTTTTTCATCTTCTTACTCTACTTTGAGCCTCTATACTTTGGCGTCAACCTTGGGGCTACTGCGCGCATCACTCTCGCGCTAACCGGCATTAGCTAATTCGAGCGGCGTTCATCTCTAAGGCTTGCGCATCAATATAAGCATCGAAAGTCCCCTGAAAATCGATCAGTTGCTGTCCTTTAACCTCTATAATGCGATCTGCAAGCGATGATACAAATTCTCGGTCGTGACTCACAAAAATCAGCGTGCCCTCATAATTCTCGAGCGCGAGATTTAAGGACTCAATGGCCTCCATATCTAAATGGTTTGTGGGCTCGTCAAGAATGAGCACATTATGATCTTGCATCATCAATTTACCGAAGATAAGACGATTCTTTTCGCCACCAGAACAAACGTTTACGGGCTTTTTAAAATCCTCGTTTGAAAAAAGCATCCTACCCAGGGTCGCACGTACGATCTGCTCATCATGCCCAGGTTTGCGCCACTGGCTCATCCAATCGAAAAGCGTGGCGTTGTCGTTAAAGACGGGCGTTGTGTCCTGGGGGCAATAGCCAACAGACGCATTTTCAGACCACTTTACGGAGCCAGTGCTCGGAGTTAATTCCTGCATTAAACATTTCAGTAACGTGGACTTGCCAACACCATTTTCCCCTATGATGGCAACTCGACTACCAGCTTCTAGCATAAGCTCACCGCCAGAGAACAAAAACCCGTCATCGTCATACTGATGGCCTAGATCTTCAACACTTACGGCTAACCGATGGAGTTTCTTTTCTTGATGGAACCGAATGTAAGGGCTCACGCGGCTCGTGGGCTTTATGGTTTCTAACTCGATCTTATCGATTTGGCGGGCCCTTGATGTCGCTTGTTTTGCTTTTGACGCGTTGGCAGAGAATCGGCTCACAAAATGTTTGAGCTCAGCGATTTGCGCTTTCTTTTTAGCGTTCTGCGACTGTACTCGTTCTCGAGCCTGGGTTGAGGCAATCATAAAATCGTCGTAATTCCCCGGGTAAACACTCAAGGACTGATAATCGATGTCCGCCATATGGGTGCACACAGCGTTCAAAAAATGTCGGTCGTGAGAAATGATAATCATGGTGCTACTGCGGTCGTTTAGCACGTCTTCCAGCCAATGAATGGTGTGGATATCAAGATTGTTGGTGGGTTCATCGAGGAGCAATATATCTGGGTCAGAAAACAGTGCTTGCGCAAGTAGTACCCGCAATTTCCAGCCAGGAGCGACTTCGCTCATTGGCCCATAATGCAGGGCTTGATCAATACCCGCGCCCATTAGAATCTCACCTGCCCGACTCTCAGCAGAGTAGCCATCCATCTCAGCGTATTCGCTTTCGAGATCTGCGACCTTCATTCCATCTTCTTCTGACATTTCAGGCAGGGCGTAGATTCTGTCGCGCTCTTGTTTGACCTGCCAGAGTGCCTTGTGACCCATGATTACCGTATCGATTACACTAAACGACTCAAAAGCAAACTGATCTTGATTCAACTCGCCGATTCGAAGATTAGGATCAATGGCAACGTTGCCATTGGTTGGCACAAGCGAACCATTCAAGATTTTCATGAAAGTAGATTTACCGCTGCCATTCGCGCCAATCAGCCCATAGCGACGCCCTTCCCCAAATTTGACTGAGATATTCTCGAATAACGGTTTAGAGTCGAATTGCATCGTAATATTGGCGCAAGTGATCAAAAGTCTTCCTTAATGCAGTGCGTCTAAAAAATTCCGACGCACTATACGGCTTCAGCACCGAAAAATCGAGGCTACTCAGAACTTATCATCCAAGCCTTGAGCCAATCCGCCTTAGATCATCGGACATTTCCGCGCTAGATTTTAAGGTAGTACGACGCAATTAAAACCCACGTTTGAATACTCTAGATCACCCACAGATAACCTGAGACTCGCTCTATAAACCAGAAACTGGCGATTGCGCCGATGCTGTAATGCAATCCCATCGGCAAGAATCGACTTATGGGAGCAGCGACTGGAATCCGTCGGCCCACCCAAAACAGTATCAAGACAGCGATTACAAACAACACCTGACCGATCTCTACACCAAGGTTGAAGGCCAATAGCGCCAACAGTAAGTCTGTTTCAGGCAGGCCGACCTCCGCAAGCACTGCAGCAAATCCGAGACCATGGAGCAGCCCAAATAATCCCGACACCAAGAGCGGGTATTGTTGTGTCAGTGTTGGTCTTGGTCCTTTGGCTAACTCTGACACGAGCATAAGAATGCTCAGCGCGATCAGCGCCTCGACCAAAGGCACCGGCACTTTGACGAGTCCCTGAGCGGATAGGCCTAGCGTCAAAGAGTGCGCGACGGTGAATCCAGTGATCAGTAGTAAGGTCTGACCTAGGGTTTTTGCCAGCATCAAAAGACAGACTACAAACAATAAATGATCGAAGCCTATCGCGATGTGGCTGGCACCAAATCGCACATAGCTTACAAACAAAGATGGCCTCGTAGCTGATCGAGGAAGTACTAGTGCGGATTTATCTGTCGCCAAAGGAAATATTTGCGGAGATGCCCCAAGGCTTACAAAACGAATCAGCGCGGCGGTTGAGCGCTTTGTCAATTCTCGGGTCAAAGTCATCTCGGCCAGTTCCGGTGGGCAACGGTAGGTCGCGATGAGCCCCTGAGGCGATTGAGAAAGTCCCTCAAGTTGACTGACCCGTTCACAAGGGGACGCGAGATTGATCGACTGAGGACCTGCACCCGGGACATTTTGAACATATATTGAGAAGACATCACTCGGGGCTTCAACGATATCCACAAACAAGGGTTGCAAATCATCTCCATGACTCACGCCGAAGCATGTGGTCAAGACCAATAGCCAAAAACCTCTCACCCAGCATCTCGGGCAAGCAATTGTCCCTGGGTTCATGGTTGCAATACCGGCGCTACTCGGATGTCGAATTGAGACTTGAGCCCAGTAACGTAGGCTGCGCTCGCAGCCAATTTTTGCTGACGACGGACCTCCGTGGCGACCTGATCGCGGACCTCTGAGAAAGGTAACAGCTCTGCTGTCCTTCGATCTTGGATTAGCACCAAATGCAGGCCATGCTGAGACTGAATAGGACCTTG
This sequence comes from Pseudomonadales bacterium, assembly GCA_016779565.1. Lineage (GTDB taxonomy): Bacteria > Pseudomonadota > Gammaproteobacteria > Pseudomonadales > Azotimanducaceae > UBA9926. The sequence goes on from JADHNJ010000027.1 coordinate 21,225, forward strand.
CCAATTGGCATTCACGTGTTGTGTAAACACCGCTTCAGCAAACCCATCATCGAAGTGATCTGTAATGAAAACTCGATCACGATCCACGTACCGGCGGTAATAGGGAAATCGATCGCCATACTCGCCAGTATCAGCCAGCCCTGGTTGCCTCGCATTTAATTCAAATAGCCAACTTTCCGCCGTTGATTGAAGCTCTTCCAAGTCAGCGTATCGCGCAGGATTTAAATAGATATGACTGAAAGTAATTTTCTCGGGGACAATATAGTCCGATTGATTGGCTTCGAAATACGCTCGGACTTCTGCAGGCTTAGGCTCTAGATCACGGCCTGCCAACCCTAAGGCTGCAAATTCCATCCTTTGAATAAGTCGCCTTTTAATCACGTAATCATTTTGATCTAAACCGAAGGCGAGCGCTGTACGAAACAGCACCTCTTCCTCGATATAACTTTCGATCAGGGCAGTCTGGGCCGCCGGGGCCAACCGCGCCCAATATCGGCTTGCGTCTTCGCGACTGATATTACCCCGGTGTTGCATGAAGCTGAACAAGGCCGCTTTTGTGACATCAATCGTCTTATCATCAGCAACGGCGCCCTCTTGGCCCTCGCTGAGGCCTAGGCTTATTCCGTAAAGCATCACGCCAATCACTAGAAAATGGACTAGCGGCTCTCGCCGCAGCCAATTTAGCATCAGGGCGTGTACCAAATTGGGGAGGTGTAGGCTCGGTCTTGAATTTCCCGGGGCACTTCATCTGGCAGGGTTAGCCCAAAATAAGCAGCATCTAAGGTCGTCCAACGAGGCTTGGGAATTTCCAGCACACGGACATAATAAAACGCTCGCTGACTTGCATCGAAATCGGGGTCTTGCCAATAAGTGGCCAAAGAGGTCGCGCCGATGGTATTTAAATAACTCGCACTTTTTTCGTCTACCGTTGAGCCAACTGCAGGTAATTTCCCTGTGTCAGGGGACACCTTCCGACTACCTGACCAAGCTACATCATAAACCCGTTCCTCCACGGTACCATCAGAGACGAGCCATCCCTTGACGACCTGTATACGATCTAAATTAGCGCCCAACGGATCTTTGGCGGCGGCAATGAGAAAGGTTGGCGCACCGGCTTTTGCATCCCGGGTTAAATCACCACCCATCGGCACACCCTTCTGATAACCCAGGGTGACATAGTCGGGTTTGTGGATATCATCTTCACCATAATCAAAGCCGCCAAAAAACCGAACCTGAATTCGAGAACCCGTCGTGGCGTAAACCTCCCGACGCTTCATCGCATCAAACAGGGCTTCACGGGTGTTTTCTTCAGCCCATATCGCAGCATATCCTGACGCAACTAACCGCCAATTCTGCCAAAGGGCATCATTAGCCATGGCATTGGTCATACGCTCCGGCGCTGGTTCCGACTCGGGGAACTTACCAAAGAAATTATCTTCGGCCGTGGTGCTAAACGTATTGTGACCGTCTGTGCTGCCAATCATCCCAAATTTAAACGGATTAACGCCCAACGCTTCTTCATAGGCTAACCCCAGCTTGAGCGCACCACGAGCATACTCGTGCTTGAGCATCCAATCTTCTTTCTGCTCGGTACGAGCAATATTATCGGCATCCCAATTTTCATAATCGGCGAACTCATCTGCTGGAGACAACGTTGGATGCGCCTCGCCATCACCTTTTACTTGGGTCACTTCATAGACCGGCTCCCAACGGGCACGCAAAGAGGCATAACCTTGATCGATGGCCTGGCCATCAACACTCTCGCTTGGGAACATCATGCCATTGGATAAATTGCCGTTGTGAGCAATCGCTATCACTTGACCCCCGGTCGCTACCTCGTATTCCTCTAATGCTTTCCACAGGTCTCTGGGATCACGACTCATTTGCGCATTGAAGGGCGGGCGTTGAACGACTTTATCCGCAGCATCTCGATAGACAACGACCCGATGCAAATTGTTACCATCAATCATCGATGTCCACTCATACCCCGAAAACGCTGTGAACAGTCCAGGCACATTATATTCATCGGCAGTGCGCGCGACATCGGCCCAAATATAGCTTTGAGTTGCATCAGGAAACGGCGGGTTAGTAGGTGCCTCACTCATACTATCAACGAAAGATGCCATCATCTTTTCAGGGCTGCCTTCAGCGATGTAACCCGACCATTGCTTTCCAGCAGCCGTTTCAGTGACCATTGGATCATCGACGTTATAACGATAATAGCCACCTAGATATTCTGCGTGGTCGGATACCACTAAAAAATCAAGCGGGCGTTTGAGCCGGACTTTCATACCGTTGTGCGCCAGAATTTCCTGACCGCGAGCGAACCGATAGGCATCAATCGGGGTCAGATTTTCGTTCCCTAATGAATACGCATCCGCAGAATTTCGAGTATGAAGATGGGTATCTCCCCAGTAGACGTTTTGCGGGTAGTCCTGCGATGCCTGGGGCGCGTAACCGGCAACCTCCGCGGCAGCGCTCAAAGAACAACCCACTGAAAAAAAACCTATCGCAGCCAAATGGCTCATTTTCATTTGCATGATTTTATCTATTCCATTCGATTTTTAAACTCGGTCTCACGCGAACGCAGGCCACCACCTTAATCAACCGAGACGAGAATCTGAGCTCACAACGGTTGGTTTGAAGTCGTACCTTTTTGCTTTTTATTTCGTTCGCCAATTCGCTATTTTCCTGCTGAGCGCTGTACCCGTTGAGTGCTCAGCCTCTACATCTGCACATCTCTAGATCCGTACATCGGTACATCTCTAAATCTCTATATTTCTAAATCTCTATATTTCTAAATCTCTATATTTCTAAACAACTCTGCATATTGATGTCTTTTTGTCTCTCTAACTATTTGTCTTTTTAATTTTTGTCTCTTTGACTTTTGTCCGTCTACTAATTTGCCTACTTACCCATCTACCCATCTACCATTTTATCGCTTTATTGCTTTTCCCATTGGGTTGACTCATTTTTACATTTGGATAGAGCGGCTCGGTCTGAGCAGAGACTTGCCCGGCGCTGACCGAGGGATGCAGAGCCTACACCTAGAGCACGAACTCCGAACGACCCACTGCCTATTGCCATCGATCGAATCGCATCACCTCCGAGAGTGGCTTGCGCGTTACCGGCCCGAAGTTTCCAAGTGGATAGCCCACCGGAATCAAGCAAAATGCTCCCATGGTTTCTGGCAATCCCAACACTTCTCCAACTGCCGCCTGGTCTTGAAGGGCTAGGGTTGTTGGCGCTGCGCCCAAACCTAATGCCCTGGCTGCCAGCAAGAGATTCTGGATACCAGGCCAGATCGAGCCGCCACCCCTTGCCATCATTGCCGCATCAGCCTTCACACCAAATTCCATGCAGGCAATAATCAGCGCCGGGATCGTATGGAGATGCTCCATTTGCCAAAGAACACTCTTCATCATCTTGAGTCTTTTGTTCTGATCCTGGTGCGGCAAAGACCCGGGGTTATCAATCATCGGGCCGATATAAGCTTCAACACCCGCCCGATTTAGATCAGCGAGGCCTTGTTTAACGACGGGGTCACGCACAATCAGCCAGCGGCCAGATTGCATATTGGATCCCGAGGGCGCTTGATTCGCAGCATCAACCAGCTTCAATAAATCTGCTTCTGGGACTTCTCTGGTGTCCAACCGGCGCATGGCGCGACAGTGATACATCGTCTCGAAAACTCCCATCTCCCTTGTCTCACTATGCGTTGTCTCCGTCATCGGCTTTTCCCCTTGCTGATTCAATCTCTCTTAACTGTTTTATTCCCATCATCGACGTAGCAACTTTTCCTTGGGAATCCCCCTGCTTCGTTCTCTTAGCTCTAGACTCAAGTCATCATTCCCTCAGTCGGTTGGTAACCCGGCCCGAATCGAAAGCTTGCCGCCGCCATTCGCAAAGCAACCGTTACATTGACTAACGATTTAGCGCCAATAGCCAGCCTGATCAATGCTTCAGGCTGGCACCCAAGCCGCATGAAACCCATGGGGTACTCGCGTTGGGATTTTGATTTTTGCTACCGGCGGCGCCTCAAAGTTCTGGGCGTCAATAATGTAACATTCACAAGATCGGTCTGCCGCATCATTTACGAAGCAGATAACGTAACCATCGTCTTCGGACTTAGCATCGACTCGAGGTGCAAACACAGCCTCGCCGCCTTCTTTGTTGGGTCCATACTCGTGAATCTGAACCGACCCTGATTGATTGTCATACTTGATCTCAGCGTCAAAGGTAGCCATTTCTTCCACTCTAAATCGCGCCGCATAGATATAGCGATTGGGATAGCCCGTTAATTCATCTGCTAGCCTTGGAAAATCACAATGGTGATCCGCGACCAAAAGCTCTGAAGTGACCGCTCTGGTCTTTAGATTTAATCGCCACTGATGCAGCCTGCCAAGTTGATCCTTAACATCTAATCCTTCGGTGGTTTCAATTGCACCCCGATCTGATCGACAGGCTTGCAGGACAATTTCATCACCCTCCTCCCACGCGTTAGACACATGAAACAAAAAGCTCTCTTCAATTTCAAACCAAATAATCGATTCGTCACTGCCAAATCGTGGCACGACACCAATACGGCTTCCGTTGTCCGGGTCCCAGCCAATCATTGACTTACCCTCGGTCAGCTTTTCAAAGTCAAACACTAAGGGTAAATCTGGGAAAATCGTATAATGCTCGGTGATGGCGCAATCGTGCATCATGATGCCCTTGGGGATAGTGATCTCTCGGGTGTGTACCGCTTGTCCCTTCGGATCAACAACTGAATAGGTTAAATAAGGCGGGAAAGGGGAATATCCGAACGTCATCATTTCGCCCGTCTTGGCATCAACCTTGGGATGCGCGGTAAAATTGTGCGTTAAAGTGCCATCAAAATCGTGTTCACCCACGGTTTCGAGCGTAGGCAGCGACAAAGCATAAGGCGTGCCGCCCTCCATAAGTCCAAACAACTTGCCTTGATGCACAACCATTGCGGTATTGCCAGTATTCTTGCTTCGAGGCATCTCACCACGCGCGATAAAGTCACCGTAGAGGTTCAATCCAGGAAAAATCCAGTCACCCTTTTCACGTTCTTCTCGCAGACCGCTTGAGTCAATGAATTTATTTCGATAAGTCGCTCGTCCATCTGAGATCTGAACGCCATGGATCATGCCGTCGCCATCAAAAATGTGATAACGCTCCATGTCCGGCACAAAGTAAGGATTAGGCCCAATTCGAAGAAAGTGCCCCGCCAAATCATTCGGAATTTGTCCAATGACCTCTAGATCTTCACAAACGACCTCTTCGAACACCGGCTCATAAGTCCCGGAAAGATATTTACTGGTATAAACCTGAGGTTTTGCTGACATAGTAGTCTCCTAATTTTCTGGATGGGCCCTTTCATGTCTTGGCGCGTCAGCTCATGGCGCATCGAAGATCCACCCAGGAATTTACATTTTTCAAACCGGCCGCCCTTAATCGATCGATTCGTGATCTGCTCGGTCTCAACCCGAGTTCGCCCCGCGCCTCCTACCCTAACGCAAACTTTGAACCAGTGAAACAAGCAGGCTGTCCGGTTTTCTTGCCCGTAGCACGTCAAAACATCCTTCCGAACAAACAAAGGCCCTGCTGGGCTTAGGTATCTGACTGCCTGAACATCAGCATCGAACACATCATTTATTGCCTTTAGAAGCGGTCCACCCGATAGTCTGCAAGCGACAGGAGCGGCTCAGTACCTTCAATCAGAGCCGTCACAAGCTCTGCGGTTACCGGCGCTAACGTCAAGCCTATATGACCATGACCAAAAGCATACACAACCTGTCGACCACGCTTAGACAAAGAAATCACAGGCCGACTGTCTGGCATAGAGGGGCGAAACCCCATCCAAGCGCGAGACGGCTTGGGCAGGTCAGGGAAAAGTAATGCGAAGCGTCGCGCTAAATTGGCAACGCGCGCTTCTGTTAACGGCGCCTTCGTGCCACCGAGTTCTACTGTGCCCGCCGCCCGCAGCCGTCCTACCATCGGCGCGCAGTAAAATCCATCAACTGCACTGCAGACCGGTCGAGACAGGCGCGTTTCCTGACCGTCAAACTCCAGGTGATAACCCCGTTCGGTATCCAGTGGTACTAGATCGCCAATTTGATCACAAAAGGGTTTCGAGTGTGCCCCTGCTGCAACCACGACCTGCCTAGCGGTCAGCGCACGTCCATCTTGAAGCGACAGCACGACACGACCTTGGTGGGGCGAGAGTGTATCCACTGCCGCGGCACATAACTCAGCGCCTGCCTCAATCAACGTGGTCGTTAGCGCCTGCATGATGCCCTGTGGATCGATAACGGATTGGGCATTTGGAAACAAAACAGCACCGCCATCCACCCGCGGCCAACCAGGCTCTAATTCAGCAAGATCAGCGGGTGACAGCAGCGTAAGAGGTACCCCAAACGCGGCCCTACGCGACAAATCTTGCTTTGCCGAGGCAAACTCGGCTGGCGATGCGTACGCATAAACGCACCCGCTCGCTTTCAACAAATGGGCCGCACCAATCGAATCCGCGAGGTCTTGCCAACGGGGCCCCGCGTCTTTTGTCAGCGCTGCGATTGCTTGCATATTACGCTGGGCCTTACCAGGCAACGATTGCCAGGCAAATCGGGCCAGCCAAGGCAGTAACGCGCCGAGTGCAGCTTGGCGGATACTAAAGGGACCCGCTCGATCAAACAGCAATTCAGGCAATCGCTTTAGTAAAGTTGGAGATCCAACCGGCGCAATCGCAAAATCGGCAATCGTTCCCGCGTTACCCATGGACGCGCCAGACCCGGGCGGATTAGGATCGACCACCAACACCTTTCGGCCAGCACGTTGCAGCGCCAGTGCCGAGGTCAACCCAATGACCCCTGCGCCTACCACCACCACATCTTTATCAGACAGCTCTGACATACCTCTTTCTTAACCTTAAAAAACCTTGCGTAAAAACCCCTTGCTGGGTAGACCTTAACCGCAACGCCACAGCCCAGTCCGGCAGTCTGGTTAAAAACTTAACGCGCCTTATGGCAGACAGTTTGCTGCGAGCGAATGGCTCTAGCGCCGAGCGATCATCATTACAAGCAATTTAAAGACCGCCCTTTGATCTTAGTTTACAGGCTATCATGCTTGGCGCCGGCCTACCCTAGGCCCGCAAGTATTTTAAGCCGGATCTTCGACCCAACCTTTCCATAACCAATAGCCTCGATTAAAAAGCTCGAGCGACTAGACCTGCCAATCACATGTGGTTAATCTCAGACTAAACGCTACGAGTAATTTTTATGACCTATGCGCCTGCTGATCGACAATTCTTTGATGCCGATAGCCACATCATGGAACTCCCCAATTTCTTAAAGGCTTATGCTGACCCAAAGATTCGGGACGATGTGCCAGAGGTCAGTTACAGCGCCTCGCTCGTGACCGACGAGGAAGTGGCATTGATTATGGCGCAAGGCGGCCGTCATAGCGATGAACACGTTGCTAAGCAGATCGCCTTGGGAGACGATCTCATTGCCCATTCAAAAGAAATTCAAGCGCTCGGCGCCTTTAATAAAGCTGATCGAAGTCAAGCCCTTGATCTTTTGGGTTTTGAAAAACAGCTCGTGTTTGCCACCCATAGCGTGGCATTTCCGTTCCATCCAAGCCAAAAGAAGGATCCGGCGCTGCGATATGGCGCTACCCGAGCGCACAACCGTCACATGGCTGACTTTTGCAGTGACGACCCTCGTCTCATGGGGATTGGTATTGTCCCCTTAGATCATCCTGAGCATGCGATGAAAGAGTTGGAGTTTGCCCTCGAGCTTGGACTGAATGCTATTTGGGTGCCCCATCGAGCTCCCGGAGACCGCTCACCGGGACACATTGATTTAGAGCCTTTTTGGGCCCTGTTGGCAGAAAGCGGTACACCATTTGTCTTACATGTCGGCGGCGCGCCCCTGCAAGCCCTTAAATCTTGGAGCAATAATGGTCGAGCCGCTGTTAAGGACTGGATGGGCGGCGGCGAGAATGTCCGTACAAAAGATGCTGCGCTGATGCATCAACCCCCAGAGACCTTTCTCTCTATGCTCATTTTAGACGGCGTGTTAGCACGTAATCCATCCCTCAAGGGCGCCGCCGTCGAGTTGGGCGCTGGCTGGGTACCAGAGATGGTGCGTAGGCTCGATTGGGTGGCCAAAATCTATAGCCGGGTAGATGAGTCGGTGCGGTTTGAGCGGGCCCCTAGCCAACAAATTAGAGAGCAACTCGCCTTCACGCCATTCCCTCACGAGGATGTTCATCGGTTGATACAAGAGTCTCACGAAGATCTGTATCTCTTCTCGAGCGACTACCCGCACGTCGAAGGCGGCAGAAACCCTATTGGCAAATTTGAATCGCATCTCGCTCAAGCCTCGGAGTCTGAGAAGCTCAAGTTCTACTCCGAAAACTTTTTGCGACTTTGGCCCGATGCGGCTGCATGAAACAGCCGGGGGTCCAATGGCACCAACCGAAGCGCTCACCAGGCGGCGCTTCTACCCATTTTAAGGCCCGTACCTGGGTAAGCAGAGTCCGATCATAATTGAATAGATCCGCGCCCAGTCTTGCTAACTTTTCATCAACAGAGTTTCTTGCGAAGTACTGGCAGACCGCACCCTGCCTTATTAAGCAGGCGCTACCTGACTGGCGCTCACCCGTCACGGGCGATGATCTTGCCGGGGTAGCTTTAGAACCAGAGGCAGAAGCTCGACTTGTTCGTTACGACCAAAAGCGAGATCAATGGTCTGTCGATTACAACCCCTTTGACGAGCAATTTTTTGCGCGCTTGCCGGCGAACAACTGGACCCTGCTCGTTCAAGCGATGGATTTGTGGCGGCCGGAAATAGCATCGCTCAAGTCGCTGTTTCACTTCTTGCCAACCTGGCGGTTGGAGGATGTGATGGTCAGCTTCGCGACTCCGGGTGGTAGCGTGGGCCCGCATTTTGATCAATACGATGTGTTCTTGCTTCAAGGAGAAGGCCAGAGGCGGTGGCAGCTCGGCGATCAATGCGATGCGGACACCCCAACAATCGCCGAAGCACCCTTGAGTCTGCTCGCGAATTTTGTTCCTCGAGAGGAATACATGCTTGATCCCGGGGACATACTGTATGTGCCCCCTGGATGGGCCCATCATGGCGTCGCGCTCACTGCTGGGCAAACTTTTTCGATCGGATTTCGAGCACCTACGATTGGCGACTTGCTCGCCGATGTCGCGGGAGAACTATTAAGCGCGCCAGCCACCGCGGTCTATCGCGATCCAGCGCCAGAGCACTGGCACCATGACCTGATTACTGAGGCCCACATCGACGCAGTTCAGAGCATGCTCAAAACCTTGACGGAAGATCGAACACAACTGGCTGATTGGTTCGCCCGTTTTGTGACTAGGCCACGCTACGAAGCCGGCACTACCCCGCTAGATGAGCGGCGCACAGCACGCCTTGGCGATACAGTTTTCTTGAACGGCGATAAGATCTGACTCCGCTCAACCGGGGCAGATTTAGGCAAAACCCTACCTTGACCATCTTATTGCTGTCACAGCAGCCCTTGAAGCGTAGCGACGTTGATCGGGCGTCACCGCAGCATCAAGTCCCCCTGCCCGTTGACCGAAGCCGAGCAGCGGTCAACCCTTTGATTAGCCTCACTTAATCAATAAATTCAACTCGGTTGATGATTTGATGATCGACCATCTTTCGTATTTCTTCATACCCTTTTGCGATCGCATCCAATGCTTCCTCCTCGTCGCCATAACGGGCTTCAATTTCGGCATTGACTTGGTCATACCGGGCCTTGCTGGGTTGCATTGCAGCCATATTCTCATAGGTAATTGTCAGCCAAACGTTCGGTGTGTTGGCCGAGTCTGAGGTCCAAACGGCGTAATCCACCACGAAACCCAAATCTTTCTGAACCGCCATTGCACGGACCCAGGTTCGCTTTAGTTGCGTCAGATAATCGTCTAGGTAGTTAGGCTCTACGGCAATCACCGTCATCACAACCTGCTGTTCCGTAGGTTGATAATCTTTATAAATCTCTCCATAGGCGCTCAATGGCAATCCGAGGCAGAGCAATAAGGCAAAGATATGACTATGGAGGGGGCGTCTCGTTAGCATGATTTTTCCTTTCGCCATCCGAAATGGCTATTGTTAGTGCTCAGGGAGTGGGTGTGATGACCCTACTCAAACATAGGCGGCCAAACCACACAACGAATGTTCGAAATCGGTTTCTAGGTTTCTATATTTCTAGGTTTCTAGGTTTCTAGGTTTCTATATTTCTAGGTTTCTAGATTTCTAGATTTCTGAAGATCATCAAGAAAGGGGGTGCACGCGTACGGGCAGTTCTGCAATACCTCTTACAAAATTGGAGGCAACCCTTACCGGTTCTCCCACAACTTCTACGCTTTCAAAGCGCTGCATGATCTCTTCCCACAAGACTCGCAATTGCATCTCAGCTAAGCGGTTACCCATGCATCGATGAATACCAAATCCAAAGGATAAATGGTGTCTCGGATTGGCGCGGTCAATCCAAAACCGTTCCGGGTCATCGATCGCCGTCTCATCCCTATTGCCAGATATGTACCACATAACGACCTTGTCCCCTTGCTTGATGCTTTGGCCTTGAAAATTGACATCGCGACTGGCGACTCGGCGCATATGGGTCAATGGCGTCTGCCAACGAATGATTTCCGGGATCATAGAGGGGATGAGCCCTGGATTGGTTTTTAGCTTGTCATATTCCTGAGGGTATTGATTAAGCCCTAGGACGCCTCCGGAGATCGAGTTTCGGGTCGTGTCGTTACCGCCAACAATCAAAAGAATTAAATTCCCTAAATATTCCATCGGATCCATGTCCCGGGTCGCCGGATTATGGGCCATCAAGGTAATCAGATCATTGTGTTCCGCAGGGTCCCAGTTCAAACGCTCCTGCCATAGCGCGGTAAATTCGTTTAAGCATTCCATCAGCCCTTCTCTGCGGGCCTCATCCGGCAAAGTACCGCCGGTGGCGACACTCGAGGTCGCCAAATCTGACCAAGCCGTGAGCTTTCGTCGGTCTTCAAATGGAAAATCGAAAATCGTCGCCAACATCTGTGTGGTCAGCTCAATCGAGACTGACTCAACCCAATTAAACTCTTCTCCTACCGGTAGCGCATCCAAGATTGCACCAGCCCTGCCTCGAATTAGTGGCTCTAATTTGGCAAGGTTCATGGGCGCTACAACACCAGTCACTGCCTTCCGCTGTAAATCGTGTTTTGGCGGATCCATTGAAATAAAATTCGGCGCTTGGAAGTCAGCGCTACGATTACCAATGCTAACCCCGCCTTGAGAGGAAAAGTCCTGATGATTTTTGTCCACCGCCATAATGTCGTGAAATCGGGTAACGGACCAGTACGGCCCAAATGGGCTGTCCTCACAGTAATGCACAGGCGCCTCATCTCTTAAACGCTTGAAGACATCTCGAAAGTCGTCCCTTTGGAACATCAATGGATCGGACACGTCTATCTTTTCAATGTCCTCGGATACCGTTGAGGGGGTGTCTATAGCACTCATTTTGCTGCCTCCTTTGATTACTAGGGCATGTGATTACTAGGGCATGCGTACTAACTTGGTGATGGCCACCTAAAACTTTGCCCATCACTGTGACAACAAATGAAAAAGGGTGCAATCCCCTTTAGTCCCAGGCATTTGGACAGGTTTGGAATTGACAATGCTTTTCGAGCACAGTTGAATGCCGTTATTACGAGTATTGAATATCATTAAAAGAGGTGATCTGTGACCGCATCCGAACTATCGACATTACCGCAACATATGGTTTTGCCCGCACGCTTGTCAGATATTAACTCAGACTATATGACCCAGCTGCTGCAGGCGCGAGGATTGCTTGAACAGGACAATACCGTTGTAACCATGGATGAATCTGGGGTTGGCATGACTGCAGGCTATTTCTCGGATATTAAAAAAATTCATTGCCATTTTAAGAATCCTACTGATTGTCCGAGCCACTTCGTCGCCAAAGCTTGGCCAGATTTCGAAATGTTACCGGGCGAGGCCATTAGCGATATGTTTATCAAAGATATCAAGGGGTATATGTTGCCTGAGGATCAGTTTTTTCCTCGACCCAAGGTATTGCTTGCCGATTTTGATGAATCTAGCCGTCATTACGGACTGATCATGGCCGACGTCGATCAGTTTGGCACGCAAAAAGTCCACGAGCATGAACTCAATTTAGACGAGGTACTACAAATGATACCGGGCCTCGTAGAGTGCGCGGTCAGTTGGGAAGGCTGTGACCAGGGCGACAGAGCAGCAACGCTTGCTGAATTTGGCGTTAGCCACTGGAGTTCTGCCGAGAACCTTGCCCTATACAAAGAAATCATGCCAGCAGGCGCCAAATTATTTGATAAAACGCTTTCCCTGGAAACCTCAGATCTAACCGATGGGGTATCCTGGCAGGCACATTTCGGGACCGGGGTTTCAGAACTGTTCACTAACAAGCTGGACGCGCATTTTGCGCAAATTGATCCAGCCGCAGGTGCAACCTGCACCTTGAGCCATGGAGATTTGAGGGGTGACAACTTGTTTTTCTGTCCGAAATCCCCCGAGAACCCTCACGGATGGCTCACGATTGATTTTCAGCTCATGTTTAAGGGCCCCGTGCCCTCAGATTTAGCCTACCTTATGAGCAGCGGCAGCGTGTTGCCTGAAGTCTATGCTGCAGAGAACAGAAATCGTATTCTAAAGACCTTTTATGATGAATTTATGCGCAAGACCGAGCGCTATCCCGACTATACCTTTGCTCAGTTTGAGTCAGAATTTGCAGCGATGTGCACCGTCATGTTCATTTATTATGTCGGCATGGGGGGTGCCATATGGCGCGCGGCTGCCTTTGAAAATGCTCAACCTGGTCGAATTGAACTCGGCAGCGAACCCTTCACCACCGACGACT